>DAIOWC010000115.1:5775-19132 GCA_036758685.1 Streptosporangiaceae bacterium | reverse complement strand
CACCCCGGGTCGGCGTTACCGACCACCCTGCCCTGCGGAGCCCGGACCTTCCTCGGCACGCCAGGCGGACCTGGCGTGACGCGGCCGCCCGGCCAACTCGCCCGCCGCTGCCCTCCAGCGTAGGGGGCCGGGCCCGGCCGTGGCGAATGCGCCGGCGCCGGCAGCCAGGCAGCGAGCCGCCCCGGATACGCCGAAGGCGGACGGCGCCGCCAGCATGTGGCGAACGCCGCCCGCCTTGGCGCGAGCAGCTGGTATCCGGCTAGCGGATCAGGCTACCCAGGAGACTGCCGTAGCTCTCGCCGTTGCTCTGCTTCGGCGGGCTCGCCAGCGACAGATTCGGCATCGAGGAGCGGCTGGAGCTCGTCCGGCTGGCGGCCGGGCGGCTGGTTGAGCGACTGGTTGACCGGCGAACCGACGGACGCGCCGACTTCGGCGTGGCGGTACGCGGCCGGGACACCGTCGACTTCGGCTTCGAGGTCGACGACTTCGGCTTGGCCGTGGTGGCCTTGGCCGCCACCGTCCTGGAACTGGTGGTCCGGGACTTGGCGGCGGTTGACCGGCTGCGCGTGGAGGCAGTTGACCGGCTGCGCGTCGAGGCGGTCCGCGGCCTGGACGTCGAGGCCTTCGGCCTCGCGGCGGCCCTGGACCTGCTGCTGGCGGTCCGCGGCTTCGCCGCTGCCCGCCTGATCGCCGTGCCCGCGGCCGGCTTGGCCGACTGCATGGTCTTGGCCGCTGCCGTCAGCGCCTTTGCTGCGGTCGACATGGCCTTGGTGGCGGTGTTCATCGCGCGCATGGCCGAGGACATCGTCTTGGCCGAGGTCGTGGCCTTGGTCGCGGCGGCGGTCATCTTCGTCGCTGCGGTGTTTACCTTGGTCGCGGCCGAGGACACGTTGCGCGCGGCCGACGCCGGCGTCAGCGAGCTCCTGGATGCGGTGCTCCGGGTCGAGCGGGCGGACGTGCTCCGGGTCGAGCGGGAAGCGGTGCTCCGGGTCGAGCGCGCAGCACCGCTGCGGGTCGACCGCGAGGCAGTGCTCCGGCTAGACCGCGAGGCGGGCTTCCGGGTTGTCGATGAAGCCGTTCCTGCCGGCTTGGCGGCCGTGCTGCGCGTCGCCCTCGACTTCGCGCTGCTCGTGGTTCTGGCCTTGGATTTCGGCCGGCTGGCAGTGCCAGACGCACTGCGGCTTACCGACCTGCTGCGGGCGGTGCTCGCCGAACTACGGCGGGTGGCCGCACGGGTCGTGGTAACAGGCACTGAAAATTCCCCCCGTCTTGATCAATTACGGAGGTGCTATTCCACGCCCAGCAACTATTTACACTCCTGGCGAATCTTTACCTGAGCACATTGGACCCAAGCTGCCAGAAATGGGGCCGCCGGCGGCTCCACAAGCCGAGACTACGCTCCCCGGCGCCCGAGCCGGCGCCCGAGCCAGCCGCCGTGATCCCCGGCGCCGGCTTGCAGATGAGCAGTGTCGTTCATCGACCGCAGCAGCGCCGGGCCATCAGCGAACCAGGCCGCCTCTGATAGCGAGGCGACGTCGAGGTGTATCCGGAACAGCGCCGCCGGAGGCGCAAGCAGCGCGCGGCAGATGATGGTCTTGATCGGAGTGACGTGGCTGACGATCACGATCGTCGACTGCCCGTGCGACGCCAGCAGCCGGTCCAGCGCGGCCAGGGCCCGGCGCGCGGCGCTGGACAGGCTCTCCCCGCCCGGCGGGGCCACGTCGGCACTCCCCCGCCAGGCCGCCATCTCATCCGGCCAGCGCGCCATCACCTCGGCGAACGTCATGCCTTCCCAGTCGCCGAAGTCGGTCTCGGCGAGGTCCTCGTCCGTCACCAGCGGGGCGCCCGTAGCCTCGGCCACGGCCTCAGCGGTGTGCCTGGCCCGCGACAGCGGCGAGGACGCGATGAGGTCGATGCCGCCGCGAGCCTTGAGTCTGGCCGCAGCGGCAGCTGCCTGCTCCCGGCCGAGGTCGGTCAGCGGGATGTCCCCTCGGCCAGCGAATCTGCGCTCCGCCGACATCGCCGTCTGCCCGTGCCGGAGCAGCAGCGTCGTGGTCGCCTTGTCCTGCGGCGGTCCCCAGCCGCTTGTGGTCACAGCCCCGACTCAGCCGTCCGTACGAGGATCCGGCGGCATTCCTCGCACCGCACGACCTCATCTGGCTCGGCGGCCCGAATCGCGTTCAGGTCCACGGTGTTCAGGCTCAGGTGGCAGCCCTGGCACTGGCCGCGGCGCAGCGCCGCGGCCCCGACCCCGCCGTGCTGCACGCGCAGCCGCTCGTAAAGGTCGAGCAGGTCGGCCGGCTCCTCGGCCGCGACCCCCGCCCGGCGGTCGGCTGCCTTCGACGCCTGCTCATCGATCTCCGCCAGGATCTCGTCCCGGCGCGCCGTCACCGACTTAACGTCGGTCGCGATCGCCGCGCGCTCGGCCGTCGCCTCGGACAGCCGGGCCTGCGCCCCTTCGCGGCGCTCCATCACCTCAAGCTCGACGTCCTCCAGGTCCGACTGCCTGCGCAGCAGCGACTCGATCTCGGACTGGAGGTTCTCCAGCTCCCGCGGCGAGGACACCTGACCTGCGTCCAGCCGGGTCCGGTCTCGCTGGATCCTCGTGCGCACCTGCTCCACGTCAGCGTCGGCCTTGGCCTGCTCCCGGTTGAGATCGCCCTCCTTGGCCTGAAGTGTGGCAATCTCGTCGCGAAGCGCACTGTCGCGCTGCTCGAGCTGACTCAGCTCGGCGTGCTCGGGCAGGCCCCGCCGCCGGTGCTCCAGCCTGCCCAGCTCAGCGTCCAGATCCGCAAGGTCAAGCAGGCGCACCTGCGCCTCGGGGGAAGCTTTCACGTCCGCCACGTTAGCCTGCCTGGCGGGCACATGTCGCCCGGGGCCAGTGTGCCCAGCTCAGCTCCCGAGGCCAACCACCACGATCGGGCTCGAGGACATCTGGCTGGAACCGCTGGCCGGCTCCACCGTCAGCCCCAGCACATCGCCGTGGGCCAGCCCGCCGACCACCATCGGACCGGACATGCCGTCCCGGGCGGCCGGCAGCATCCCCGCCGACCGGTCCCCCGCCGGGCTCATCAGCCAGAGCTCATAAGCCTTCGAGGCAGGCAGCGCGGGCAGCCGGTCCGCGGTGAACACCAGTTTCCCGGCCCGGTGCGACATCACCACGGTGGCGGTGCCGCCCGTCTGCACCTTCGCCGTGAGCATGACCGCGTCGGGAGCGCCCAGGATCTCGGCGATCGCGTGATCGCGCTGCTCGGTCGACGAGAGCCGGTGCTGCATCGACGTCGCGTGCACGGCCAGCCCCACGGCCGCCACCGCCAGGACCGCCGCGGCCGCGGTGGCGACCGCCAGCCACGACCTGCGGATCGCTCCCGGCCGCGACCGCAGGGAACGCCACCACCCGCCGGGCGGGCGCGCGGACCGGCGGCCTGCCAGCCCCGGATCTGGCTCGGGAACCACGGGCGGCAGCTGGCGCAGCCTGGTCGCGGCCAGCAGCGTCTGCTCGCGCAGTTCCGGCCGCGGCTCGATGGCGGCCGCCTCGCCGAGCCTGGCCGCCGCCTCCCGCAGCCCGCGCACTTCCTCGCGGCACGGCTCGCAGCCCGCGAGGTGCCGCTCGAAGGCCGCGCGGTCCGGAGCCGGCACAGCGTCCATGACGTAGGCGCCGACCAGAGTGTGCAGCGCCGCGGTGCTCCTGCGCATCACTCCACCCCCAGGCAATCTCGCAGCCTGATCAGGCCGTCCCGCATCCGCGTCTTGACGGTGCCGACGGCCACCCCCAGCAGCCTGGCTACCTCTGGGTAGCTGTATCCGTGGTAGTACGCCAGCGTCACCGACTCGCGCTGCAGATCGGTTAGCGCCGCCAGGCAGCGCCGGACGCGCTCGTGCTCGAGCCGCGCCTCGACGGCGTCGGTCACCTCGTCGAAGGCGATGCTGGCGGTCGCGGCCCGCAGCTCCCGGTCGGCGGCGCGCTGCTCGGACCGGACCCGGTCCACGGCCCGGCGGTGCGCGAGCGTCATGATCCACGCGCTCGCCGAGCCCGCGCCGGGGTCGAATCGCCCCGCGCTGCGCCAGACCTCGAGCAGGACCTCCTGCATGACCTCCTCGGACTGCGCCGGATCGCGCAGCACCCGCCTGACCGTGCCGAGCACGGCCGGGGCCACGTAGTCATAAACCACCGCGAACGCCGCCGGGTCGCCCTTCGCGACCGCCCCCATGGCGCCCTCCAGGTCAGGGCGGCCGGACCGGCCGGCGGCGTGCTCCTCACCTGAGCCGCCCGGCAAACCTGACACGTTCACATCCCTGTATTCGACACCGGAACGAGATCAGCTTGGCGCCAGTGTCCATCGCCGGGCCGCAGTTACCCAATCCAGCGACGCTGCTGCTACGAATTACAGCTGTGAGCTTTCCGCCGAGCAGGCCATGGCCGATCATTCCCAGGCGACGTCAGGTCGTGTCCGCCGCCTTCGGCGCGGTTCTCGGGGTCGCGACCGCGCTGGTCGCCCTGGCCGTCGCGCAGGCGGTCGCGGCGTTCATCAGCTCACAAGTAGGCGAGCCGGTGGACGCCGTCGGCGAGCTGTCGATCAACCACACCCCGCCCTCGCTCAAGAACTTCGCCATCCGCGAGTTCGGCTCCAATGACAAGACCGTGCTCGTCTGGGGCATCCGCGCTGTCCTGATCGTCTTCGCGATCGTCATCGGCATCCTCGCGCTGCGCAAGCTCTGGTACGGCCTGATCGGCCTGGCGGTGTTCATCGCGATCGGGGTCTACGCGGCCGAGAGCCAGCCCACCTCCCGCGGGATCGACGCACTGCCCACGCTCATCGGCGGCCTGGCCGCGGCGCTGTTCATGTGGCGGGCCAGCGGGGTCGGCCGCCGCGCGCTCACGTACCGGGCCGGGGCGCCGGCGCGGCTCGCGACGGCACCGCGCGCCACGCCCCCGCGGGCTGTCCCGCCGCCGACCGTGCCGCCGAAGACCGATGCGCCCGCACCCGAGCCGCCCGCCAGCCGCCCGCCATCGCCGACGGAAGCCGAGCCGCAGGACTCGGATCCCTGGCAGGGCTGGCTGCCGAGCTATGACCGGGACTCGGGGTCAGGCTGGCGGGACCGCGGCCGGCCGGCGGCGCGGCCTGCCCTGTCCGGCTACGAGGACCAGCAGAGCCGCCGGCGGTTTCTCCTCGCCAGCGCCGGGGCCGCGGGCGCGAGCCTGGCCGTCTACGCCGGCGCCACCTGGCTCGCCGAGAACCGGGCCGTTTCGGTGGCCCAGAAGTCACTCAAGTTCCCCCGCGCCGCCACCGCGGCGCCGCCTCTGCCGGCCGGCTATGACCTCAAGATCCCTGGCCTGAGCCCCTTCATCACGCCGAACGGCAGCTTCTACCGGGTGGACACCGCGATCGTCCTGCCGGAGGTCCTGCCCGCGAGCTGGCACCTGCGGATCCACGGCATGGTCCAGCGGGAACTGGTGCTGAGCTTCGACGACCTGATCCGGCGCCCGCTGCTCGAGGACTACATCACGCTGTGCTGCGTGTCCAACCCCGTCGGCGGCCCGTACGTCGGCAACGCCAAGTGGCTCGGCGCGAGCCTGCGCAGCCTCCTGCAGCAGGCAGGCATCCGGGCGGGCGCCGATCAGCTCCTGTGCACCTCGGCCGACGGCTTCACCTCGGGCACGCCCGTCCAGACGGCGATGGACGGCCGGGACGCCATGCTCGCGGTGGCGATGAACGGCACCGCGCTGCCGATCGCGCACGGGTTCCCGGCCCGGCTGGTCATCCCCGGCCTCTACGGGTACGTGTCGGCCTGCAAGTGGATCACCGACATCGAGGTCACCACCTACGCGGCGAACACCTCGTACTGGGCGCAGCGCGGCTGGTCGGCCCAGGCTCCGATCAAGACCGAATCCCGCATCGATGTGCCCGGTTTCGGGGCGAGCGTCAAGGCCGGTCACCAGACGGCGATCGCCGGCGTGGCCTGGGCCCAGCACAAGGGCATCGACGCGGTGGAGGTGAAGGTCGGCAGCGGCCCGTGGCAGCCCGCTCAGCTGGCCTCCGTGCCTGACCTGGACACCTGGCGGCAGTGGGTCTACCAGTGGGACGCGAATGTCGAGCCCGGCAATTACGTCATCCAGGCGCGTGCCACCGACAAGACCGGGTACACCCAGACGTCGCTGCAGGAGCCGCCCGAGCCGAACGGCGCGAGCGGCTACCCCAGCACGACGGTGACCGTCACCAGCTGACCGCGCCGTATATCACGCGGACGCGCAAAGATCGACTCTGGCGCAGGCAAATCCGACCTTTTACGATAGGTAAGGCGCCAATTCAGCGATCGGCCGGGTGCGACGGTCGGTCAGGCTGCAGCGTTCGAGGCAGACGCCGATGCACACCGGCGTCTGCCACGCTGCATCGGCGGTTGCTGTGCTGCATGCGACGGGGCCCCTCCATGTATGAGATGGAGGGGCCCCGCCTGCCTGCCGCCCTAGTCAGCCGATTGCTCGGCGACCGCTGGCTGCCGGCCGCCACCGGTGTCAGTACCCCCGCCCTCCGCGCCGGTTGCCCGGCCCTTCCGGCGGTCCCAGGTTGCCCCGGGCGGTTACCGTCTTCAGTGGTGAGAGATTTCTACTGCCTCCCGAGCCCGCCGCACAAGGCCTTTCCGCAAGCTCTTCAAGATTCTTTTGTCATCCACAGGACATCCGTTGTTTATCCCCTGTGCATAACTGGTTTCCACCGGACTATCCACAGCTTTATCCACAGCCTGGGTGAAACTTGTCGGCTGTGCGCGGTGTGGCAGCTCTCGGGGGGTCCGCGGCATTCATCCGGGTGGGGATAACGCTCGGTGGGGCGCCGCCGCCGCAGCGTCGCCGGCCGCGGTGGCGACCGAGTCGTTTCGTGCGGCCGTCGAGAATCAGGGTGTGCGGACCGGCGCGGATGAGCCGAGCGTGCCTGCTGCTCAGCGGGCCTGGCATCAGGTTTTTGCGCCGCTCGCGCGGCTCGCCGGGCGGCTGCGGCTGCCCTTCCCGTCCGGCACCCGTGCGGCCATACTGGGCCGCATGACGCGTTCATATGCCCGGCTCCTGCTTGTATTTGGCGCTTTGCTGTTCGCTGCGGCCCAGGTCCTGTTGCTCGGCCGGATACTGGGCGATCCGGCGCACGGGCTGCTGGTTCCGATCGGTTACGGGCTCTTCGCCTGCGGCTACTGCATCCAGGCGGGCGGGTACTCGATCTTCGTCAGCAAGCTGCCGTTCCAGGAGGCAGCGTCGGTGCTGCGCGCCGCGTTCGTTCTGTTCGGCACCGGATCCGTCGCGGTGACGGCCGGCAGCGTGTTCTTCCTCGTGTTCGACCTCAGGGCGCAGAATACGGCCGCGATCATCGTGGCCGGCATCCTGCAGATTGCTGCGGCTGCGGCCCTCAGCGGCGGCTGGCTCGTGTGGGGGCTCGCGGCGCGGGGCGAAGCCGGCGTCGAGCTCTTCGGCGCCGCGCAGGGCAGCGTGGGCGCAGCGAGCTAAGCACTCTGTGCACACCTGCAGCGCGGTCAGATGGTTTTCAGAAGGGACGCCACCAGTCTGTAGTCATGACCGAGAGACGAACGCCGGCAAGCACGGCGGCAGCGGTGGCCGCGAGAGCCAGGAATCAGTCCCGGCTGCGCGCCGTGACCGCGGCCGCGGGGCTGGCGAGCGTGGTCGCGACCGCGGCCGTCGGCTACAGCCTGCCGGGATCGGCGCACACCAGTTCGGTCACCCACGCTTCCAGCTCTAGCTCGAAATCGAGCTCAAGCTCAAGCTCAGGGAAGTCAGCGTCGGGCAGTTCGTCGAGTGCCTCTTCGGGCAGTTCGTCGGGCAGCTCATCGAGCAGTTCGAGCGGGCTGACCACGACGAACCCGCCGAGCTCAAGCTCGGGCTCGGGATCGGTGACCTCAGGCGGGTCGTGACGCGGTCAGCCCGAGCGACCCGGCCCACAGGTCGGTCAGGGTCCGCTCGGCGCTCTCCTCCTCGTGCTGCTCCCCGACGACCAGCCACCAGTAGCAGAAGTTCGACGTCATCGACACCAGCGCGGCCGCCGCGGTGCGCGGCTCCACGGATTCCGCGGCCAGCCCGCGTCGCTGCCAGCTGCTGATCCGGGCGGCGACCCGGTCGACGTGCAGCGCGCGGTAGTGTCGCCGCAGCCGCTTCAGCTCGGGATCGATGCTGGCCAGCTGCTCGATGAGGCCATAGATCGCGGCGTGCTCGCGATAGGCGTCCACGTAGCGGCGGTTGGCCCGGTCCAGCGCGGTGACGGGGTCAAGCCCGTGCTCTCCCGGCTCGGGCGCGACGGCCGCCGCGATCGCCTCGCCGACCTCCGCGGCCAGGACTTTGAACACCTCGAGCTTGGACGGGAAGTAGGTGTAGAAGCTGCCCCGGGCGACCCCGGCCGCTGCCACGATGTCGTCCACCCCGGCATCGAGGTAGCCAAGCCGCGCGAACACCTCATGGGCGGCGGCCAGGATCTGCTCCCGGGTCCGCTGCCCCCGGCCGGTGCCGCGCGACGCCTGCGCGATGCGCCGCCGCGCGGCCGTGCCCGCCGGGGTCCAGCCGCCCCGCGTGCGCGGACCGTCGCCCGGCGCGCGGCCGGCGGCGGCCCGATCCGGCTGCGCCATCTCATCGCCTCCCGCTGGTAAGGCAGCCCGTAAGTCGACTACGATGTCGAATCACACTCTAGTCGCGGGAGACGTCGATGACGGAGTCGATGGCGGAGCGGGCCGGGCCCGAGCTAACGGTCGAGCTTGGCGATGACTACGTCGCCACGCTCGAGATCGACCGGCCGCCGCACAACTTCTTCAGCTTCGGCCTCATCGCGCAGATCGCTGACGCGTGCGAAGAACTGGCCGCCGGCGGTCGGTGCCGGGCGATCGTGCTGTGCAGCGCGGGCCGCGTGTTCTGCGCCGGGGCGGACTTCGGGGGCGGACCGCAGCTCTCCGATCAGGGCGGCCTGCACCTCTACGACGTCGCGCAGCGGCTGTTTGAGCAGCCGCTCCCGATCGTCGCGGCCGTCCAGGGCGCCGCGATCGGCGGCGGCCTCGGCCTGGCCATGGCCGCAGACTTCAGGGTCGCCTCGCCGCAGGCCCGGTTCGCCGCGAACTTCGCGCTGCTGGGCATCCACCAGGGCTTCGCGCTGACCGTCACGCTGCCGGCCGCGATCGGCCAGCAGGCCGCGATGGACATGCTCTACACCGGCCGCCGGGTGACCGGCGAGGAGGCCGTCGCGCTCGGGCTTGCCGACGAGCTGGCCGAGCCGGACCAGGTCCGCGACCAGGCGCACGCGTTCGCCGCGAGGATTGCGGGATCGGCTCCGCTGGCGGTCCGCTCCATCCGGTCGACGATGCGCGGACCGCTGGCTGCCGCGGCCCGTACCGCCATGGAACGGGAACGAACCGAGCAGGAACGACTCATGCAGACCACCGACTGGCGTGAGGGGCTGGCCGCAGTACGCGACCGGCGCCCGGCCAGCTTCACCGGCGAGTGAGGCCAGATGCCCATGCTCAGCCGTCCCTGCGGGGACATCAGCGACAACGTGATCATGGCCGCTCAGGCCAGCGGGGCCATGCCGCTGCTGCTAAGTCACGGCTACGGCGCCACGTCGGACATGTTCGCGCCGAACGTCCCCGCCCTGGCGGCGCACCGGATGGTCGTGACCTGGGATCTGCGCGGCCACGGCACCAGCCAGTCGCCGTCGGACGAGAGCTGTTACTCGGCCGAGCACGCCCTCGCCGACATGGCCGCGATCCTGGATGAGCTCGGCCTGGAGCGCGCGGTGCTGGGCGGCCACTCGCTCGGCGGCTTCCTGTCGCTGGACTTCACCCTCGCGCATCCGGAGCGGGTGGCCGGGCTGGTGCTGATCGGCACCGGCCCCGGCTTCCGCAACGACGAGGCCAGGAATGCCTGGAATCAGCGCGCGCTCGCGACCGCCGACCGTATCGCCGAACGCGGCATCGCCGGCCTCGGCAGCAGCACCGAACTGCACGGGGACGCGCACAAAGACATTAACGGCCTGATTCTCGCGGCTCGCGGCACGCTGACCCAGCGCGACGCCCACGTGATCAACGGGCTGCCGTCGATAGCCGTGCCGGCGCTGATCGTGGTCGGCGCCGAGGACAAGCATTTCCTGGGCGCCGCCGACTACATGGCCGCCAAGATCGCTGGGGCGCGCAAAGTCGTAATCGCCGGCGCTGGCCACGCCCCGAACATTGACGATCCGGAGACCTTCAACGCCGAGGTACTCGCGTTCCTGTCTGAAATCCCCGCATCGTCATGAGCCCGCAGGTCCCGGCCGCCGGGCAGATCCGGGCCGAACTGGCGGCGTGGGTGTCCGCGAACTGGGACCCGGACATGCCGCTGCGCGACTGGCGCGAACTGCTGGCGGACTCCGGCTGGGGCGCGCCGTCCTGGCCCGAGCGCTGGCACGGCCGCGGCTGGCCGGCCTGGACCGACGACGTCGTCGCGGGCGAGCTCGTCGCCCTCGGTGCGGTGGGCACGCCAGTCGGTCTCGGCATGACGCTCGCCGCGCCGACGATTCTCGCCCACGGCAGCGACGAGCTGAAGGCGCGCCTGATCCGGCCGATCCTGACCGGCGAGCAGACGTGGTGCCAGCTGTTCAGCGAGCCGGGCGCGGGGTCGGATCTGGCCGGGCTGTCCACATCCGCGAGCCTGGACGGCCAGCAGTGGGTGATCAACGGCCAGAAGGTGTGGAACACCAGCGCGCATCACGCCGACATGGGCCTGCTGCTGGCTCGCAGCGACAGCCAGGTGCCCAAGCACCGCGGGCTGACGTTCTTCGCGCTGCCGATGCATCAGCCCGGCGTCGAGGCCAGGCCGCTGCGCCAGATGAACTTCCACGCCTCGTTCAACGAGGTCTTCCTGACCGATGCGCGGGTGCCCGACGACAACGTGATCGGCGAGGTCGGCGGCGGCTGGCCGGTCGCGCTGACGACGCTGGCCTACGAACGACGCTTCGGCGCGATGCGGCCGCCTGCCTACGATCGGAGGCCGGGCCGGGCGCTGGATGAGGCGCGGGCCGAGTCCGAGGCGCACTTCGCGGTGTACTCCTGGTATCCGCAGCGCGCTGGCCGGGCCGACCTGGTGATCGAGCACGCGCGCGCGGCGGGTGTCACCGGCGACCCGGTGATCAGGCAGGCGATCGCCCGGCTGGTGACGCTGCAGCGCGTCAGCGCGTGGACGTCCGAGCGGGCCAGGGCGGCCCGTGCCCGCGGTGCCCGGCCGGGCGCGGAGGGCTCGGTCGGCAAGCTCGCGCTCAGCAACATCGCTCGCGAGTCGGCCCGGGTCCACGCGATGATCGCGCGCGCGGGCGCGCTGCTGACCGGGCCCGACTCCCCCATGGGCGGCGTGATCGCGGAGGTACTGATCTCGGTGCCAGCCCAGTCGATCGCCGGCGGTACCGACGAGATCCAGAAGAACATCCTGGCCGAGAAGATCCTCGGCCTGCCGGCAGAGATCCGGGTCGACAAGGATGTGCCGTTCAGCCAGATCCGCGCCCGCGGCTGACGCGTGCCGACCGGCGCCGAGGCGCGCGCGACGTCATCTCTTCGAATGCGGTCCCTCAAGGGAACGGTGCGTGTTAGCCTCGAGGCGATATAGTTCCTTAAGAAAACCTACACAGGAGGAACCGTGGCCTCGCCGGTCGCCCAGGTCATGGCCATGCCAATCGCGCAGCAACTGCTCCACAACGAGCCCATACTCCACCTCTCCTACACCGGCAAAGACGGCGGGCCGCGGGTCATCCCGATCGGGTACGTCTGGGATGGCGACCGGTTCAGGATGTGGACGATCCCGACCTCGGCCAAGGTTCGAGCCCTGAGCGCAGACCCGCGAGTCGCGATCACGGTCGACATCCCGGGCCCTCCGCCGCGCGTGCTGCTTGTCCGCGGCAGAGCAAGCCTCACCGTCATCGACGGTGTGCCCGACGGCTACCTCGAGGCTTCACATCGCACAATGCCGTCGGAGGCGTGGGACTCGTTCGACACGCAGGTCCGCGCGCTGTACGAGCAGATGGTCGCCATCGCCGTGACACCGGAATGGGCCCGCCTGCTCGACTTTGAAACCACGGCGCCGCGCGCAGTCGAGGAACTCGTCCGGAAGCAGAGTCAAGCCCGCTAAGTCCGCTAGTGGTGCACCGCGGCGCAGACCCGGCCCGTCTTCCCACCGGGCCCGGCGCCCTCACAAGCCAGGCCGGCATGCCACGGGGAGACCTCCCCACCCGGGGATACCTCCCCTTGCCCCAGGCCAACGGCGCCGCGCACCATCGCTCCTAACGCGGCCTGTGCCGCGGCTAACGGGGCGAGGTAACACAATGAACGTTTCAGCCATTCACCGGGGAGAGTCAGCATCCGGCACCGCGGCCCCAGGCCGCCGGCCAGGCTTGCCGGAGGCGCGCCGCGTCATCCCGCTGGCAGGCGCGGCCGGCCTGATCATCCTGGTATCAGCGTGCGCCTCCATGGCGCCGCGCCAGGCCAGCGTCTCCGGGACGGGACTGCGGCGCGCTGCCGCGCCCGCCACGACCGCCAGTAGGCCCGCGCCGTCAATGTCCGCCAGCCGGCTCGCGCTCGCCACTAGCCAGCCGACGCCCGCCGCGACCGGCACCACCAGCCCTCCGGGCTCCGTCCCAGCCGCGTACACCGGGCCGCACTTCGCCACGCCGCAGGCCGCGATGACCTACATGGCGACCGCTTACAACAATCGCGACACCACGGCAATGCGCGCGGTCACCGACCCGCAGGCGTTCAACTCGCTGCAGGCCATGCGATTTGCCGACACCGACCTCCGGCTGACCTCGTGCAAGCAGACGCCGCGAGGGGATTACATGTGCAGCTTCCGGTATGACTACGTCGATGGCCACCACCCCCGGTCCCAGACGGCCATGGTCATCACCGGACCCGCAGTGAACCCCGGCTGGTACATGTACCGGTTCATCTACGGCTGCGACTGACGTTCAGTCAGATCCGAGCGCGGCTAGCCGGCGGAGCACCGGGATCCTCGGGTGGCAATGCGAGGGCAATCGACTGGATTGCGCGCTCAAGCGCCGGCAGGTCTTGGTCAACCGTGGACTGGACTAGCGCCACTGAGGTGTGGAAGTAATGGTGCGCCAGGTGATCGCGCATGCGCGCCACTTCTCGCCACGGCACCGACGGCTGGCTGTCGAGCAGCTCAGTCGGTAAGGCCTTGACTGCCTCGCCTATCTCAACCAGTCGGATACGGACGGCATCGAAGACCAGCCCATCTGACAGCTGGCCGCGGTTGAGGTGCGCTCGTATCGCGTCGATTGCTGACTGTATGTCGCCGATCCGCTGGCGATCTCGGTAGCTCACAGCGCGATCAGGTCTG
>DAIOWC010000115.1:0-5675 GCA_036758685.1 Streptosporangiaceae bacterium | reverse complement strand
CTGTATGTCGCCGATCCGCTGGCGATCTCGGTAGCTCACAGCGCGATCAGGTCTGCCTCGGCGTGCTCACCGACTGCGTCCTTCAGGCTGCTCGCCGGGACAAGGTCAACGGGACTGCCGAGCACGTCTTCCAAATCGGCTTGGACCTGGCCAAGCCCGACAAGGCTCATGCCGCCCGGCAGGTCTGCGAGGAGGTCGACGTCACTTCCAGGCCGATCCTCGCCGCGGGCCACGCTTCCGAATACGCGCAAGTTCGTCACGCCGTGGGCGGCGGCCACGGCCACCAGGTCTGCCCGGAGATGGCGAACGCGGCGCCCTACCGGGCCAGAAAGCCGCGCCAACCGAGGCGGATGCCGTCGAAGCTCGATCACGAGATCAAATCCTGCAGCGTCCACGAGCGTGGCGAGCGTGGGCAGGGCCGGCTGCCGCCTGCCGGACTCATAGGCGCTGATCACGCTCTGGGTGATCCCGGCCAGGAAGGCCAGCTCCATCTGCGTCATCCCAGCGTCTCGCCGGGCCCGGCGCAACACTGCCGCGGCTTCAAGATCGATTGCCATGCGGCAATTATAGCGGATCGTAAATAGTTGGCCGCGTCGAGACCGTCCCTGTCGACCACTCGCCGCGCCACGACGGGACTACGCGTCAAGATCGCGGCTCGCCATATACCTGGGGTTTCGGTTGCCTTTTCGTCCTGTTTGCGGCGGTTCGCGCCAACCAAAACCCTGGGTATGTCAGCTCGCCGCATGCAGCTTTCCGGTACGACTACGTCGCCGGCCACCGCCCGGCCCCAGAGGGCCATGGTCATCACCGGACCCGCCGTGAACGCCGGCTGGTACATGTACCGGTTCATCTACAGCCGCGACTGATCCTGCCCGGCCCGAGTGGTGCCCTGGAGCCGCTGCAACCTGTAGTGCGTTAATCGAACGCGCAGCGCGAGGTTTGTCCGCTGAAAGGTAGTTGTTGTGGCGCAAACTGTATATCGTCGCCGTTGATTCGAGTTTGCACGCCGAGCGGCAGCACTGCGGGGATATATGGGTGGACGGTGTCGCCGGGGCAGTATCGGGGCGCTAGCGGGCTTGCTCGGCGTTGCGCTCACTGGCAGCCTGGCGTGGAGTGATCCGGCAGCGCCGCGATCCGGCGCGACAGACTGGCCCGCGTATCTCGACGGGCCCGCGCATGCCTCCTACAGTCCTGCCGAGAAGGCGATCACGCCTGCCAGTGTCCCGAGACTCGTGCAGAAGTGGCACCGCGCGCCGGGCCACAACTACCTGGCCAGCCCCACGGTCGCCGACGGAGCGGTCTTCATTGGCTCCGACGGTGGCTGGTTCTACAAGCTCAGCATGACCACCGGCAGGGTGCTGCACAGGGTGTTCCTCGGCTACCAGCCCATCAAGACCTGCGGTGCCCTCGGCACCGTGGACACCGCCACCGTCGCGACGGATCCCGGTGACCACCAGGCGACCGTGTACGTAGCCGGCGCGAACGGCTACCTGTACGCGCTGAGCGCGGCAAACCTGAGGCTCAAGTGGAAGTCCGTCATCGCGATCCCGTCGACGAGAATCAGCAATTACTTCGACTGGTCATCGCCCACGGTCGCGCACGGGAGCATTTACATTGGCGTTGCCTCGAATTGCGACAACCCGCTGATCCGCGGGCGGCTTATCGCCTACCACCAGATCTCCGGGAAGAAGTTCGCCGTGTTCTACACGGTGCCCAGGGGCGACATCGGCGGATCGATCTGGTCGAGCGTTGCGGTCGCCCCGGACGGCGACGTCTTCGCCTCCACCGGTAACGGGCCGGAGACCGAGCAGCGACTCGGCTACTCGGAATCGATCCTCAAACTCAGCCCACGGCTCAGGCTGCTGGGCTCATTTCAGGTGCCGCCCTCGCAGGTGACCTACGACGCCGACTTCGGCGCGTCGCCAGTCATCTTCGGCCGATACGTGGGCGCCTGTGACAAGAACGGCATCTTCTACGCGCTGAAGCAGTCCAGCATGAAGCTGGCCTGGGAGAAGGAGATCAGCGGGCCATCCGGACCGGTAGCCGAGTGCGCCGCCGCGCCGGCGTACAACGGGAGGCACCTGTACCTCGCCGGGCCGGCCGTCACGATCAGGGGAAAGACGTACCGGGGCTCGGTCCAGGAACGCGACCCTGGCAACGGCAGGCTGGTGTGGGCGACCGGGCTGCCGAACGGCGTGATCGGCAGCCCGACCTTGGACGGCGGCGGCGTGATCGCCGTCGGCACCTACGACGTGTCGGCGGTTCCCAACGCTACCTATCTCATCAGGGCAGCGACGGGCAGGATCCTGCGGACTCTCGTCCGAGGGACCGACTTCGCGCAGAGCGTCTTCGCCGGCAACTGGCTGTTCACCGCCAATAGCAACGGCGTGTACGCGTGGGGCGTCAGAACATCGACTCGTCGATGACGTCCAGGTTGCGGAACGTCGTCGGCCCGTCGGCCATGGCCATCATCCGCGCGGCGTTCTCCTGGGTCTCGGGGAGCTCCGAGTTCTCCATCGCCGACTCGTACGAGTCGAAGAAGATGAACATCACGTACCGGCCGGGCTCGTCGCGATCGGCCGTCATCATCGCCCGGCGAGCGGTGCGCTTGCCCTCGGTCGCCCGCTCCCAGTCCCCGGTTATCGCCCCCATCGCGTCGATGTTGTCCGTCCGGAACTCCATGATCTGCACAAAAGTCACTGCCGTCCCCCTAAAAGCTCGCCGCTGCGTAGCTGAAGCGTAACGCTGCGTTTTCAGAGGCGCGGCAGAGGTCATCCAGATCTGCCGTTGCGGCCCGCCGCCCACAGTTGACGCCACGGGCAGCGGCAGACGGCCGCTGCCGGCGCGCTTCTGGAGGCTGACAGTGGGAGCCACGGCGAGTACCGCGCTCTGGTACGCGAGCCGGTCGACCGGGGTCGTTGCCCTGGTGCTGCTGACCGTCGTGATCGTGCTCGGCATCCTGGTCAACCGCAGGCGGAGCCTGCCCGGCCTGCCGAGGTTCGCCACCACGGGCCTGCACCGGAACCTGTCCCTCCTCGCGGTCGCCTTCATCGTCGTGCACGTGATCACCGCAATCGCCGATCCGTACGTGACGATCGGCATCGCGGCGGCGATCGTCCCGTTCACCTCCCCGTACGAGACGCTGTGGCTGGGCCTCGGCGCGGTCGCGCTCGACGTGATGATCGCGGTCATCATCACAAGCCTGCTGCGGGCACGGATCGGGCGCCGGACCTGGCGGGCCGTGCACTGGCTGAGCTACGCGTTCTGGCCGATCGCGGTCGCCCACAGCATCGGGTCCAGCACCGACATGCAGCGCGGCGGCCTGCTCGGGCTCGCCATCGGCTGCATCGCCGCGGTCCTGGCCGCCGCCGCGTGGCGGCTCGTGACAGCGCTGCGGGAGCCCGAGCGCGCCGCTCTGCCGGGCCTCGAGCTCGCCGCGGCCGACCACGCACCGGCGCGGACGGACCGCGTTCCCGCCGGGACCGGTGCGCGATGAGGCCCGCGATGGCCCCGCCGGTCACCGCCGCTCCCCCGCGAGACGCCGCCGCGACCGGCCTGCCCCGGCTGCTCGCCGCGATGCCTGACGGGCAGCCCGTGGGCGCCTCCCTGGCCGACCACCTGCGCGTGCACGGCCAGCTGCCCCCGCGCGGCGCCAGGCTCATCGACGAGATCGGCGCCGCGGGGCTGACCGGCCGGGGCGGAGCCGCGTTCCCGGCCGCTCGCAAGATCTCCGCGGTGCGCGCCGCCGGTCGCGGCGCCGTCGCCGTCGCCAACGGCGCGGAGGGCGAGCCCGCGAGCCGCAAGGACGTCGCGCTGCTCTGGCTGGCGCCGCACCTGGTCCTCGACGGGCTGCAGGCCGCGGCCGAGGCCTGCGGGGCGCGCACCGCGATCCTCTACGTGCACGCCGGCCAGCCCGCTCTCCTCGGTCGCCTCCAGCATTCACTAGCGGAACGGGAGCTGCGCGGCGTTGAGGTCATCGAGGCGCCGGCCCGGTTCCTGGCCGGCGAGGAGACCGCGCTGGTGGCGCGCGTCGGCGGCGGGGCCGCGGTGCCCGGGTACAAGGAGCACCGTGTCTTCGAACGCGGCATCGGCGGCCGGCCGACGCTCGTCCAGAACGTCGAGACACTCGCGCACATCGGGCTGATTGCCCGGTACGGCGCCGGGTGGTTCCGCCGGGCCGGCACGCCCGCCGAGCCGGGCTCAGCCCTCGCCACCCTGCACGAGGCCGACGGATCGTGGCGGGTCGCCGAGGTCGCGCTCGGCACGCCGATCAGCCAGCTGCTGCGCCTGGACGACCGGGTGCAGGCAGTGCTGGCCGGGGGCTATCACGGCGGCTGGCTGACCGCCGGCGAGGCGCGCTGGCTTCGGCTCAGCAACGCCGATCTGCGGGCCGCCGGCTCGTTCGTCGGCGCCGGGGTCCTCGCGGCGCTGCCCGCCGACGTCTGCGGGCTCGCTGAGGTGGCGAACGTGGCGCGTTACCTGGCGCTGGAGTCCGCCGGGCAGTGCGGCCCCTGCCTGAACGGCCTGCCGCGGATCGCCGCGGCCCTCACGGCGGTCGCCCGGCCGCTCCCGGCGCCGGCCGAGCTCGCCGACCTGCGCCGCTGGAGCGGCCTCGTCACGGGGCGCGGCGCGTGCCACCACCCCGACGGCACGGTGCGGTTCGTCACCAGCGCCCTGCGGGTTTTCGCCGCCGAGATCGCCGGGCACGCCCGGGGCCGGTGTACCGCGACGGCCGCGGGCCCGTTCCTGCCGATGGCGGCCGTGCCGGCTGCCGAGCCCGACTGGAGATGACAGTGCCGAAAGCCATGACCCTGCGGGTCAACCCGGTTGCCTGCGCTGGCCACGGGGCCTGCGCCGAGCTGCTGCCCGAGCTCGTCCAGCTCGACGAATGGGGCTATCCGGTCCTGCCGGACAAGCCGGTGCCCTCGGTCCTGCTGCGCGACGCGCGGCGCGCGGTCACCGGCTGCCCGGCCCTCGCGCTGCGGCTGACAGAGCGCTGAGCTGCGGCCTTGCCGGTCACTGAGGATATTCAGAGGAAGTACAGATGGCGGCTAAAGGCCCGGCAGGGATGCTCAGAGGATGATGACAGTCATGCAGGAACCAGCCCCGCAGCAGGACGGGCCTGCCCCGAGCCTCAAGCGCGCGGACGGCAGCCCGGTCCGGGTGCTGGTCGTCGACGACGAGCCGAGCCTGGCCGAGCTGATGTCCAGCGTGCTGCGCTACGAGGGCTGGGACATCCGCACCGCCGCGGACGGCAGCAGCGCGGTGCGGACCGCTCGCGACTTCCAGCCGGACGCGATCGTGCTGGACATCA
The DNA here is from genome assembly GCA_036758685.1 of Streptosporangiaceae bacterium. Lineage (GTDB taxonomy): Bacteria > Actinomycetota > Actinomycetes > Streptosporangiales > Streptosporangiaceae > JAJYUU01. Next base: position 361 of record DAIOWC010000115.1, on the reverse strand, counting down.
TGCTGCCGGACTTCGACGGGCTGGAGGTTCTCCGCCGGGTGCGGACGACGCAGCCGCATGTGTGCGTGCTGTTCCTGACCGCGCGGGACTCGGTGCAGGACCGGATCAACGGCATCACGGCCGGCGGCGACGACTACGTGACCAAGCCGTTCAGCCTGGAGGAAGTGCTGGCCCGGCTGCGCGGCCTGCTGCGCCGGGCCGGGATGGCCAGGGCCAGCAGCGGCACCGAGCTGACGGTGGCCGACCTGACCATGGACGAGGACGCCAGGGAGGTCCGCCGCGGCGGCGACCTGATCGAGCTGACCGCGACCGAGTTCGAGCTGCTGCGGTTCATGATGCGCAACCCGCGCCGGGTGCTGTC
>DAIOWC010000114.1:0-19289 GCA_036758685.1 Streptosporangiaceae bacterium | reverse complement strand
TTGCGCACCATCGACCGCCCGACCAGCGCGACCTTGCGGCCGTGCTCGGCGGCGGCGTCCATGACCTGCTGCACGCGGTGCACGTGGCTGGCGAAGCAGGACACGATGATGCGCTGTTCCGCGTGGTCGAAGACCTCGGACAGCACCGGGCCGATCGCGCGTTCCGAGGTGACGATGCCGGGCACCTCGGCGTTGGTGGAGTCCGCCAGCAGCAGGTCCACACCGTCGGTGCCGAGCCGGGCGAAGCCGCCGAGGTCGGTGAGCCTGCCGTCAAGCGGCAGCTGGTCCATCTTGAAGTCGCCGGTGTGCAGCACCAGCCCCGCGCTAGTCCTGATCGCTACCGCGAGCGCGTCCGGGATCGAGTGGTTGACGGCCAGGAATTCCAGCGACCACGGGCCGAACTCGCGCTTGTCCCCCGCCGCGACCTCGACGGTCTCGGGCACGATCTTGTGCTCGGTGAGCTTGCTCTTGACCAGCGCCAGCGTGAGGCGGGAGCCGACCAGCGTGATGTCGGGCCGCTGGCGCAGCAGATACGGCACCGCGCCGATGTGGTCCTCGTGAGCGTGCGTGAGGACCAGCGCCTCGATCTGGTCGAGCCTGCCCTCCAGGGCGGTGAAGTCGGGCAGGATCAGGTCCACGCCCGGCTGGTTCTCCTCCGGGAACAGCACGCCGCAGTCCACGACCAGCAGGCTGCCTGAGTGCTCGAAGACCGTCATGTTGCGGCCGATCTCGCCGAGCCCGCCGAGCGCGACCATGCGCATGCCGCCTGCGGGTAGTGGCGGCGGGGCCCCCAGCTCTGGATGAGGATGGCTCACTTGAGCTTGACCCCGCCCGCGGTCAGGTCCTCGCGCAGCTGCTCGATCTCGGCCGGGGTCGCGTCCGGCAGCGGCAGCCGGACCGGGCCGCCCGGGAGTCCAAGCAGGCCGAGCGCGGCCTTGGTCATGATCACGCCCTGGTTCCTGAACAGCCCGGTGTACACCGGCAGCAGCTCACGGTGAATCCGCAGCGCCTCGGCGACATGGCCGGCATAGTAGGCGTCGATCATGTCGTGCAGGCGGTCACCGACTACGTGCCCGACCACGCTGACGAACCCGGCCGCGCCCAGCGACAGCCAGGGCAGGTTGACCATGTCGTCACCGCTGTAGAACACCAGCGCCGTGTGCGCCATCACCCTGGACGCCCCGCCGAAGTCGGCCTTAGCGTCCTTGACCGCGACGATGCGCGGGTGCTCGGCCAGCCGGATCAGGGTGTCCGACTGGATCGGCGTGCCCGTCCGGCCGGGGATGTCATAGAGCATCACCGGCAGCGCGGTGGCGTCGGCCACTTTGCTGAAATGCGTGATCAGACCGCTCTGCGGGGGCTTGTTGTAGTACGGGGTGACGACCAGCAGGCCATGCGCGCCAGCCCGCTCGGCCGCCTGAGCCAGCTCGCAGGTGTGCTCGGTGTCGTTCGTGCCGACCCCGGCGACCACGGTGGCCCGGTCGCCGACCGCCTCGAGCACGGCCGTCAGCAAGCGCTCCTTCTCGGCGTCCGAGGTCGTGGGCGATTCTCCGGTGGTGCCGCTGATCACCAGGCCGTCGTTTCGCATCTCGTCGACCAGATACGCCGCCAGCCTGGCCGCCCCGTCGAAGTCCACTGCTCCGGCGCTGGTCATCGGCGTGATCATCGCCGTCAGCATGCGCCCGAACGGCGCGGCCGGCGATCGGCCCGCGCGGCCCGTCGGCGTCACGGTCTCAGTCATATACGGAACGCTACCTGGCCGGGTCCCGCCTCGGTACTCCCGGCGCGCGTCCCCGGGGAGGGCATTCGGCCCGTCGCGGGCAGCACGGCCGGTCACGCCGGGCTGAGGGCCTTCGTCCCGGCAGCCTGCGCCTGCGCGCCCGGCCGGCCCGCACGCGCGGGATAGTCAGCCGGCCGGGCGCCAGGTACAGACCCGGCGACGTGAGCTCGGGGGTACCCACGCCGCCAGCGTCTGCCTGGATATCGCCCAGCGCCGCCAGAGCCGTTACTTTCCGGGAACGAGGCTCGCGCAGGCCGATGCCGGCGTGTCGGTGCTGGGCCGGTCCGCCCTTGCTGTACAGAATTGGCAGAGGCCCCTCCAGGTATGAGATGGAGGGGCCTTGATCATGGGCCGGTTCTCCGGGCAATGTCGCATCGGGCGCGCCACCGCGGCGGCTGCGATAGGGTGGCGGCGTCCCGTGGCCCCCACCCCACCCCGGCGAAGCGCAAGCCTCGATGCCGCCGTGGGTTCGTCTCGGGACCGGTGCAGTCCCAGCGAAGCCGGTGAGATCCCGGCGCTGTCCCGCAACGGTGATGCCTCTTCCCCAGGAGGACGAGCCCGGACGCCTGGCCTACGCCGACGACCTGTCCTCGGAGGAAGGGCGGCTCGTTCCGATACCCCGTCGGTAACGGACGCACTTCGTCCTCCAGAACCGACGGAGGATGATTATGCGGGTTCGCACCCGTCAGCTGCCTGTTCAGGCGGCGGCCGTACTCACACTGGCCCTGGCCTGCGCGGCCTGCGGCAGCTCAAGCCCGGCCAGCTCGGGCAACGCCAAGGGAACGGGCAAGGCGTTCCCGGTCACGGTCGGCACGTTTGTCGGCGACGTCCACATCCAGGCCCGGCCGGACGCGATCGTCTCGCTGTCGCCGACCGCCACCGAGATGCTGTACGCCATCGGCGCCGGCAGCCAGGTCAAGGCCGTCGACTCCGATTCGGACTATCCGAAGACCGCCCCGATCACGAAGCTCTCCGCCTACGAGCCGAACGCTGAGGCGATCGCGGCTTACCAGCCCGACCTGGTCGTGATCTCGAACGACATCAACGGGATCAGCGCCAAGCTCACCCAGCTGCATATCCCGGTGCTCGATCTGCCCGCGGCTTCCACCCTGTCTCAGGAGTACGCCGAGTTCGACCAGCTCGGCAGCGCGACCGGCCACCTGGCGCAGGCACAGGCGGAGGACGCGGCGCTGCGCAGCCAGATCAGGAAGATCGTGGCGTCCGAGCCGAAGCACTCCAAGCCGCTGACCTACTACTACGAGATCGCCACCGACCCGTACTACACCGTGACGTCCTCGACCTTCATCGGCAGCCTGCTCTCGCTGCTCGGCATGAAGAGCATCGCCGACGCCGCGACCGGCGCGGCGGCGGCGGACGGATACCCGTCGGTGTCGGCCGAGTTCATCCTCAAGGCGAGCCCGGACTACATCATCCTGGCCGACACCGGCCCGACCGGCGGTGGCCAGGACGCGGCCACGGTCGACAGCAGGCCCGGCTGGTCGGTGCTGACGGCGGTCAAGGACAAGCACATCATCCTGGTGAACGCAGACGTCGCCTCGCGCTGGGGACCGCGGATCACCCAGCTCCTGCAGGCCGTCGCGACAGGCTTGAAGTCCGGATCGCAGTGACGACTGCCAGCCCAGCGTGGCGTGCGGGCGGCGACGGGCATCCGGCCCGTGGCCACGCGATCCAGGCTGCGCTCGGCCCGGCCGCTCCGGCGACAGCCAGTGCGGCCGCGAGCCCGAGCGCGGCCGGCCACGCTGGGCTGGCACCCGACAACCAGGCCGAGCCGCTCATCCGGCAGTCAGCCGACGGCGCGGCGCCCGCCGGCCAGCGCGCAGCGGACGGCCCGCCCTCGCCCGTGGCGCGGCCGGGCCAGCGAACGCCCCGCGTCGCCACGCCCATCCTGCTCGCAAGCCTGGTGCTCCTCATCGCCGTGATCGTGGGAGTGGCCTCCGGCCCGGCCGGCCTGACCCTGCCGCAGGTAGCCGCCGCGCTGGCCACCAAGCTGCCGTGGCACCCGCACGTCGCGGTGTCTCCGCTGAACGCGGCCATCGTCTGGGAGCTCCGGATGCCCAGAGTCGTGCTCGGGGTGCTCGTGGGCTGCATGCTGGCCGGCGGCGGTGCCGCCTACCAGGGCATCTTCCGGAACCCGCTGGCTGATCCGTACCTGCTGGGCGTCGCGGCAGGCGGCGGGCTCGGCGCCACCATCGTCGTCGTCTCCGGCGGCAGCCAGGCGCTGCTTCCGCTGGCGGCGTTCGTCGGCGCCGCCGGCGCGGTGACCCTGACCTACCTGCTCGGGTCGAGCAGCGGCCAGGCCGGCGAGTCCGAGGCCGCCCGCAGCGGCACCGGCTCGATCCTGCTGGCCGGCATCGCCGTGGCAGCCCTGCTCACCGCGGTCCAGACCTACCTGCAGGAGCAGCACACGGCCACGCTGGCGACCGTGTACTCGTGGATTCTGGGCGGGCTGTCGGCTGCCACCTGGTCGGATGTGTGGCTGATCCTGCCCTACGTCGCGGTGTCCGCGGTGGCGCTGCTCGTGCACCGCCGCCTGCTCGACGTCCTGCGGGTGGGCGAGACCGAGGCGACCAGCCTCGGCGTCAACGTCCGCCGGCTGCGGCTCCTGGTAGTCATGGCCGCCACGCTCGGCGTGTCCGCCGCGGTCGCGGTCAGCGGCCTGATCGGCTTCGTCGGCATCATCGTGCCGCACGCGGTGCGGCTGACCGTCGGACCCAGCTACCGGACGCTGCTGCCGGTCTCGATGATCGGCGGAGCCGCGTTCCTGGTACTGGCCGATGTCGCGGCGCGCACGGTCCAGGCCCCGGACGAGGTGCCGATCGGCGTCATCACCGCGCTGGCCGGAGCGCCGTTCTTCCTGTTCGTCTTGCGGTCGCGGCGGGCCCGGCAGGACCTGTCGTGATCGGCTTCACCGAGCTGACGGTCAGCTACGGCCACACCAGGGCACTGGACGCCGTCAGCGGCGCCGCCGCCGACGGTGAGTGGCTCGGCGTCATCGGACCGAACGGCGCGGGCAAGACCACGCTGCTCAACGCCCTCGTCCGGCTGGTCACCTACGACGGCACGGTCACGGTGTGCGGACAGCCAGCAGGCCGGCTCAGCCGCCGGGAACTGGCCCGGCTGATTGCCTACGTGCCGCAGCGGCCGCTGCTGCCGCCCGACATGACCGTCAGCGACTACGTCCTGCTGGGCCGGACCGCCCACATCGGCTACTTCGGCTTCGAGACCGGCACCGACCGGCGGATCTGCGCCGACATCCTGGAGCGGCTTGACCTCGCGGCGATGTCCCGCCGCACGCTGCGCGCCATGTCTGGCGGCGAACTGCAGCGCCTGGTGCTCGCCCGCGCGCTGGCCCAGGAGGCGCCGGTCCTGCTCCTCGACGAGCCGACCAGCGCGCTCGACCTCGGGCGGCGGATGGAGGCGCTCGAGCTCGTCGATGACCTGCGCCGGGAGCGCGGCCTCACCGTGCTCTCCGCGATCCACGACCTGACCCTGGCGGGCCAGTTCGCCGACCGGCTCATGCTGCTGGCCGCCGGCCAGATCGTCGTGACGGGGCCGCCGGCGACCGTGCTGGACGGCTCGCTGCTCGCCCGCCACTTCGGCGCCGGCATCCAGGTGCTCGCGACCGACACCGGCGACCTGGCGATCATCTCCCGCCGCCTCCGGTAGCCCGCCGCTCGCTCCGGAAACCCTTGCCGGTCCCCACGGCAATGCGATATATCTTGTTTCGCTGCCCGTTAGAGATATATCTCGAAGGAGCGACCGCGGTGCCCGGACTGACGACACCAGCGCACGCTGAGACCCGCCCGCGATCCGCAAGTACCGGCGCGGCGCGGCTGGCTCGCACGGCCCGGGACACATTCAGGAGCGGCCCGCTCGCGCACCGGAGCTTCCGGCTGCTGACCGCCGGGCAGACGACGTCCGCGATCGGCGACTTCTGCTACGCGGTCGCGCTGCCGTGGATGGTGCTGTCGGCCCACGGCGGCGTGGCCCTGCTCGGCCTGATCCTCGCCTGCTACGGAATACCGCGGACCGCGCTCATCCCGGTCGGCGGCATCCTCGTCGACCGGTTCAGCGGCCGGGTGGTCATGCTCACCGCCGATGCCATCCGCTGCGGGCTGGTGTGCGCGCTGCTGGTCCTGGACGCCCACCACGTGACCTCGCTGGCCGCGCTCGGGCCGGCTGCGGCCCTCGTGGGAGCGTGCAGCGGACTGTTCATCCCGGCGTCGTTCAGCATCCTGCCGCAGCTCCTGCCCGCCGAGCAGCTCCAGGCGGGCAACGCCATCAGCTCCGCCGGGAACCAGCTCGGCGGCTTCGTCGGGCCCGCCCTCGCCGGGGCGCTGGTCACGGCGTTCGGCACGGTGACAGCCTTCGGCATCGACGCCGCCACCTTCGCGGTGTCGGCGCTGACGCTGCTGCTCATGGGCAGGAACGGGACGCCTGCGGCGGACCCGGAGCCCCGTACGGCGGGTGTCCCGGCCCGCAAGAAGGGGTTCGGCGCGCTCCTGCGCGAGCCCGTGCTGCAGAACCTCATGGTGGTCGCGCTCGTCGCGAACCTGGTGCTCATCGGCACCTTCGAGATCGCGATGCCGGACCTCGCGCACGAGCACTTCGGCGCCGCTGGCTACGGCGCGATGCTGGCGTGCTTTGGCGTGGGGGCTCTGGCCGGAGCGCTGGCCGCGGCCCGCCGCCGGCCGCCGCCACCGGAAACACCGGCCGCCGGCACCGGCCGGCGGCAGCGACCCCCGTCAGTGACGGCCTGCGGCGCGTTCGTCGTCGCGGCCGCCTGCATCGCGGTGGTGCCCTACCTCGGCGGCCTTCCCGGCGCCTGCGCCGCGATCCTGCTCCTCGCCGTCTTCGTCACCTTCGGCGACATCATCGTCATCACGCTGGTGCAGCAGTGGGCTCCCCCGGCCCTGCTCGGCCGCGTCATGAGCATGCTCATGCTCGCGAGCAACGGCGCGTTCCCGCTCTCGGTGGCGCTCTCCGGCCTGCTGGTCCGTGACTTCGGGCCGCAGCCGTTCTTTCCTGCCAGCGGCATCGTCCTGGCCGCCGCCGCGGTGGCCGCGATGTCCCGCCGGGAGATCCGGCGGCTCGGCGTGAGCTAGGCGGCGCTTGGCTCCGCGAGATAGGCGATCCACTGGGGGTCGCCGTCCTGCTCAGCCCCGATCAGCCGCCAGTGCGCGCCGCGCGGCGCCATCGGATCCCGCTCGAGGCTCCAGCCGAGCTCCTCGATCAGCCGGTCCGCCTTGCGGTGATTGCACCGGGTGCAGGAAGCGACGCAATTCTCCCAGACGTGCTGGCCACCGCGGCTGCGCGGCAGCACGTGATCGATCGTGTCCGCCTTCGTCCCGCAGTAGGCGCACAGGTAGTTGTCGCGGCGCATCAGGGCCGCCCGCGTTAGCGGAACCCGGCTGCGATGCGGGATCCGGATGTAGCGGCGGAGCCTGATCACGGACGGGGCGGCCAGCCTGGCGGACGCCGAGTGCAGCATCATCCCGCTGGTGTCGTCGTGTACTACGTCGGCCTTCTCCCCGATGATGAGGCACACGGCGCGGTGCAGACCGACAGTGGTCAGCGGCTCATAGGTGATATTGAGCAGCAGCACCCGTTGCACGCACGCACCTCCCGCGGGCTGACGGAATCAGCGGTCAGGAACATCCCCGGCCCAGGCCGCCGGGGCACCCGTGACCAGTGTGACTGCCAGGCGGCTCGTTCGCCAAGAGCATTAGCCCTCCGCGCGCCGGCAGAGTCAATATGGCACCGGGCCGTCATGTGCCCGCAACCCCGGGGCGCGGCGGCCGACGTTTGCCGGCAACCTGAGCGGCCTGCGGCCCGCCGCAGAGCCCGGCATAGGGTGCCTTCTATGCAGCCCTCGTACCCTCCCGCGCGCCGCGACGACATCGTTGACATCATTCACGGCCAGCCAGTTGCCGACCCGTATCGCTGGCTTGAGGACGCCGGCAGCGAGGAAACCGAGGACTGGCTCCGGGCCCAGGACGATCTGTACGGGCGCTACCTGACGGGCCTGACCAGCCGCGAGAAGCTCGCGGCCCGGCTCACCGAGCTGCTCCGCGCGGGCGAGGTGGCCCCGCCGGCCTGGCGCGGCGAGCGCCAGTTCTACACCCGGCGGGAGCCGGGACAGGAGCACGCGGTCCTGTACACGGCGGCACCGGGCGACCCCGAGCGGGCGCTGGTCGACCCGATGGTCATCGACCCGTCCGGCAGCACCACGCTTGATCTCTGGCGGCCCAGCCACGACGGCGGCCTGCTGGCCTACCAGGTATCGGAGGGCGGCACCGAGGAGGCCGTGCTGCGAGTCCTGGACACCGCCACCGGCGAGCTCGTCGACGGGCCGATCGACCGGTGCCGCTACTCCAGCATCGCCTGGCTGCCTGACGGCAAGGCGTTCTACTATGTGCGGCGCCTTGCACCGGACGTCGTCCCCGCCGGGGAGGAGCAGTTCCACCGGCGCGTCTACCTCCACCGTCTCGGCGCCGATCCCGAGTCCGACACGGTGATCCTGGGCGAGGGCCTGGAGAAGACCAACTACTACAGCGTCGCCGTCAGCCAGAACGGCCGCTGGCTGTCCATCACTGCGTCGGCGGGCACGGCGCCCCGCAACGACGCCTGGGTTGCCGACCTGACGCCGGGCGACCTCGCGGCACCCGCCCTGCAGGTGCTTCAGCGGGACGTCGATGCCAGCACCATGCCGTGGGCGGGCCGGGACGGCCGGTTCTACCTGTTCACCGACCGGGACGCTCCGCGCGGGCGGCTCATGGTCGCCGACCCGGCCGACCCGGCCTTCCCCGGCTACGAGAGCTGGCGCGACCTGATCGGCGAGGACCCCGGTTCCGTGCTCACCGATTTCGCCGTTCTGGACGGGCCCGGTCTCAGCGAGGCGGTCGTGCTGGCCGCCAGGACCAGGCACGCGATCGCCGAGATCGCCGTGCACTCGCTGGCCACGGGCCAGCAGTCGGGCACGATCGCCCTGCCGGGCCTCGGCAGCATCGGCGGCATCAGCGAGCGGCCGGAGGGCGGCCACGAGGCCTGGTTCAGCTACACCGACAACACCTCGCCGGTGCTGGTGCTGCGCTATGACGCCGTCTCCGGCGCCACCGAGGTGTGGCGCCACTCCCCCGGCACGGTGACCGTGCCGGCCGTCCGGACCGAGCAGGTGTCGTACCAGTCCAAGGACGGCACCACGATCCGGATGCTCATCATCAGCCAGACCGGCAGCGACGCCACGCCGCGCCCCGCAGTCCTGTACGGCTACGGCGGCTTCAACGTCAGCCTGACGCCGGCTTACGCACCGAGCATCCTGGCCTGGGTCGAGTCCGGCGGCGTCTACGCGATCGCCGGACTGCGCGGCGGCAGCGAGGAAGGCGAGGACTGGCACCGGGCCGGCATGCGCGCCAACAAGCAGAACGTCTTCGACGACTTCCACGCGGCGGCCGAGAAACTGATCGCCGATGGCTGGACGACCAGCGCCCAGCTCGCGGTGTGGGGCGGCTCCAACGGCGGCCTGCTGGTCGGCGCGTCCGTGACCCAGCGCCCGGACCTGAGCGCGGCCGCCGTGTGCTCGGCTCCCCTGCTCGACATGATCAGATATGAGCGCTTCGGCCTCGGCGAGACCTGGAACGACGAGTACGGGACCGTGGCCGACCCGGAGGAATTCCGCTGGGTGCAGGGCTACTCCCCCTACCACCACGTCCGGGCGGGGGTGGCCTACCCGGCGGTGCTCTTCACCGTGTTCGACGGTGATACCAGGGTTGACCCGCTGCACGCCCGGAAGACGTGCGCGGCCTTGCAGTACGCCACGGCGTCGCCCGAGGAGGACCGACCGGTGCTGCTGCGCCGCGAGGCAAACGTCGGCCACGGTGCCCGGGCCATCAGCCGGACGGTCGGGCTGTCGGCCGAGTGCCTGGCGTTCGCCGCCAGGCAGACCGGGCTGGTGATCTAGCCCGGCCTCAGGCCGTCGCCAGCGCCTCGCGGTACTCCGGCAGGGCCGGCAGGGTCGGATGCCGCTCGCCCGCGGCCTGGCCCAGCATCCGGGCCACCTGCTGCACGACGTCGGTCCGGTGCTCGGGCGGCAGCCCCAGCACCGTGTCACGGGCCAGGGTCAGGGCCCGCCCCGGCTCGTCCGCCTCCAGCAGGCACCTGGCCTGGCCGAGGGTCACGAGCGCGCAGTCAAGCACCTCGGCGGCCGGGTACTGCGCGGCCGCGTGGCCGAAGGCCCGGTGCGCCCCCTGCCAGTCGCCCAGGGTCACCAGCGTGTCGCCCGTGTGGAAGAACAGCTGCCGCTCGGTGTAGCCGAGCGCGGTGTCCCCGCGCTGCTCGGCGGGCAGGTCGGCGAGGACGTCCGCGGCCCGGTCCAGCGCCTTCCGCGCCCGGCTCAGCGCCTCCCGGCGGCCGTGGGCGCTCAGCGAGGCGAGCCGGGCCAGAGCGCGTGCCTCGAGCACCGGCGCCATCACCGCGGCCACGCACAGGTGCCGGCCGGCCAGGTCGGTCGCGCCGCCGGCGAGGCCTGCAGCCTCGCGCGGATCGCCGTAGTACAGCGGCACCAGCGATTCCCTGGCCGCCACCCAGGCGCGCAGCGCCCGGTCGCCGGTCTCGTCGGCGGCGGTCCTCGCGGTCCGGAAGAACGACCGCGCGAGCCGGTGATCGCCGATGTCGAGCATCGCGATGCCGGCCAGCCCGGCCAGCATGGCAGCGAGCCGGAACAGCCGCTCGGAGAACTCAAGCGGCTGGCGCTCCTCGCACGTGCGCCGGACGTCGCCGAAGTCCAGCAGCACGTCACACAGCAGCCGCACCGGCGGCACCGTCATGTACTGGCCCCCGTACCCGGAGGTGCTCTGCTCCCAGGTGTCAAGCATGGCCGCCGACACCGTCCCGCCCAGGAGCACGTCGTCCAGGCGGCGGCGGATCCGGTCGACGGCACCGAGGAACCGGCTGTCAACCCGGCAGCCGGCGACGGTCATCTGGCGGACCAGCATGCGCCGCAGCTCGTCGTCGTCCTCATCGCCGGTGCCCGGGGCACCACCGCCCGGCCCTGGCCCGTCGCCGGCGGACGGCGCCTGGGCCGGGATTCCCGGCGGGATCAGGCGCGCACGCGCTGGCGCCGCTCCGGACCTCGGCTCCCGGTGCGAACCGCCGCACAGGCAGCGGCCCTCGAAGCCCAGATCCGCCGGGTTGGCCTGGTACACGGCACACAGGTAGTGCAGATACTCGGGGCCGGGCCGCTTCTGCCCGCCTTCATAGGCCGACAGCAGCGTCTCGCTGAACCGCGGCACGTGCCGGCCATCGGCCTCGTACCGGGCGCGCACCTGCGCGACGACGTCGGCCAGGGCGATTCCGAGGGCCAGCCGGTAGGCCCGGATCCGGCTGCTGCCGCACTCGCGGACGATCTCGGCCGCGATCTCCGCGTGCCCGGTACCCGCGGCGCGCTCGCGAGCCCGGATCAGGCGCGCGGCCGCCACCTCCTGGCGGCCGTCGAGCAGCCCGTCCATGCCCGGCTCGCTCGCGGCCGGGTACCCGCCCGCCTGAGCCTCGGCGACGACGACGCTCCGCTCTGCTGACACCGGTTCCCTCCCCAGACCTGCCGGCTGCCTATGGCCCCCGCGTCACGCCGAGCGGATCACTACTGCTCACGCAGCGTAACATATTCGTCGCGTCTTGTTAGTCCTTTTAGCGTTCCCTTTCCTCATTAGTCCCAGCGGCATCATGGTCTTCATTCGGGAATTGCCACCGGCGGCTCATTAGTATCGGGCAGGTGGCGGCCTCAACTCTTGCCCTCGGCACGACCCTCCCGTCAGACGGCGTGGTCAGCCCGACGCTCACCAGCTCGTGCGGCAGCTCGCCCGGAATCGCGTGCCGGCTGGTCTGGGACATCACTCACAGCGGCTTCGCCGCCGACTTCACCGACGCCTACCTCGCCGGCCCGGTCCGGCTCGCGCTGCGCATCGCGCTCGTGCTCGCGATCGCGATCGCCCTGCGGGTTGCCGCCCGCCGCGTGATCCTCAGGATCACCTCGCGGACCGGCAGCGCCCACGACCGCGGCGAGAGCAGGCAGCATGCGGTCTTCGGCGAGCGGCGCGGCCAGCGCGCCACGGCGCTGGCGTCCCTGCTCGGCAACGCGGCGTCGGTCGCGATCTTCTCCGTCGCGGGCCTGATTGTTCTCGGCGACATCGGCGTGAACCTCGCGCCGGTGCTTGCCAGCGCGGGCGTGCTCGGCATCGCGCTCGGCTTCGGCGCGCAGAATCTCGTGCAGGACTTCCTCGCCGGGATCTTCATCCTCCTGGAGGACCAGTACGGCGTGGGCGACGTCGTCGACATCGCGACCGTCACCGGCACGGTCGAGGCCGTGAGCCTGCGCATTACCCGGCTGCGCGACGTGAATGGCATCGTCTGGCACATCCGTAATGGCAGCATCCAGCTTGCGGGGAACGAGACCCACGGCTGGGCGCGAGCCGTTATCGACTTCCCGGTGCCCTATGGGCTGCCCGTCGCGGCGGCCCGCGGGGCTCTCGAGCGCGCGGCCACGGCGATGGCCAGCGAGGCGCGCTGGCGTACCGCCATCATCGAGCCGCCCGAGGTATGGGGCGTCGAGGAGATCTCGCCCGACCTGCTGCTGCGAGTGACCGCGCGCACCGCGCCGATGGCGAGGACCGAGGTCGCCCGCGAGCTTCGCGAGCGGCTGTCCGACGCGCTGGACGCCGAGCTCGCCGCCGCCGCGAGCGCGATCCACGGCGCGACGGTCCCCCGCCAGGCAGCCCCGGCAGCGGTGGACGCGCCCAGCGCCAGCACTGCGGGGGGTTCCGGGGGGTCGCCCCCCCGAAACAGCACTGTCCCGCCCGATCCGGCCAGCTCATAACGCCAGCTAGGCTGGGCCGGTGACGAGCCAGACGCCCAGCCTGTACGAGCAGATCGGCGGTGAGCCGACCTTCCGCCGCCTGGTCCATCGGTTCTACCAGGAGGTAGCCGCCGATCCCGAGCTGCGGCCGGTCTATCCGAGCAAGGACCTCGGCCCGGCCGAGGAGCACCTGCGGCTCTTCCTGATGCAGTACTGGGGCGGACCCGCCACCTACAACGAGCTCAGGGGCCACCCCCGCCTGCGGATGCGGCACGTCCGGTTCACCATCGGCGAGCGCGAACGCGACGCCTGGCTCCGCCACATGCGCACGGCGCTGGACGAGCTAGAGCTCGACCCGGCCCAGGACAAGCAGCTCTGGGAGTACCTGGTCATGGCCGCGCACAGCCTGGTGAACCAGGAGGGCGGGCACGCCGGGCCCGACCTCGGCCTCAGTCCGGCCTGACGCTGCGCACCCGGCACGTATCCCGCCAGACCCACGGCAGACCGGATGTATTTGCGGCGAACGGTTCGTCCGCAGATACTGTGACCACCCGTTTCTTACTGGACGCACCCCGAAACTGCCCGTACCGGACAGCCCCGCCGGCTGGAGGCTCTGCACGTGACACCGGACTTCAGCCAACTGGCCGGTGACCTGGCACCTGGCGATCGGGTCGCGAGCTACCTGATCCAGGAACAGATCGGCGTCGGCGGCATGGCGGTGGTCTTCCGGGCGCTGGATCTCCGGCTGGACCGGCAGGTCGCGCTCAAGGTGCTGGCGCCGCGGCTGGCCGAGGACGAGGCGTTCCGCCAGCGGTTCATCCGCGAGTCCCGCGCCGCGGCGGGCGTCGATCACCCCCACATCATCCCCGTATTCGAGGCGGGCGAGGCGGGCGGCGTCCTGTTCATCGCCATGCGCTACGTCGCGTTCGGCGACGTGCGGACGCTGATCGAGGCCGAGCGAAGGCTCTCCAGCGACCGGGTGACCGAGATCACGGGTCAGGTCGCCTCGGCCCTCGACGCCGCGCATGCGCACGGCCTGATCCACCGCGACGTGAAGCCGGGCAACATCCTGATCGCGGCCACCGGCGGCAGCAGCACTGATCACGTGTACCTGTCGGACTTCGGCCTCAGCAAGACCTCGCTGGCGTCGTCGACCCTGACGTCGACGGGCCAGTTCATGGGCACACTCGACTACGTCTCCCCCGAGCAGATCCAGGGCCAGCCCGCCGACGGCCGCGCCGATCAGTACGCGCTGGCCTGCACCGTGGTCGAGATGCTCTCCGGCGCGCCGCCGTACAAACGCGATGAGAGCATGGCCCTGCTGTGGGCCCAGCTTGAGGCGCCGCCACCCGACCTGCGGGAGCGCCTCCCAGATCTGCCGCCCGAGGTCAACGTGGTCATCAGCCGGGCGCTCGCCAAGTCACCGGCGGACCGGTACCCCACCTGCCTGGCCTTCGCCTCGGCGCTGCGAGCTGCCTTCGGGCCGGCGCCGGCCCGGCCGCGGGGCCCGCAGACCGAGCTGGCCAGCGCCGCCGCCGAGCCCTCCGGCCCCAGGCCCCCGCGGCCCGGCCCGGCCGCATGGACCCGGGCCGATCCCGTTCCCGACATGGCGCAACCGGAGCAAGCCGTCAGCGCGGCCGCCGACGTCCAGCCCGAGCGCACCCCGACTGCCCGCGTGCCCGCGCAGGGGCAGCCCATGGCGGGAACGGCGCTGCCGCGGGCCGATCGCGTCCCGCCAGGGCCGCGGCGGCCCGGGGGCGGGACCGTGCCGCTGGCCGACGGCCGGAGCGCGCCGGCCAGGCCGCGCCAGCCGGAATATGGCCAGCCCGCCTACGGGCCGCCCGCCCAGCGCGGACCCGCGCAGCGGCCGATGCCCGTGCGGCGCGGTCGCGGCGGTCGCGTGCTCGCCGTCATCGCCCTGATCGCCGCGGTTGGCGGGCTGGCGTTCGGCGGTTACAAGCTGCTGCACAAGACGGCGGCCGCCAGCACCCCGCCGCCCGCGCCGGCCACGCAGACGCAGGCGGCTGCTTCTCCGGCGCAGACCGTCGAGGCCTACTTCGCGGCGATCAACGCGCAGAACTTCCGGAAGGCCTGGCATCTGGTCGGTGACAAGGGCCCGTCCTACGAGGCGTTCGCCAAGGGATTCACCGGGACGTCGCACGACACCCTCAAGATCCTCTCGGTCTCCGGCAACGTCGTGACCGCGCAGCTGCTCGCGGCGCAGACCGACGGCACGGTGAAGACCTACCAGGGCAGCTACACGGTCACGGGCGGCGTGATCACCTCGTCGGACGTACAGCAGGTCGGCTGACACGCCACCCCACTACATCTTGATGCGCTTGTTGGCCGGGTCGTAGAGCGGCCGCAGCGACAGCCGCGCCGGCCAGAGCCGGTCGCCGATCTGCACCGTCCAGTTGCCCGCGTCCAGCCAGGCCTGGTCGATGGGCTCGCCGCCGGACTCGATCATGGCGAGGCCAATCGCGCCGCCCAGCGTCCAGCCGTACGAAGCCGCCCGGATATAGCCAAGCGCCGCGCCGTCACGGCGGACGAGCTCGGCGTGGAACATCAGCGGCTCCGGATCGGTGAGCAGCACCTGCACGAGGCGCTTGCTGAGCTTGCCCGCCGACTTCTGCGCCAGGGCCGCGTCGCGGCCGATGAAGCCGCCAGGCTTGTCCAGGGCGACCGCAAAGCCGAGGCCCGCCTCCAGGACGGTGTCGGTGTTGTCGATGTCGTGACCGTAGTCGCGGTAGCCCTTCTCCATGCGCAGGCTCGAGAGTGCCTTCAGGCCCGCGTGCCGCAGCCCGACGTCCCGGCCGGCCTGCGTGAGACGGTCATACACTCCGAGCGCCTGCTCGGCCGGGATGTGCAGCTCGTAGCCGAGTTCGCCGAGGTAGGTGATCCGGATGCAGAGCACGCGGGCGAATCCGATGTCGATGTGCCTCGCCGTCCGGAAGGCGAACGCCTCGTCGCTCACGTCCGCCCTCGTGACCGCGGCGAGCAGCTCGCGCGAGCGCGGGCCCTGGATGTTGATCTGCGCGTACGCCGAGGTGACGTCCGTAGCGAAGGCGCGCGCGTCGTTCGCGGCGAAGTGCCGGCGCATCCAGGTGAGCGCGTGCCGGTGCGCGGTGTCGGAGGCGACGACGTAGTAGTCGTCATCGGCCAGCTTCGTGACCGTGAGGTCAGCCTCGAGCTTGCCGTCCGCGTTGAGCCACTGGGTGTAGGTGATCATGCCGTCCGCGGCGCTCACCTCGTTGGCCGAGAGCCGTTCGAGCTCGCGGCCTGCGTCGGGGCCCTGGACGGCGAACTTGGCCATGAACGACATGTCCATGAGGATCACGCCCTCGCGGCAGGCGTGATGCTCGGCCTCCCAGTGGGCGTACCAGGGCTGGCGGCCCCAGGACAGCTCGCCGACTTCGGGGGTCTCCCCTGGCGGCGCGTACCAGTCGGCCCCTTCCCAGCCGCTGACGTCACGGAAGAACGCGCGCTGCTCGGCGAGCTGGTGATGGATCGGTGACAGCTTCGCGCCGCGCGCCGTCCGCATGGACCGGCCGGGGTAGTGCGTGGCGTAGACCATGCCAAGCGACTCCACGGTCCGCGTCGCGCGGTACTCGGGGGTGGCCTGGTAGGGATGCAGCCGGTCGATGTTCATGCCGGTGACATCCATGTCCGGCCGGCCGGTCGTGATCCAGTGCGCCATCAGCCGGCCGATGCCGCCGCCGGTCAGGATGCCGATCGAGTTGAGGCCGGCCGCGACGAAGTAGTTCTTGAGCTCGGGCGCCTCGCCGATGACGGGCGAGAGGTCGGGGGTGAAGCTCTCCGGGCCGCAGAAGAACTTGCGGATGCCGACCTGCGCCGAGACCGGGATCCTGGACATCGTCTTCTCCAGGAACGGGCCCATCCGGTCCCAGTCGGGCGGCAGCTCGCCGAACGAGAAGTCCGCCGGGATGCCCTCGACCCGCCACGGCGCGCAGACCGGCTCGAACATGCCGAGCATGAGGCCGCCGCCTTCCTCGCGGAAGTAGCCGTAGTTGGCGGGGTCCTCAAGGACCGGCCAGTTGCGGTCCACCTCGGCGATCGGCTCGGTCAGCAGGTAGTAGTGCTCGGCGGCCTGCAGCGGGATGCTGACGCCGGCGAGCTCGCCGAGCTGACGGGCCCACATGCCGGCGCAGTTGACCACGTACTCGGCCTCGATATCACCCTGCGCGGTCTGCACGCCGGTGACCACGCCGTTCTTGCGCGTGACGCCGGTGACGGCGACACCCTCGACGATCCTGGCGCCCTGCTGCCGCGCGCCCCTGGCCATCGACATCGTGACGTCCACCGGGTTCACCCGGCCGTCGGCGGGGATGTAGAAGCCGGCCAGCACGTCATCGGTCCTGGCCAGCGGCCACATCTCCGCCACTTCCCGCGCGGAGATCTCGTGCACCTCGACGCCGCAGTGCCGGTTGAACGCCGCGACCCGCCGGTACTCCTCGAGCCGACCAGGCTCGATCGCCAGCTCGATGAGGCCGACCTGGCGCATGCCGGTGGCGAGGCCGGTCTCGGCCTCCAGGCGCAGATACAGGTCCCTGGTGTACTTGCGCAGCTCGGTGGAGGTCTCCGAGGTCGAGCCGAACGTGGCCATCAGGCCCGCCGCGTGCCAGGTGGTGCCCGAGGTCAGCCGGTCGCGTTCGAGCAAGACCACGTCCACGCCCAGGTGGGCGAGGTGGTAGGTGACCGAGGTCCCGATGACCCCGCCGCCGATCACGACGACCTGCGCCCGCTGCGGCAGGGCCGCCGGCCGAAGGGATCCGGCAGAAGACGAGTCGGCACTCAACATGCAGGTACTGCTCCGATCGGGCGGCGCTAGAGGTAGCGGCGTTTTCACGTCCCTGGAGCATATGCGGGCTTACGCCCGAACCACATTGCCGATACCGACGGCATCGTGCCGTAGGCATGGCGACGCCCCGGCCGCGATCGGCCGGGGCGTCCTCTGCTGTCAGTCCCTGGTGAGCTTGCGGTAGGTGACCCGGTGCGGGCGGGCCGCCTCGGCGCCGAGCCGCTCGATCTTGTTCTTCTCGTACGACTCGAAGTTGCCCTCGAACCAGAACCAGCTCGCCCCGCCCTCCCAGGCCAGGATGTGCGTCGCGATCCGGTCGAGGAACCAGCGGTCGTGGCTGGTGATCACGGCGCAGCCGGGGAACTCCAGCAGCGCGTTCTCGAGCGAGGACAGCGTCTCGATGTCCAGGTCGTTGGTGGGCTCGTCAAGCAGCAGCAGGTTGCCGCCCAGCTTGAGGGTGAGCGCGAGGTTCACCCGGTTGCGCTCGCCGCCGGACAGCACTCCGGCCGGCTTCTGCTGGTCGCCGCCCTTGAAGCCGAACGCGGCGACGTAGGCCCGGCTCGGGATCTCGGTCTTGCCCGCGGTGATGTAGGACTCGCCGTCCGAGATCACCTCCCAGACGTTCTTGCCCGCATCGATCCGGGAGCGGGACTGATCCACGTAAGCGATCTGGACCGTCTCGCCGATCTTGATGTTGCCCGAGTCCGGCTTCTCCTCGCCGACGATCATGTTGAACAGGGTGGTCTTGCCGACTCCGTTCGGGCCGATGACTCCCACGATGCCGCCCTGCGGCAGGCTGAAGCTCATGCCCTCGATCAGGGTCCGGTCATCGAAGCCCTTGGTCAGGTCGTTGACCTCGACCACCTGGGTGCCCAGGCGCGGCCCCGGCGGGATCTGGATCTCCTCGAAGTCCAGCTTCCGGTTCCTGTCGGCCTCGGCCGCCATCTCGTCGTACCGCTGGAGGCGGGCGCGGCTCTTTGCCTGCCGGGCCCGCGGACTCGACCGGACCCACTCCAGCTCGTCCTCGAGCAGCTTGCGGCGCTTGGCATCCTTCTGGCCCTCGATCTTGAGCCGGCCCGCCTTGGTCTCCAGGTAGGTGGAGTAGTTGCCCTCGTACGGGTAAGCCCGGCCGCGGTCCAGCTCCAGGATCCACTCGGCCACGTTTTCCATGAAGTACCGGTCGTGGGTCACGGCCACGACGGTGCCGGGATACTTCTCCAGGTGCTGCTCCAGCCACTGCACGCTCTCGGCATCCAGATGGTTCGTCGGCTCGTCCAGCAGCAGCAGGTCGGGCTGGGACAGCAGCAGCTTGCACAGCGCGACCCGGCGGCGCTCGCCACCGGAGAGAACGGACACGTCGGCCTCGGGCGGCGGGCAGCGCAGGGCGTCCATCGCCTGGTCGAGCTGGCTCTCCAGGTCCCAGGCGTTCTTATGGTCCAGCTGCTCCTGCAGCTTGCCCATCTCTTCGAGGAGCTCGTCGGAGTACTCGGTCGCCATCTGCTCGGCGATCTCGTTATAGCGATCGAGCAGCGCCTTGGTCTCCGCGACGCCGTCCTCGACGTTGCCGAGCACCGTCTTGGACTCGTCGAGCCGCGGCTCCTGGTCCAGGATCCCGACCGTGAATCCGGGCATCAGCCGGACCTCGCCGTTCGAGGGCTGCTCGACGCCGGCCATCATCCGCAGCAGCGTGGACTTGCCCGTCCCGTTGGGCCCGACGACGCCGATCTTGGCGCCGGGCAGGAACGCGAGCGTCACGTCGTCGAGGATGACCTTGTCGCCGTGCGCCTTGCGGACACGGCTCATCTGATAGATGAACTCCG
>DAIOWC010000113.1:8136-19435 GCA_036758685.1 Streptosporangiaceae bacterium | reverse complement strand
ATGACCTTGTCGCCGTGCGCCTTGCGGACACGGCTCATCTGATAGATGAACTCCGGCATGGCTTAAGGGTAGGGCCATCGGCCCATGACTTGGAACGTGGCCGCTGGCCTGCGTGGATAGCCCGGACTCCGCCTGGATGGGCGGCTATGGGCACACATGAAGTGGACATTTACCACTAGCCGCAACTGGCACGGGGCCCCGGCCCGCCGCCGCCTGCCGGGGCCCAGCCAGCCTGGCCGACCGGCCAGCGGCGGTCAGACAGTCGCGGCTACCGGATCGGCCGCGCCGACGGTCTCTCGAAGATCATCGAAGTCCTCACCGGTCACCTCGCCGTCGAGCTGCTCACTGTCCGTGGCGCTCTCCAGGGCCGGCGAATCCAGCGCCTCGGCTTCGAGCCTCTCGGTGTCCAGCGGCTCGGCACTCGGGCTGGCCGCTGGGTCGGCCTGGCCGTCGCCGCCCTCGGCTTCCCCGCCCTCGCCAGCCGCCTGCGCCTGCTGCGACCGCTCGTATTCCTCGGCCGTCATCTCCGGCGACTCGCGCACCTTCGTGAACATGGTCACGCCCCGGCACAGGTCATGGCTGATGGTTGTCGCGGTGATTTCCACGGCCGTTCTCCTCGTGCCATCCTTGCCGTCGTAGTCGCGCACGGAGAGCGTGCCGGTCACCACGACCGGGTCGCCCTTGTGCAGGGATCGCCCCGCGTACTCGGCCAGCTTGCGGTAGCACCTGACGCTGGCGAACGAGCTGAGCCCGTCCACCCAGTTGTTCGCCTCCCGGTCGAACCGGCGCGGCGTCCAGGCCAGCCGGAGGTTAAGTGTCCGGAAGCCGCCCTTGGTATGACCCCATGTCGGCTGAGTTGCGATGTACCCGGCCACGCTGAAGTAGGCCTCGTTTGCCATCCGCCTGACCCTTCTCGTTCGTCGTCGCGACGCGGCCACCGCGCCGCTGGAAGGTCAGACTCCACCCGCGACGCCGATCAGACCGGCACGCCGATGCGGGCTGTGGGAAACCAGGGAAGCTCGCCCGGAGCCTGTGGACGACCGGTATCCGGTGCGCTCGCCCGCTGTGCGAGGATGCGCCCGGCCGCCGTGCTAGCGATTCTCAGAGCGGTCGCGCGAGACCCGCGGCCACGTCCAGCTCGACGCGGAAGCGCTCAAGCTCGAGCAGTTCCCCCTCGGCCGGCGCGATGACGAGGTCGTGGGCCACGCCCGCCATCCGCCTCCGGATGTCATCCACGAGAAGGTCACTCTCGCGCTCCGCGGCCAGGTGCACAGCCTCGGTGCACCGCCGGGCGAGCTGCCATCCGACGATCAGGGCCACGGCCACCAGCGCGGCTGCCACCGGGAGGAGCCACACCCGGGTGAACGCCCACGGCAGGCCCGTCGCGGCCTTGAACACTCCCACCGCGAGAAGCGCGCCGAACCAGGCCAGCCCGACCAGCGCGAGGCCGAGCAGCAGGCCCTGCGCGACTCCGGCCATCCGCCACCAGCGCTCGGTGCCTGACTCACTCGGCAGGGCCGCACCAATCTCGGCGCCCAGTGCCGCCGGGATCTCCTCGGCGTGCGACCGGACCGCCGCACGCACGGTTCGCGACCAGGGCCTGGGCAGCGGCGGCGTCACCTCATCGGCGAGCGCGGTCAGCGAGTTATCGATCTCGGCCTGCTGCGCTCCCGACGGCCCCGTGGTCAGGCCGCGAAGCTCCTGCCACAGCTTTCCGAGCCGGATCTTGCGTGCCGGATTGCGGCTGGCGATCCGGTCGGCCAGCCAGGTGACCGGCCAGCCGATGTAGTCGATGGCACGCAGTTCCCTGGCCGTGCGCATCGAGTCGCTGATCGCCTCGACGCCCGCGGCGCCGGCAAAGTCGGCGGCGAGCCGGCGCTCGGCATCGGGCGGCATGCTCAGCCGCCGGCCAGCAGGCTCCGAGTCCGAGCCGATGAGCTCGCCGTAGGGCCGGAACTGCACCACGGTCTTGTCGACGTCGGCCGCGATCCTCGCGGCCGACGCCCGGCGCGCCGAGACCGCATCGATCAGCAGCTTGCGCAGTTCTTCGATGCCGGCACCGCTGACGGCCGAGGTAACCAGAATCTGAACGTCGTGAAGGTTCTCCGAGTCGAGGAGCCGCCGCAGATCGTGGACGCAGTCCTCAATCTGCCCCGCGGTCAGCAGGTCGGCCTGATTCAGCACGACCGCGACGACCTCCGAATGCCCGGCCAGAGGCACAAGGAATCGACGGTGGACGGCCGCGTCGGCGTACTTCTGCGGGTCAAGTACCCAGATCATCAGGTCGGACAGGCCCACAAGCTTGTCCACCAGGTCGGTCGCGTGCCCCATGACCGAGTCGTGGTCGGGCATGTCGAGCAGCACGAGGCCCTTCAGCGACTGCTCGCCGCTGTCCAGCGCGCTCGACCGGGCGTACCGGTACCGGCGCGGCACCCCGAGCCACTCCAGCAGCGGGCCGGATCCGGCCACTCCCCACACGCAGGCATGCGCCTCGCTGGTGACCGGCCTCGTCACGCCGATCGCGGAGAACTCAGCCCCGGAGAGCTTGTTGAACAGGGAGGACTTGCCGCTGCCGGTGCCGCCCGCCAGGGCGACGACAGTGTGCTCGGACGACAGCAGGAGCCGCTGGCCGGCTCTGGTCAGCAGCTCGCCCGCCTCCGATAGCAGCTGATCGCTGAAGCCGTCAGGGCCGCGCCGGGCCGCGCCGATCTGCACCAGCCGGGACAGCGAGGTCAGCCGGGCGGAGAGGCCAGCGCGCTCCGCGCTGAGCTGAGCCTGATCCATGGAGGTCAACGTCATCGGGCGCTCTCAAGCGTGAACCCGGCCTGCAGCAGCTCGGTCGGGGTGGTGTCATCGGGAGGCCCGGCCGCGGCGAGCGCGGCCGTGAAGCGCTGCGCCTCCTCGTCGAACAGCAGGCCCACCCGCTCGTGCAGGTCCTGGCGTACGCGCACCCCGATGTCGCGCAGCAGGGCAGTCCCGAACAGGGACGTGAGCAAGCGCTGCGGAACCGCGCTCGCACCCTCGGCGATCTGCACGTCCGTGGTCCCGTAGCCAAGGACCGCGATCGCGAGCACCAGCGCGAGTGACTCATCGTCGAAGGAGGCCACGCGGGCGATCGACCGCTTGGTGACGTTCTCCTCGCGCACCAGCTGACGGACGTGGTCCTGCCAGGTACTGACTGCCCGGGCCGCCATGGCGCCGAGATTGGCCGAGGCCCGGCCCAGGGCGGCGATGTCCGGCTGGGCGCCGCCGGCGGCATCGCCGGCCACGCCGAGGTCGGCCAGCGCCGAGGCCACGAAGTCGGATTCGGCCGCCTGGGCCGCGCCCGCGCCGGGCTTGGCCTGCCCGGCGGCGCCGTCGGCCAGCAGCGCGGCTCCGGCCGGGTCATCCTGCCATCCGGCGAGCGCGTGCTCGGCCGCCCGGTCGGCCATGGCGATGATGAGCGACTCCAGGCTCGCGTGCAGGGCGGCCTTCAGCGCGGTCGCCCTGGCCGGGAGCTTCTGCTTCCTGGGCTTGATCGCCTGGCCGCGCCCGCGGCGGATCTGCAGGGTCTTGAGCAGGTCACCGGTCCCGGCGAAGTCCTGCCAGCGGGCAAGCACCTCGCCCTGGAGCAGCGACCCGTTCCTCGTCGCCTCGTCGAATTCGGTCAGCGCGTCGCCGTAAGAACCATCGACCAGGTCACGCAGTTCCCGGTGGGCCGACAGCTGCGCCGCCGCCTGGTCGGACAGGGCGGGCACCCGGTCCCTGAAGGTATCCAGGACGCCCGACATCGTCTGGGTCAGGACTGCCACCCGGCGGTCGTCGCGCCGCGCCGTGTCGGCCAGGTAGGCCTGGATCGGAGCGGCGATCTCGGCCGGAAGCCGCGCGTCGTTGATGATCGTCTCGGGGATCATGAACCGCCGCACCTCGCGCAGCCCGTTCGCCTCGAGCATGGCCTCGAAGTGGGCGGACAGCTGCGGCGCGGCCTGCGGCGGCACGCGCGACAGCGTGACGGCAAGGGCGGCACCGCGATCGCGGGCGTCCTTGAGCATCTCCCAGACGGCGGCATCGGCGTAGCGGCGGGCCGTGGTGACAAACAGCCACAGGTCCGAGGCGTCCAGGAACTGGTTGGCGAAGTCCCTGTGGTCCTTGACGACCGAGTCGATGTCGGGAGTATCCAGGACGGCGACGCCCTCGGGCATCCCCTCCGTGGCCGCGAGCACGAGCAGGCCGTCGCGGCCCGGCATGACCAGGCCCTGCTGACGGACGCGCGGGAGCGTCGGCAGGAAGACGTTCTCGGCGAACCACCGCATGTCGTTCGGGTGGCACGCCAGCACGGGGCTGTTCGTGGTCGGACGGCGGATGCCGGTCGCACTCACCTGCCTGCCGGCCAGGCTGTTGAGCAGCGTCGACTTGCCCGCTCCGGTGGAGCCGACCAGGGCCACCAGGATCGGCGCCCCGGACTGCCGCAGCCTCGGCAGCAGATAGTCGTCGATCTGGCTCAGCAGCTTGAGGCGCTCGGCCCGTGCCTCCTCGACGCCCTCGGTCTGCAGGCGCAGCGAGATGGCGAGGACCGGCTTGCGCACGCCGAGCAGCGCGGCTTCGAGCTTGCGTGCGTCTACCCGGGCATAGGGCTCGTCATCGGCGTCGGAACCGGGGGCGCCCGCCTGGCGGGCCCCGGCGGTGGTCAGGCTGACCGGCGCGGCCTGGCGCCCGGTTGCCGGCAGGGCCGGCGGAGCGCCCGCGTATCCGGTCGCCGCGGGAACTTGCCCGGGCCAGCCGGTCCCGGCCGGCCGCGGCTCCCGTGGCTGACCCGCCCCGGTGCCCTGGGCCGGCTGAGCCCCGCCGTACTCCGGCGGCGCACTCGCTGCCTGCGGCGGCCGTGGCTCCGATGCGGCCGGTCCGGGCGCAGCCGGGTATGGCCCGCCCGCGCCGGTCCACGGCGCTGGCACGGCAGCCACGTCCTGGCTCTCGGTCATGCTTGCGGGGCTCCCGCCCTTGGCGAGTCGGTCACTGCAGGTTAGTCCTAATTACTCACTACCCAGAGCCAGGTGGCCCATTTTGTCGCGCGCTCGGGCAGGGCTCGGCGGCGGCATCGGGCTGTCCGCTCCTCACCACCATCGACCCTCGCCGGGTGCACCTCAAGTCTGCAGCTCGCCGGAACGGCAGTATCCGGCCTTGAGGTAATTGTGCGCCGCTAGGGCAGATTACCGTCACAGCAGACCTAACGGGAGTGCGGTGCGCAGCTATCCCGGGCGCGAACAGAACCCGTCAGGACTTCTCGGTCACGCCCGCGGCGTCGAACGTCGCGACATCACGCAGAGCCCGGCAGGCGCTCTGGACAATGGGCAGCGCCAGCAGCGCGCCAGTGCCCTCGCCGAGCCTCAGCTCAAGGTCGATCACGGGCCGCAGGCCCAGGTGCTCCAGGGTCCGGGCATGACCGGGCTCGACTGAGCGGTGCCCGGCGATCAGGCAGCCTGCCGCCTCGGGTGCGAGCGCGCAGGCGGCCAGCGCCGCCGCCCCGGCGATGACGCCATCCAGGATCACGGGCACGCCCAGGGCGGCGGCCGCGATGATGAACCCGGCCAGGGCCGCGTGCTCGTAGCCCCCGAACGCCGCCAGCACACCGACCGGATCAGCCGGGTCAGGCTGATGCAGCATCAGGCCGCGGCGGACGACATCGACCTTGCGGGCGAGAGTAGCCGCGTCGACTCCCGTTCCCCTCCCGGTGACGGCGGCGGGATCGTGACCGGTAAACGTCGCGATGAGCGCTGCGGAGGCCGTGGTGTTCGCGATCCCCATGTCGCCGGTGAGCAGGCAGCGGTTGCCGGCGATGACCAGGTCCCTGGCCACCTCGATGCCGACCCCGATCGCCGCCAGCGCCTCGTCCCTGGTCATGGCCGGGCCCGTGGTGAAGTCGCGAGTGCCCCGGCCGACCTTGCGGGGCAGCAGGCCGGGCATCTGGTCAAGATCGGCGTTGACGCCGACGTCGACCACCACGACCTCCGCGCCGGCCTGCGCGGCGAAGGCGTTGACCACCGCGCCGCCGGCCAGGAAGTTGGCCACCATCTGGGCGGTGACCTCCTGCGGCCAGGGCGTGACGCCCTGGGCGTGGACTCCGTGATCGGCAGCGAACACGGCCACCGCCGCGGGTTCCGGCAGCGGCGGCGGGCAGCCGCGGGCCAGCCCGGACAGCTGGATGGAGATGTCCTCGAGCACGCCCAGCGAGCCCGCCGGCTTGGTCATGATCGCCTGCCGCTGCCGGGCGGCTGCCATCGCGTCGGCGTCGGGCGGCCTGATCGCCGCGCGCACCTCGTCCAGCAGGCTGACGGCCTCCCGGCCGGGCATCTCCCGCCGGCCGTACTCCTCGGCGTGCACCGCCCAGCCGAGCGGCCGGCGCCGCGCCCAGCCGGCGAGCGCGAGCTCCGGCTCGGCCCCGAATTCGCTGACGTACCCGACGCACAGGTACGCGACCACCTCCAGGTGGGCCGGCAGGCCGAGCTCGCGGGCGAGCTCGCGCTCGCTGAAAAAGCTGACCCAGCCGACGCCGAGCCCTTCGGCCCTGGCCGCGAGCCACAGGTTGGCCACCGCGAGCACGCTTGAGTACACCGCCGTCTGCGGCTGCGCGTGCCGGCCGAGGGTGTGCCGGCCGCCCCTGGTGGGATCGCAGGTCACCACGATGTTGATCGGGGTCTGGAGTATGGCCTCGGTCTTCAGCCGGTCGAACGACCTGGCCCGGGCACCGGGCAGCGCGGAGGCGAAGTCCTCCCGGCTCCGGGTAGCCAGGTCCCTGATCCGGGCCCGCCTGCCCGGGTCGCTGATCACGATGAAGTCCCATGGCTGGGAAAACCCGACCGACGGCGCCCGGTGCGCCGCCTCCAGCACGCGTTCGAGGACGTCCGCGGGTATCGGGTCGGACCGGAACCCGCGCCGCACGTCGCGGCGCTCCTCGATCACGCGGTAGACGGCCGCCCGCTGATCCGCGGGGAACATCCAGTCGTCGCCTTGCATGCCGCTTCCGGGCGCGCCGCTTCCTGGCCCGCCGTCAGCCGGCGCGCCATCGGGCATCACGTCGGTTACTCCGTCCTGGCGCTACCAGCCAGCGCCATCGTCGTCGGCCAGAGCCGCCTCGCTGTCGTCCCCCCAGCCGGCCCGCGATCCCGCCAGCTCGCACGCGGATCTCAGCAGCGCATTGAACGCGGCCACCGCCACGCTCGGCCCGCCCTTCTCCGACACGTTACTGACCGAGCGGATGCCGGCCGCGCGCAGTGCGTCCTTAGCGCCCGCGGCGCCCAGGAAGCCGGCGGGCAAGCCGACGACGAACGCCGGCTCTACGCCGCGGCTCAGGATCTCGGCCAGAGCGGCCGAGCCGCCGCCGACCACCCACACGGCGCCCGGCCCGGCCTCGCCGAACGCGAGCCTGACGGCCGCCGCCGCCCTCGTGATCCCGGCGGTCCGGCTCAGCCGTCGGGTCAGCGGCTCGTTGACCTTGCAGAGCACCGGGCACCCGGTAATCCCCGCCGCGACCATCGCGCTGTCCGCGACGACCGGGGCCCCGGCGGCCAGCGCGGCGACGCCCTCGGCCAGGGATTCCTCGTCGCAGACAAGGTCGGTGAAGTAATCGAAGTCGGCGCTGGCCAGGATCACCCGCTCGGTCACGTCCCGGCTGTGCTTGGGCAGCCGCGTGAGGTCGATCCGTTCCCGCAGAACGCGGTACGCCTCCTCGGCGCGCGGATCGGTTTCGACCGACGCCCCGTTCGGCCAGGTCAAGCCGCCACCTCCTCCGGCCGCCATTGGATTTCCCAGCATTGCATAGCAGGGAACGACAAGCGGGGTGGCTAGCAAGTCTCGCGGGGGTCCGGGGTCGTCCCCGGGCCAATCAGTTCTGGCGCGGAAGCGGGCCGGTCGAGTCCGCGGTCAGGGCCATGTCCTGGGCGTCGCTGCCATTACCCAGGGCCTCGGCCGCGGGGCCGGCCGCCTTGGGCGCCTCGGCCGGCGCCTGAGCCGTTGTCTGGCCGGCCGTCTCCGCCTGCCGCCGCCGGTCGGCGAACAGCACGTAGTGGATGATCAGGAACCGCAGGACGAACGTCACGCAGTTGGCCGCGAAGTAGGTGCCCTGGACCACCAGGTGCTTCTGAAGGTGGTGCAGGTTGTGATGCAGCGCGTAGGCGCCGGCGTAGTGCGTGACCAGCGAGAGGACGCCCCAGACCGCGAACGACAGCAGCCAGAACGGCACCGTCTCCCGGAGCAGGTCCGGGCGGCCCTTGCGCTCCCACGCCCATCGGCTGAGCAGGTAGCTGACCGCCGCGCCGACGATCGAGGCGCAGAGCGCCGCCTTGCCGGCGCTCATGTTGACGCCGGTCAGGATCGCGAGCGTGACCTGGCTGGACACGACGGCGGCAACCGCCACCGGGATGAACCGGGAGAATCGCTTGCCCGCCTCGGTCTCCATCTTGCGCCTGATCGGGCCCGGCAGCAGCCGCAGGACTGCCGCCGTGACTGCGTCACCCTTCGGGCGGACCGGGCTAGTAGCGGCGTGGCGCGCGGCAGGAGCGGGCTTCTCCGGTTCAGCGGTCATGAGTTTCCTAGCTCGACGAAAGCCTTCAGCGGGGCCAAGACAGGTACAGCCAGACAGGTACAACAGTACGGGAATCGGCCGAAGCTATCCGGCGAAACCACGCCGCCGTTCAGAACGCTGCGGACCAGGCCGCGGCGGTACGGCAGGCACCAGGATAGGCCACCAGCCTTGAGATCGGGCCCATCCCGGTCACTGCACCACGCCGCCAAGATCAACTGGCCGCCGCCAGCCGCCCGGCGCGGTGAGGGTCGCCGACCACAGCCTGGCGGCCGCTCCGGTCCAGAACAGCTCGAGCGGAGCGTTGCTGGCGCCCGTGGCGGCAAACGGCGCCGACGTGAGGTGGCCAATAGTTCCCACCCTCTCCGCGGCGCCCCAGTTCCCCGCGCGGCCCCGCTGCAACTCAAATAGCTGCCCGTTCTCGCTGCGGAAAAACACCCTCTCGACCCCGGCCGCGATGACCGGCCAGGGCTCGCCCGAGACCTGGCCGCCGAGGTTCACCGGGCCGACCACCCGGCTGACCGCGGGAATGAACGCCGCCCAGATCGAGCGCGGGATGGCGCCGCGCCAGAACACGTCGACCTCGCCGTCGGCCTGCGCGACCGCGTGCGGCGGCCCGCCCATGGGCGCCATGCCCAGGCTCTGCGGAGCGGTCCACCCGCCGCCAATCGGGCGCGCCACGCGCCACAGCCTGCGATTAGTGCCCTCCCAGAAGACCTGGATCAGGCCGCCGCGGGATTCCACCGGATACGGCGGGCTGGCCAGGCTGCCGAGCAGTGGCTGCGGCCCGCTCCAGCCCTGGCCGGGGTTGAACTGGGCGTGCCACAGGTGCCGGTCGTAGTGGCCGGCCCAGAAGACGTCGATCACGCCGTTGGGCTGCGCGACGGCGGCGGGCCCGGTGACGTAGCCCATCTGCGGCAGCGCCTGCGCCGGCAGCCATCGCGACCCCGAGCGCCGGCGCACTACGAGGTCGCCCGTGGTACTCCGGTAGAACACGGCCAGGTCCGATCGGCCCGTCTGGACGACGCTTGGCGGTGAGGTCAGGTCCCCGCCGAGGTTGACGGCAGACCACGCTCCCGACGCCGATTTCGATTCCTCCCACAGATGGTGGCCGGCACCCGCGTAGAAGACGCTGGTGGAGGCGTCATCCAGGATCGCGCCGGGCGCGGCCTGCGCGGTGCCGCCCGCGGCGGTCAGCGCCAGGTCCAGGTAGTCCTGGTCGATGTCGATCGTGTCCCCGCCGAATGTCTCCAGGACGTTGCCGCTGAACTGGTGCAGCCGCCGCCGGTCGGCCCACTCGCCGCGCCGGTAGACCGCGTCGCCGACGTTCTTCGACCCGTTCCAGAGGGCGTCGAAGATCGCGTCGGGCATCGCGAACCGGCCCGAGCGGTAGACCTGGGCGAGGTCGGCTATTCCGGACTCCGAGCTGCTGTACACCCCCGACCGGTAGCCGAGCCGGTGCAGCGCGTTCGTCCAGGCGGACAGGAACCCAAGCGCCGGGCCGGTCTCGCCCGCCGGGTAGGCCTCCATGTCGTAATAGAGCGGTGTCTGCGGCCCGAAGCCCAGGCGCTGCGCATCGGCCACCGCGTCGGCGGCGGCAGCAGGGGCCTGGCGCGCCGGGTCAGACAGCTGGGAGAACGAGGCCTGCGGGCCGACGTACATCGGAACGAACCGCCAGCCCGCGGCCGCCTCCGCGCGGACCCAGGCCGGCGTCAGGTTCTGCTGGTCGCACGCGCGGTCCGAGCCGCCGATGTAGATGCCAACGGCGCGGTAGGGCGAGTGGAGCCGCCAGGCCCGCATGTAGGCGGCGCTCGGGGTCGCGCACGCGTCGAAGCCGAGGCCCACGTCGTTGGCGACCACGGACGGAAGCTCGGGGGAGGCATGCCCGAACACCACGCCCGGACCCGCCTTCTCGTGCCGCGCCGACACGGCCTCGCCAGTGCCCGCCCCGGCCGCCGATCCCGCCGCGATTGCCGGGGCCGATGTCTCGACCTGCGGCGCGGACAGGCGAGCGCTCGCCAGAATCGAGCCGACAAGCCCGGGGCTGGTGTCGAACGTCGCGGTCACGCGGATGCCGGGCGCGGAGGTGACGATCTGCCGCGCGACGGGATCCTCGACCGAGCTTCGCTGCGCCGACGGCGCGCCGGGCGCGATCAGCAGGGCCTCGGTCGTGCCGACCAGCCAGCTCGGGCAGTTCTGGTTGGCGCCGGGCGTCCCGAGGTAGACCGCGTGCAGATCGAACCGCACGCAGGTGTCCGGACTCCGGGACAGCCTGATGACGGGCCACGACCGGGGAACCGCGAAGCGGTATCCGTGGTAGCGGACGAACTTCATCGCCGGCTGGGTAGCCGGCGAGTGCGCCCCCGGCCTGGCGGCGCCGGCCGCGAAGGCCGGGCTCGCCGCGGCCGCGCCGAACGCGAGCCACGTGGTTAACGCCAGGATTTGCCGCAGCACGCGTGACAGCCGTTGCGGAAGCATGACAAAAAGACCGCTTTCTTGCCCCCTCGCCCTGCCCCCTGACAAGGCGCCGAGCGCACCGCCCGCCGGACTGCGCTTCGGGTTGCAAGCAGGCGTCGCTCTCAGAACCAGGAGACTAGTTGGCGAAACCAGCCAAGCGCGCGCGACGCGCCGGGCCATCGGCCCAGCCGCTGCGCGCGCCTGCGGAGGGCCGCCCGCGCGCTACGTTCGCGAGAGCATCCACCGGTCGGTGGCAAGGTCGTGGCTCAGCTCATACCGCGCCGGCGC
>DAIOWC010000113.1:4540-8036 GCA_036758685.1 Streptosporangiaceae bacterium | reverse complement strand
TCGCCCGGATCCGCCTGCGGCTGGCCGAAGCGATGATCAAGCACGAACAGGACCGTGTACAGCCGCCCGCGCCAGACGAACCTCGCCGGCCGGCTATGCCGGAGCCAGACCTCGATCGGCTCCGCACGGGTCGGGCGCATGGTGAGTCTCTCCCTGGTCGCGGCGCCGGCCGGATGCCGGCGACTGCCCAGGGGAAGACAGGCAGCCTTGCTCTTCTTCGAACATACATTCGTTTCGCGGCGGGAGCAAGGGCGAGTCAGGGAAGAAGGCTGTCAGGCCGGCCGGGCCCAGCCGGGCATCGCGAACCCGCTCATCAGCTCCCTGACCTCGGCGGCGATGCGCTCGATCACCTCGTCGTCCTCCTTGGACGCGGCGATGATCGCCTCATCCATCCAGGCAGCGATCTGCTCCATGTGCGCCGGCTGCAGGCCCCTGGTGGTGATGGCCGGGGTCCCGATCCGCAGCCCGGACGGGTCGAATGGCTTGCGCGGATCGAACGGCACGGTGTTGTAGTTCACCTCGATGCCCGCGCGGTCCAGGGCCTTCGCGGCCGGCTTGCCGCCGATGCCCTGCGCGGTCACGTCCATGAGGATCAGGTGGTTGTCGGTGCCGCCGGAGACAAGCGTGTAGCCGCGGGCCAGCAGGGCGTCAGCCAGGGCCTTGGCGTTGGCGACGATCTGCTCGGCATAGGTGCGGAACGACGGCTGCGCCGCCTCGCGCAGCGCCACGGCGATCGCGGCGGTCGTGTGGTTGTGGGGGCCGCCCTGCAGGCCGGGGAACACCGCCTTGTCCACGGCCGAAGCGTGCTCGGCCGTCGACATGATCATCGCCCCGCGCGGTCCGCGGAGAGTCTTGTGGGTGGTGGTCGTGATGACGTCCGCGTACCCGACGGGCGACGGATGCGCTCCGCCCGCGATAAGGCCGGCGATGTGCGCGATGTCGGCGACCAGGACCGCCCCGACCTCGCGCGCGATCTCGGCGAACGCCGGGAAGTCGATGATCCGCGGGATCGCGGTCCCGCCGCAGAAGATCAGCTTCGGCCGCTCGCGCCGCGCCAGGTCCCGCACCTCATCCAGGTCAACCCGCCCGGTGTCGGCCCGGACGCCGTACTGGACGGCGTTGAACCACTTGCCGGTCGCCGATACCGACCAGCCGTGGGTGAGGTGGCCGCCCATCGGCAGGGCCATGCCCATCACGGTGTCGCCTGGCTGCATGAAGGCGAGATAGACGGCCAGGTTCGCCGGGGAGCCCGAGTACGGCTGGACGTTGGCGTGGTCGACGCCGAACAGAATCTGGGCCCGCTCCACCGCCAGCCGCTCCAGCGGGTCGATGTACTGCTGGCCCTCGTAGTAGCGCCGGCCCGGATAGCCCTCTGAGTACTTGTTCGTGAGGACGGTCCCGCTGGCTTCGAGCACGGCGACGGAGACGTAGTTTTCCGACGGGATCAGCCTGAGCTTCTCGAACTGCCGGCGCGCCTCGGCCTGGATCAGGTCGGCGACCTCCGGATCAGAGCCCGCGACGTGCGGGATGGGCGGCTGATGCATGACATGCTCCTCACTCGGCAGGCACGCTGACCTATCCCTCATGATGCCAGCGCTAGAGGGCGGCGAGCAGCGTCGGCCCCGCTTCCGACCAGGGGACTTGCCGCTCCGTCAGGTCAAACAGGCCCGCGCCGACGAGCGCTTCGCCGGCGGCATGCAGATCGGGCCGCAAGCTGCGGTAAGCCGAAATGACTGAGCCGTCCGGTCGGCGCCGCAGGTAGTAGGCCACGTGCAGTCCCGAGGCGAGGCGCCCGATCCGGTCGGTGCGCGGCCCGGTCACCCGTACCGGACGCCGACGGCTGTACATGGGCGAGGCCAGCACCCAGCTCGAGCCGCTGAACGGGTCCGCGCCGAGCACGGTCAGCGCACCGACCGTCGCCATCCGCGCCGCGCCGGCGCACATCAGGCACGGCTCAAGCGAGGTCACCAGCCGACAGTCGGAATGCACCCCACCGACCGGCAGGCCGAGGAGCGCGTTCACCTCGGCGTGCGCCAGCGAACTGGCTGAGATCGAGGGCGGATCGGCAGGAGCGTAGACGGCGTTGCGGCCGGTCCCGATGACCGTGCCGGCCGCATCCACCACGACCGCTCCTACCGGCGTAGTGCCCGCCAGCAATGCCTGCCAGGCCAGCTCCAGGGACTGTCGTTCCGGCTCCAGAATGTCGTCTAGAGAATTCGCGGCATTAGTCACGCTCGCCACCTTAGGGCGAGATGTCGCTAACGTCAGCCGGGCTGGCCGTATTCAGTTCTAGTGCCAGGAAATGTCAGCCGACAGCGTCGAGCAGCTTGCGCCGCTGCTGTTCGCCGAGGCCACCCACGCGCCGATTGTCATCGATCCCGGCCTCTTCCATGACCGCGGCGGCCTTGGCCGGGCCGTAGCCAGGCAGGGCCTTGATGACCTGGGCAACCTTGGTCTTCTTGGCGACATCGTCCTTGCGGTTGAGCAGCTGGGCGATGCTGACCTTCCCGGCCTTGACCGAGGCCAGAAGCTCGCTGCGCTCCTTGCGCGCAGCCTGGGCCTTCGCCAGCGCGTCGGCGCGCTGCTCCGGGGTCAGGGTTGGCAGAGCCATGTCACTCCTTCGGTTTGAAGTCGATCAACTGTCCCACATACCCAGGTATCCAGCGTGGTAAGGGCGCCGTGTCGGCCAGACCGAGGTCAACTGGCGCTCCAAAGACCGGCCGGTAGGGCGCGTATCGCCCCAAACCTTCCAAGCCGCCCAGCCGCCGGTGGGGCCCACGCCGGTCGCCGGCCAATCTCGCGCCCCCTTGCCCGCCGATCCCCGCCGAGCCCCGCCGAGCCCCGCCGAGCGCCGCCGAACCCGGCGGCCGACCCCCCGCCGCCGAGCCGCCCGAACCCGCCGGCCGACCCCCCGCCGCCGGGCGACCCCGCCGCTGGGCCCGCCCCGCCACATACCCGGAGTTTCAGTTGCCTTTTCGTCCCTTTCATGTGGGTTCGAGCCAACCGAAACCCCGGGTATGTCAGATTGCCGCCCGCCGCAGCGGCCAATGGTCCGGACATCCTGACACTTTGGGTTGGTGAGAACCGGGGCAAGCTACGCGTAACAGCAACCCAAAGTGTCAGGATGTCGCAGGCGCCACGGCACGCCCAGACATCGGGACCGATAGTCAGCGCATAGCACTGAGAATCGGTCCCGATCATCCGGGGCCTCCGCATCTGGCGCCAGCTGCTCCCCGACCGCGCCACGCCCTGAAAGCTGGTTGACTTCTAGGTAGAACTTGTTCTAGTTTCTGCTGACACGCAGGCCGCCTGCCTGGGGCAATGTCCCGAGCTCGGCCCGGCCTGGGCGATCGCGGCCGCCAGCCGCCAGCTCGGCACCGCCTGCGCGCTGGGAGTTCGCCGCGATCGGGATCCGGCCCGATCGCAGCCGAGTCGGCCCGAGCGGTAGGGGGGCCGGGCCTGAGCGCGACCAGCGGTCAGGCCCGGCTCGGGCCCC
>DAIOWC010000113.1:0-4440 GCA_036758685.1 Streptosporangiaceae bacterium | reverse complement strand
CCCCGGCTCGTCGCCAGCCGCCCGGTCGGACAGAACGTCGACGCTCGCAACCGTCTGGCCACGCATCGTGGCGTCCTTCACGACCGAGTTCACGCCGAACGTCTGTCCCGCGTACTGGATGACCTCGACACCGACATCGCCCCCGGTCAGGGTGCAGCCATCGACCAGCGCCGACCCCTGATCAAGCTGAACGGCCTCAAAGCGGTCGCCCCGGAACTGGTCCCCCGCGAATGTCGTCTCGGGCCGGGCGGGCGGCGGTCCCGCTGGATCGGCCTGGTAATACGCGCCGGCATCGCTGTCGG
The DNA here is from genome assembly GCA_036758685.1 of Streptosporangiaceae bacterium. Taxonomy (GTDB): domain Bacteria; phylum Actinomycetota; class Actinomycetes; order Streptosporangiales; family Streptosporangiaceae; genus JAJYUU01. The sequence continues at coordinate 4,138 of DAIOWC010000113.1, read as the reverse complement.
AGATCACGGACTTGCTCACGGTCACCGCGGCGTCCGTACCGAATATGGCCACCCCGGCCGCCTGGGTCTGGGTCAGCCCGTCCGCCCCGCACATCTTCGGGTAATCACACTCATCCCCCGAGATCGTGCTCCCAGCGACCACGGCCGAGGCGCCGTCGCTGACCTGGATCCCGTTCTGCGCGATCTGCGTGGTCGGCCCGATGCCGGTGACCGTCGTCCCGGTGATCGACGCGGTCGAGCCGCTGCCGTCGACCGCGATGCCGTCCTTCTGATAGCCCGCGACCGTCGAGTCGCTCAGAACCAGGTGCCCGACCTGCTCTGGCGTCGGGATCGAGTCGCCGACCCCGATCCCGACTCCGCCCTGACAGCCGTTCAGCGGCACGGCGCCCGCGGCGGTGATCCGGGAATGCTCGAAATCGAGCGTCGCCCCGCCGCCGACGAGAATCCCGTACAGCGCGTCGCTGCAGGTAGCCGCCGGCCACGCGGCGTCGATCACGATCCCGGTGAGGCTGACAGTGACGTGACCGCACACCGAGATCCCGTCCTGATCGCCCTGGTCGATGGCCTTGTCGCACGCAGTTGTCGACTCCGCCGCGCCCGCCGGAAGCCGCACCACGACGTCGCCGTGTCCCTCGATCGCCACTGACTTTGTTATCTGCAGCTGCTCCGGATAAATGCCGGCACAAACGTCGACTGGCTGGCCGGAGCTGGCCGCATTAATTGCCGCCTGAATGCTGTTGTAGCCGGGCTCGGTGCAACTTGTGCCGCCGCCCTTATGGGTCGCGCCGGCCGCAACCCACAGCGGAGATGGCACTTCGGCCCAGGCAGATGGCCTGTTGGCCCCCACTACCGCGCACGCCGCGATCACGAGCCCGACGGCAGTCGCCGTTCCCATAATTTTCACTCGCTGACAGTAGTTAATTGCCGTCGCCGGCCTCCCGTGGTCACGATTAATAGGCCAATAATTTCCATAAGAACGGGAACGTGCTGCCGCGCCGCCGGTCGTCGCCCGGCCGCTGCCCGCGCCGGGGGCACCGGACAAACGGGTCAGGGTCGGCCAGTAGCCTGCTGAGGCGGCCGCGGCGGACGGCGCACCCACGAACCGGAGCGGGCTTTGCGTATCGGGCAGATCGCGATCGACATCGCGCCGCTGCGCGAGAGCCGTGACTTCCGCCGGCTGTTCGCCGGCCGGTTCGTGTCCATGGCGGGCAACGCCGTCGCGACCACCGCGGCGAACTGGCAGGTCTACGGCCTGACCCACAGCTCGCTGGACGTGGGCCTGCTGACGCTCGTCGCCAGTTCCGGCATGTTCATCGGGCTCCTGGCCGGCGGCATGCTGGCGGACCGGCACGACCGGCGGACTCTGCTCATGGCGGTCCGGCTGCCGCAGGCCGCGCTGGCCGCCGGCCTCATGGCCAACAGCCTGCTCTCGCGGCCGCAGCTCTGGCCGCTCTACCTGCTCACGTTCGGCATCGGGCTGCTGTCCGGGCTGAGCTCGCCGGCTTCGACCGCGGCGACCCCGGCGCTGGTCGGGGAGCACCGGCTCGCGGCCGCCGCCGCGCTGAACGCCACGGCCAGCCAGCTCGGCCAGCTCGGCGGCCCCGCCCTAGCGGGGATACTCATTGCCGGATCCGGCGGCGTAGCCAGCTGCTACGCGATCGACGCGGCGTGCTTCGCGATCTTCGCGGTGGCGATGACGACCGTGGGCCCGCTGCCGCCCGAGACCCGGGCCCAGCGGCCGGGGCTGCGCTCACTGGCCGAAGGGCTGCGGTACGTGCGCCGCAATGGCGTCGTGGGCGGCATGCTGCTCGTCGACACGAACGCGATGCTGTTCGGCATGCCCTCGGCGCTGTTCCCGGCGCTGGCGAGCCAGCACTTCCATGGCGGGTCGGCCACGTTCGGCCTGCTGGTCGCGGCGCCAGGACTGGGCGCGATGGTCGGCGCGGCCACCAGCGGCTGGACCGGCCGCCTGCGCCGGCCGGGCCTTGTCATCATCGGCGCGGGCATCGTCTGGGGCGCGGCGATCGCAGCGTTCGGGCTGGTCCGGATCCTGCCGCTGGCGCTGGTGTTCCTCGCGCTGGCGGGCGCGGGCGACCTGATCTCCGAGGTGCTGCGCAACACGCTCCTCCAGCGCTACACCCCTGATCCGCTCCGCGGTCGCGTCAGCAGCCTTTACCTGGCGCAGGTCACCACGGCGCCTGCTCTCGGGAACGTCGAGGCCGGGGGCGTCGCCAGTCTCGCCGGACTGGAGTTCTCCGTGGTGAGCGGCGGGCTTGCGTGCGTGGCCGGTGCGCTGATCCTGGGCGCGCTGATTCCGGCGCTGCGAGCGGCATCCCTGACCAGCTCCCCGTCCGACGATGAGCCGCCGGGCACGGCCGAGCAGCCCGCGGCGGCCCCGGCCTAAACGCGGGCCGGCCCGCGCGATCCGGCTGGCGGCACCACCGGCAGGCCCGGCGGCGGCCCGCCCTCGATCAGCCGGCACAGGGCCGCGGTGTCCAGGTGCTCGGCCACCAGATCGCCCAGCAGGTCCAGGCTGGCCTGCCTGAGCTCGGCGAAGCTGGTGTCGGGAGCCGGCTTGAAGTCGCGCCCGGCGAACGCCGCGACCTCGGTGAGGAACGCCCGGCGGAACTCGTCGTTCTCCAGCGTCCCGTGCCAGCTCGTGCCCCAGACTGTGCCCAGGTAGCAGCCATCCAGGAACGGCTCGGCCAACATCCCGGTCACGGTCACGATGCCGTGATGGATCTCGTAGCCGCTGACCTGCGTTCCGTACGCGGTGCCCGCAGGCCGGCCGAGGGTCTTGGCCTCGGCGAACGTGACGCTCGCGGGCAGGAGGCCGAGCCCCGAGACCTGGCCCGCGCCGGACTCGACGTCGTCGCAGATCTCGGTGGCCAGCATCTGATAGCCGCCGCAGATGCCGAGTACCGGCCGTCCGGCCCTGGCCCTGGCCGCGATCGCGTCCGCCAGGCCACGCTCGCGGAGCCAGCCGAGATCGGCCACGGTGGCCCTCGTTCCCGGCAGGATGACCAGGTCAGCGTCGGCGAGCTCGGCGGCCGTGGTCGCGAGGCGGACCAGTACGCCGGGTTCGGCGGCCAGGGCGTCGACGTCGGTGAAGTTGCTGATCCGGGGCAGCCGCACGACGCTGACGCGCAGCACGTCCTGGCCGTGCGGGGGCGCGGTCGAGGCCCGTGCCGTCAGGCTGAGCGTGTCCTCGGCGTCCATCCAGAGGCCGTCGGACCAGGGCACCACGCCGAGGACCGGCCGGCCGGTCAGCCCGCGCAGCGCGCCCAGACCCGACTCGAGCAGGGCGAGGTCGCCGCGGAACTTGTTGATGATGAAGCCGGCCACCAGGGCCTGGTCCTCGGGCGACAGCAGCGCCAGCGTGCCGTGCAGCGCGGCGAACGCTCCGCCGCGGTCGATGTCGGTGACCAGGACGACCGGGAGCCCGACGGCCCTGGCCAGAGCCATGTTCGCGATGTCGGTGTCGCGCAGGTTGATCTCCGCCGGGCTTCCGGCGCCCTCGCAGATGACCACGTCGTACTCCTGGCGCAGCTGGCCCAGGCTGTCCAGCGCCACGTCGAGCAGGCGGCTGGCGTGCTCCGCGTATTCGGCGGCGTCGACTTCGCCGATGGGCTGGCCGAGCACGACTATCTGGCTGCCGCTGGCACCGGGCTTGAGCAGGACCGGGTTCATCCGGGCGTCGGGTTCCACGCCAGCGGCGGCGGCCTGCATGGCCTGGGCCCGGCCCATCTCGGCGCCGTCGGCCGTGACGAACGAGTTGAGCGACATGTTCTGGGCCTTGAACGGCGCCACGCTGACGCCCTCGCGGCGCAGCCAGCGGATGATTCCGGCGGCGATGACGCTCTTGCCCGCGTCTGAGGTCGTTCCCGCCACCAGAAGGGCGCCGTTCACCGCCTCACCCCCGGCGGGCATGGTGATGGATCAGGGCGACAGCGGGGCATGGGACATGACGATAGGCAATACGCTGGTCGCGCGCAGCCACCGCCACGACAAAGGTGTGTCCCGCGTGTGACTTCCATCGGGCACAATGTGGCCCGTAAGCGCCTGTAGCTCAGCCGGATAGAGCAGCTGCCTTCTAAGCAGCCGGTCGCAGGTTCGAGTCCTGCCAGGCGCGCCAGCG
>DAIOWC010000112.1:0-19572 GCA_036758685.1 Streptosporangiaceae bacterium | reverse complement strand
CGAGCCAGAGTTCCGGGACGAGCCAGAGTTCCGGGACGAGCCAGAGTTCCGGGACCAGCACACCTGCCCTGGTGACCGTGCCGAATGTCATCGGTCAGACGCAGAGCGAGGCAACCAGCTCCCTGACCGGCCAGGGGCTGGCGGTGACAACCGTTACTACCAGTGACTGCCCGCCTAAGGACGACGGCGACGTGGTGAGCGAGAATCCGGTCCCCGGCTCCTCGGTCCCGGCGGGCTCCACCATCGTCATCAGCCCGTGCGATTCGGCGAGTTCGATGATCGACGTGCTGGACGTGGTCGGCCAGACGCAAAGCCAGGCGACGAGCACCTTGCAGGGGCAGGGGCTCGTCGTGACCACCACCAGCGTCAGCGAGTGCGGCGCGAGCGACGACGGCAACGTGGTGAGCCAGAACCCGCCGGCCGGCACGGCGGTGGAGACCGGGGCGAGCGAAGTCATCGGCATCTGTATCGGGACCGGGTAGGCGAATATTCTGGATCTGGGGCTCGGAAGGGACATGCATGCGTGACGACCCGTCGGTAATTGCCCTGGTCACCCGGGTGGCCGAAGGCGACCAGGCCGCATGGAACGAGATCGTCGAACGGTACGCACCGCTGGTGTGGTCGATCTGCCTTCGGTACCAGCTGAGTCGCCCCGATATCGACGACGTCGGGCAGACGGTGTGGTTACTGCTGGTCGAGCATGTCGGCGGTCTGCGTGATCCAGGGGCCCTGCCCGGCTGGCTGGCGACAACCACCAGGAATGAGTGCTTCCGCGTGCTGCGGGCGCGTCGCCGACATGACCCAGGGGGTTTGCCAACGGGGGAGTTCATGCCGCCGGATCCGTCCGCCCCGATGATTGAGGATGACCTCATCGAAGCGGAACGCAACGCCGCGCTCCGGGCGGCCTTCGCGGAGCTTCCGGCTGGCTGCCACGCGCTGTTGTCGATGCTGATGAGTGATCCACCGCCCGGCTACGCTGAGGTCAGCGCCGCGCTGGGCATTCCCGTGGGCAGCATCGGTCCCACGCGCGCCCGCTGCCTGAACCGGCTGCGCCGCTCGCCGCACTTGGCCGCGGTCCTCGGCGACGAGTCCGGCAGGGTCAAAGTCAGGGAATCCGGAAGGTGAATATGACTGCTGCCTGGGACAACGAGGAACTCGTCGTGGCACTGCGGCAGGCTGTCCTGGCCCGGCTGGCGGTCCCTGACGAGTTCGTGCAAGCCGGCAAGGACGCCTTCGCCTGGCACAACATTGATGCGGAGCTTGCCCAGCTGACCTATGACTCCACCCGTGAGCTGGATCAGGCACTGAGTTTGCGGGCAGAGACGGCGTCCATCCGCGCACTGACCTTCACTTCAGCGCATCTGACCATCGAGCTTGAGGTTACGCAGGACGCGCTGGTCGGCCAGGTCGTCCCGGCTCAGGCGGCAACGATCATCGTGCAGTCTCAGCCCGGCTCGGAGGCCCCTGTATCCGCGGATGAGATCGGCTGCTTCTCGATTCAGCCGATACCGTCCGGCCCCTTCCGGCTGCAGTGCCGCACCGCTACCGGCCTCGAGGTGCTGACCGGCTGGACGACTCTGTGACCGGGCGCGAAGTCCGGGCCGTCCGGTCAGCCGGCGCCGAATGCGAGCAGTGACAGCGCCGCTGCCTGGCTGACCGGATCGGCCGCGGTCTCACGCCGGACGTTGCCCAGAGCCTCGGCGAGGCTGTGACCGGCGCGCAGGCACTGGTGCAGGCTGATCATCAGCGGGACTACGGCGTGGTCATTGAGCGGGAGAACGCTCGCGATTATGCCGCTCGTGCCGAGCGGCAGCAGGCTGCTCACCAGGCCGAGAAGCTCGTCGGCACCGACGGGTGCGAGCACGCCGGAGTCACAGCTCGAAAGGACTAGCCGGTACGGCGCACGGCGCAACTGCTCGAAGTCATAGACGGTGAGCGGGCCGTCGTGCATGCGCAGTGAGGAGAAGAGCGGACTGTCGGTGCGGAAGCTTCCGTGCGCCGCGACGTGGGCGAGCCAGGCCCCGTCGAGCGCCGACAGCACCCGGCCGGCCGTGGCGGTCACACCGGACAGGACGGTTACATCGTCGTAGAGCGCCGCCAGCGGAGGCACCTCGGCGCCATCGGTCACCAGGCCCGGCCCTCGCGCCAGGACGACCCGTCGCCTCGCGGGAGGCCTAGCAGCGTGCCCCCGCATCCAGGCACTCGCTGACGGGGCGACGCTGAAATTGCTGCCGGTGAGCACTGGCAGCACCGCCCACGGGATCGCGTGCAGCTTGCCCGGCGGTACGACGACGACGGGGTTGTCGCCCAGCACCGCGGCGGCCGGGCCGAAGATGACATCCTGCAGCTTCGGCCCGGCCGACTTCAGGATCGCGGCGGCACTATCGAGATCGTCGTCGGTCCTGCCTCTCGCCATCCGGCGGAGCGCAAAGCGGGCGAAGTCGGCCGCGCGGATGGCGTCACGGGTAGGTCCGGCTGTGAACTGCCGCACTCGTCCCGCGGCACAGACCAGCACGTGCAGGGTGCCGTCGACGTCGACGATCTCGATCAGCTGGGCCCGGCCGAGCTCCGCCAGCACCGCCTGGACGGCGAGGCGGGCGCTGTCGCCGGCGGGTGCGCCCTTCGCCCGCAGCGAGCTTGCCCGGACCGTCCGCTCGAGCCGGAGCTGCTCGCGTTCCAGGGCCGCGCTCGGGTCGCCACGCCGTCGCGCCTCCTCCAGCCGGCGCATTATCTGGCGCAGCGCCGCCAGGCTGGCATCGAATTCGGCTCCCGCCGGCGGCCGCGCCGCCGGGACTGCGAGGGCGGTCGACCGCCAGCGTTCACTCCAGGCCAGCACGAGCCGGGGCCGGCGCTGGCGGGCGGCGTAACGCTGCGCGAGCATGGCCAGCTCGGCGCCCTGAGCAGTGGCCCGCGCTCGAAGCTCAGATGCACCGAGAGTCCAGCGGTGCTCATCGAGGACCTCCAGCCCGCGACGGCAAGCGATCAGCATTCGCCGCGGATCGCCCGCGGCCTCCGCTCGCAGCGCCTCGCTGAGCCAGCCACTGACGCGGGCCATGGCCAGGCCGCGTCGCCGGCCGAGGGCCGCCGCAGTGAGATGGCGAATGGCGACGTCGCGGTGCCCTAGGTCCAGTGCCACCCGCCCGGCGAGGAGGCGCGCCTGAGTTGCCTGACCCGAGCCCAGTTCTTGCAGCCGGTCGGCGGCGCGGTTCGCGGCCCGGAGCTGCTGGCCCGAGACGACCCCGGCCGCGTAGTGCGCCTCGATGAGTACAAGCCTCGTCTGAGCCTGCCACCAGGCACTGCGCTGCGACCGGAACAGCCGGTAGGCAGCCTGGGCCCGGTCAGCGGCTAGCTGCGGGCGATCAGCGGCCAGCGCGCAGCTGGCTGCGGTCAGCAGCAACTCCGCCTTGATGGTCGACCGGCCACCAGCCTGCTCGATATCTCGCACCGCGGCGTCGGCCTCGGCCAGCGCATCGCTGGTCAGCCCGGCCGCCAAGAGTACGTAGCAGCGGTCCCGGCTGAGTGATGGCGTCGGCAGGTTCAGCGCCCGGTAGCGGGAGCCGGCTTCGTCCAGGAGCGACAGAGCAGCGGGCAGGTCACCGCCCTGGAACGCGGCCCAGGCGCGATTGAGCACCATGCGAGCCGATTCAAGCTCCTGATTGGTCTGCGCGTACAGCCGGCCCGCGGCGGCAAAGTCCGCGCGGGCGCGGCCAGCAGACCCGACGTCCAGATAGGCGAGCCCGCGGGCGGTAAGCGCCCGCGCCGTCCAGAGCTCATCACCGGCCGGCTGCAGGACGCTGACCGCGCGGCGAAAGTCTTCGATGGCCGCCGGGTACCGGCCGAGGAACCACAACACGACGCCCCGCCGGTGCAGTACGCGCCCGAGCAGCACCCCGCCGGATAGCCGGATGGCAGTGTCAAATGCGGCAAGTCCGTCCTTCGTCCGGCCCGCGTGGACGAGCGCCGTCCCCAGCGATGCCAGCACGTCGGCTTCGCGCTCCGGCGAGCGGGCAAGCCGGGCCAGCCGAAGCGCGCGGCGCAGTTCACGGACGCCTGCATGGACGTCGCCGTTGTCGCGCAAGACAATGCCGGCGGCCTGATGGGCGATCGAAGCCTCGAACGGGCCAGGCCTGGCTGCTAAGAGTCCGCGCGCCGCGACGAGGGCGTCGTGCGGACGCGACACGGCAAGCTGCAGCAGGTCGTCCGCGCCTTCGCCCACGCGGCAAGAGTAGATACTCCGCATCTTCGCGGTCTAATCGATATGCTCCAAAAACGCATTCTGATCGCCCCGCAGGCCGTCGCTCCTTATTTATCCGTACTAAGGCCGTATAGTGGGCTATCGCGCGTTCTTCGGTAAATCAGCCGCCGCGAGGTATCACGGCGTCAGGCTCCCACTCCGCACAGCAGCAGCCGCAGTGCGTCCTGCCCGCGGTGGGATTAACGCTCGCCGGCAACGGGCCGGGCTACCGGCAAATCTATGTCGATCAGTTCGGAGGGCCAGCATGACCAATCCTGAGTGGCGACTAGGGCTGAAGCCCGAGATTGCCGATGAGATCGAGTTGATAATTTCCGCCTTTCGGGATGCTCCGGAGAACCCAAAGGAGATCAGCGTCGTCCCGACAGAGGGCGGCGGCGTCCACTACATGTACGCCGAGGGCGAGATCCTTGTCACTGACGAGCACCTCGGGCGCGTGCTGGAGATCCTCGGGTACAAGAACGAGCATGATCTGAAGCGCGACGAGCCCGGCCGGATCAGGCGGGTGATCGCGGGGGTGGTGCTGCTCGTTCTCGGCGAGCCGCACCCGTCGGTGGTCGATGCGCTCAACCTGATTGACCAGGACCTGGGCCGCGGCATCGCGACGCCGAATCAGGTTCTGACCGTCGCGGGGGGTGAGCCGACGTCCTGCCCGGCCACCGAACCCGAGGAGGTGTATGTCGACATTGAGCCCTATCCCTCGGTGTGCCGGCACAATGGCGGCGGCGGGGTGCTGGTCTACATGGCCGATACCGGGCTCCAGCGGGATACCGCGGCGACCCATCCATGGCTGGCCGGAGTCACGGTGGGCAACGAGCAGGAGGATTACGACGTCTATCAGCCGCCGTTGCCCGGCGCGGTCAACCCGCCGCTGATCCCGCCCTACACCGGTCACGGCACGTTCGTCGCTGGCGTGCTCCGCTGCATGGCGCCGGCCGCCGAGATCATCGTGACCAGCGCCTTCGCGATCGCGGGGAGCGAACTCGAATCGGACCTGGTACCCAGACTCGAAGCGGCCCTCGGTCTCGGCGCGGACATCTTCCACCTGACCATTTCCTGCATGTCCCGGCATGATCTTCCGCTGATCGCATTCCGCGAGTGGCTCAGGCGGCTGCACGAGTACGGGGGAGCCGTATGCGTGGTCGCGGCTGGTAACAGCGGTGTGCGCAGGCCTAGCTGGCCGGCTGCGTTTGCCGAGGTGATATCGGTCGGCGCGCTCGGCGGCGACTGGCGCGGCCGGGCCTCCTTCAGTAACTTCGGCCCGTGGGTCGACGTCTACGCACCCGGCCGTGATCTCGTCAATGCCTACACCACCGGCACCTACGAATGCCACGTCGCTCCGTATGCGGGAGACCCCCGGCATTTCTACGGCATGGCCAAGTGGAGCGGCACCTCGTTCTCGACGCCGATCGTTTCCGGGCTCATCGCCGCGCGGATGTCAGACACGGGCGAGAATGCCCGGCAGGCGGCGGCCGCCGTGCTGGCTGAGGCGCAAGCGCGTGCGATCCCCGGCGTAGGCCCAGTGCTGCTCCCTTGCTGCCACGAGAGTCGCGCACCTCGCCCGCCGGATGAGTGCGGCTGCCGAACCTGCCGGCATCGGCCTGGCGCGTGCTGAGCCCGCCAAAGAAAATGAAGCATGGACTCTGAAGCCCGGTACCGGCCCTCGGACCTGCTGCGCTTCGTTGACCTCGGTGGCGGCGCGCTCGTACCGGGCTCGTCCGCCGTGGTCTACGTCGCGAACACCCTCGACGGTGAGACAGCGAGCAAGGACACCGCCCTGTGGGTGTCGGACGGCGCCAAGCATCGCCGTCTCGCCCCGGCGAACGCCGCCCAGTCTGGGCCGGCGGTGTCTCCCGACGGGACGCTGGTGGCGTTCCTGCAGGTGCAGAGCGATACCGACGGCAACGACGCCACCCAGCTCTGTGTCTGCCCGCTGGCGGGCGGCGAGACGACGGTGCTGACCTCGTTCGCCCGCGGGACCGGGCCGGCCGGCCCGTCCTGGTCGCCGGACGGCCAGCACCTGGCGGTGGACGCCTCCGACGCGCCCCGGCGCGACCCCGAGCTGGCCTACCGTGTCACCCGGCCGATCTGGCGCATGGACGGCATGGGACTGGTCGAGGACCGGCTGACGGATATCTTCGTCGTCCCGGCGACTGGCGGCCAGCCGCATCGGCTCACCTCCGCGGGCGGCGTCATCTCGTTCCTCGACTGGTCCCCGGACGGAACCGCCATCCTCTTCGGGATCTTCGGCGCGCCCGGCTCGACGACCTACGAGATCAAGATCGTCGCGTACCCGGACGGGAGCATCACCGAGGTGACGAGCGCGCGCTACCTCGCGTACACGGCCGTCGCCGCCTGGCTGCCCGACGGGCGGGTGGCCTACAACTCGCCCTGGCAGATCAACCGGCGGATCGACCTCATGGTGTTCGACCCGTCGACCGGCAGCCTCGATAGCCGCGCGCCGGACACCGACGGGCAGATGTTCGGGCTCGTGCAGGCCGGATTCGACTCGCGCGTGATCGGCCCGCGGATCCTGGTCGATCCCGGCGGCGAGTGGGCCTACGTGTACATCCAGAAGGGGGGCAGCATGCTGACCACCCGGATCGCCCTCAGCGGGGAGATCCGGATCGAGACACTTACCGAGCCGTCGTATTCGGCCGTCCCGATCGACCTGGACGGCACCCGCCTGCTGGCCGTGCGCACGGCGCACACCGAGCCAGCGAACCTTGTGGTGATCGACACCAGGACGGGGGCGGCCGAGGCGGTCACCGAGCTCAATGCCGGGTGGCTCACGGACATGCCGTTTGACGTCCACCACCTCGCCTATCCGACGGCCGACGGCGAGACCGAGATCGAGGGCTGGTACCTGGCGCCTCGGCAGTCGGCGGCGCCGTACCCCACGGTCCTGCACATCCACGGCGGCCCGTTCGCCGCGCACGGCGAGATCTTCAATCTCGACAACCTGCTCCTGACCGCTGCCGGGTACGGAGTGCTGTCGGTGAACTTCCGGGGCGGCTCCGGCTACGGCGACGCCCACGCCGCGATGCTCATCGGCGACTGGGGCCGCTACGACCTGGCCGACCTCCTGCAGGGAGTGGAGGTGGCTGTCGAGGGAGGGCTCGCCGACGGTGACCGGGTCGCCTCCTTCGGGCTGTCCGGCGGCGGCTATCTCACGGCCTGGCTCCTCACCCACAGCGACCGCTTCCGCGCGGGCGTGGCCGAGTGCCTCGTCTCCGATTGGGTGGGCATGCTCGGCTCTGACATCCCGCACGTGATCGCGACGTGGATGGACAGCCAGCCGGGCGGGGGCGAGTCCGCCATGGCTCCCTACATCCGGATGGCGCCCTCGTCGTATGCGGCGCAGTGCTCGGCGCCGCTGCTGGTCCTGGAGCACGAGGCCGACCTGCGCTGCCCGGTCTCCCAGGGCGACATCCTCTACAACGAGCTGAAGCTGGCCGGCAAGCAGGCGGAGATGCTGCGGCTGCCTGGCGTTCCGCACTCACCGTTCGCGGCCGACCTGCGGCTGCGGGTCGAACGGGCCGAGGCGCTGCTCGAGTGGATGGACCGCTACCTCAGGCACCCGATGCTGAGTTTGTAGAGTTCATACAAAGGGCGGCTCTTTAATCCGTTCTGCCCCGCCTTGGTCAGCCCGCTCGGGACCGAGCAGGATTAACGCGGGTGAAGTCATCGCTCGGCCTGCGGAATCGGCCTAGCGTGCCGGATTAGCAGGGAGGCTCAGCCGGTGTTCAGTCGCATCGCCATCGTCAATCGCGGTGAGGCCGCGATGCGGCTGATCCATGCGGTCAGGGACCTGTGCGCGGAGACGGGCGCACGGATCGAGACGGTCGCCCTATACACCGACACCGACGCGGCCGCCATGTTCGTCCGGGAGGCCGACCTGGCCTACCCGCTCGGCCCGGCCTCGGCCCGCCCCTACCTCGACCTGGCCGTGCTGGAGCGGGCCCTCATCGAGACCGGGTCCGACGCTGCCTGGGTTGGCTGGGGCTTCGTCGCTGAGGACCCGGCGTTCGCCGAGCTCTGCGTGAAGATCGGCGTCACGTTCATCGGGCCGGACGCCGAGGCGATGCGCAGGCTGGGTGACAAGATCGGGGCCAAGCTGCTCGCCGAGGAGGTCGGCGTCCCCGTCGCGCCGTGGAGCGGCGGCGAGGTCGCCAGCCTCGACGACGCGCTGGCCGCGGCCGAGCGCATCGGCTACCCGCTGATGCTCAAGGCCGCAGCGGGCGGTGGCGGGCGGGGCATCCGCCTCGTCACCTCGGCCGACGACCTCGCTGGCTCGTTCGAGCGCACCAGCCAGGAGGCTCTGCGCGCGTTTGGCAGCGGCACCCTGTTCCTGGAGCAGCTCGTTACTGGTGCCCGGCACGTCGAGGTCCAGCTGATCGCCGACGGCCAGGGCACGGCCTGGGCGCTCGGGGTTCGTGACTGCTCGGTCCAGCGGCGCCATCAGAAGATCATCGAGGAATCCGCCTCGCCGGTCCTGGCCCCAGAGCAGGCCGCGCAGCTGATGGCCTCGGCCGAGCGGCTGGCGCTGGCCGTCGGCTACCGGGGCGCGGCGACCGTCGAGTTCCTCTACCGGCCGGCGGACAAGCGGCTGGCGTTCCTCGAAGTCAATACCCGGCTCCAGGTTGAGCATCCGGTGACCGAGCTGACCACCGGCGCGGACCTGGTCAGGCTGCAGCTGCAGGTGGCGGACGGCGGGAAGCTCGACGGTCCCCGGCCGACCGAGGCCGGGCACGCAATCGAGGCGCGGCTGAACGCCGAGGACCCTGAACGCGACTTCGCGCCGGCTCCGGGCCGCATTGCCCGGCTGGTGCTGCCCGCCGGTCCCGGCATCCGCGTCGACACCGGAGTCGGCGAGGGCGACCTGATCCCGGCAGACTTCGACTCGATGATCGCCAAGGTCATCGCCTACGGCCGCGACCGCTCCGAGGCCCTGGGCCGCCTGCGCCGGGCCCTGGCCGAGACCACGGTGGTCATCGAGGGCGGCGCCGCCAACAAGAGCTTCGTGCTTGACCTGCTCGGCGAGCCCGAGGTGATCGCGGGCACCGCGGATACCGGCTGGATCGACCGCGTCCGGGAAGAGGGCCGCTTTGGCGCTCACCGGCACTCGGCTGTCGCCCTGGCTGCCGCCGCCATTGAGGCCTATCAGGACGAGGAGGAGGTCAGCACGCAGCGGCTGCTGGCCACCGCGCATGGTGGTCGGCCCCAGGCGCAGCACGATCCCGGCCGGCCGCTCGACCTGAAACTCCGCGGCGTCGCCTACCGCGTGCGCGTCGCCAGACTTGGCCCGCGGCGATTCCGGGTCGGGATCTCGGCCGGCGATGCCGTGCACCGGGCCGACGTCGAGCTCGAGCGGTTTGACGCCTACAGCGGCCGGATCGTCGTCAACGGCAGGCGGTTCCGGCTGATCACGGCTACGCACGGGCCAATCCACCTGGTTGAGGTCGACGGCGTCGCGCACCGGGTCAGCCTGGATGAGGGCGGGGTAGTACGCTCGCCGGCGCCTGCCCTGGTGGTCGCCACGCCGCTGGCCGCCGGCGATGAAGTCGAGGCGAACGCGCCCGTCCTCGTGCTGGAGAGCATGAAGATGGAGACGGTGCTGCGGGCGCCGTTCCGCGCGCGGGTCAGGGAATGCCTGGTCTCGGTCGGCAGCCAGGTTGACGCCGGGGCGCCTCTCCTGCGCCTGGAGCCGGTGGTGGCCGAGGACGCCGGCCAGGATTCTCCGGCCGGCGGGCAGACGGCCGAGATCGACCTGGCGGCGGCGCCGGCTGACCCTCCCGCGACGGAACGGGCTCGGCTCTGCCTGGAGGACCTGCGCGGACTTCTGCTCGGCTTCGACGGCGACGCCGCGGACCGCGATGTGCTGCTGGCAGGCTGGCGGGCCGCACGGGCGGAGCTCGGCGGCCAGCCGCTACCGGGCGAGCCGGAGCTGCTCACGGTTTTCTCCGACCTGTCGGAACTCAGCCGCAACCAGCCGGGGAACGACCTGGAGGCAGAGCCCGGCGAGCTGGTGCACAGCCCGCGCGAGTACTTCCACAGCTACCTTCAGAGCCTCGACGTCGAGCGAGCCGGCGTGACCGAAGGCTTCGAGGCGAGGCTCAAGCGGGTACTCGGCCATTACGGCGTTGCCGGCCTCGACCGAACGCCCGAGCTCGAGACCGCGGTATTCCGGATCTTCCTGGCTCAGCAGCGGATGACAAGCAGCGCCCGCATTGTCGCTGAGCTGCTGCGCGAGTGGCTGACAAGCCCGCCGCCCGCCGAGCCGCTGCGCGAGCGGGCAGGCCTGACGCTTGAGCATGTCATCGAGGCCACGCAGGTGCGATTCCCCGCCGTGTCCGATCTGGCCCGCGGGGTGGTCTTCCGATGGTTTGCCCAGCCGCTGCTGCGCCGCAACCGGGCCGAGGTGTACGCGGCAGTACGCAAGGACCTGCGCTACCTGGACCGTAACCCGGACGCGCCCGACCGCGCCGTGCGGATCCAGGCGATGGTGTCAACGTCGGAGCCGCTGGTGCGGCTGATCGGCCAGCGGATCGGCCGCGACGTCGATCACGCGCCGCTGCTCGAAGTGCTGACCCGCCGCTACTACGGCAACCGCAGGCTCACCGATGTCATCGCGCACGATGTCGCCGGGTGCCGTTTCGTCACCGCCGGCTCCGCGGGCGCCAGCGGCGTGACCCTGATCGCCGCCGCCGCCACCGATGCCGCCGGGCTGCCGGAAGCCGTCGCCGCGCTCGCGGAGCTGGCCCGGCGGGCGCCTGAGGGCGGCCTGGTCGCCGACCTGTACGTCACCTGGCCGGGCCAGGCGGATGCCGACCCGCTGGCCAGGCGAATCGGGGAGCTGCTCGCGGCACCTGGGCTGTCCGCGGCAGTCGGGCAGATCAACCGGGTCACGGTCACGATCGCCGACACGGGCGGCACGGCCATGCAGCACCACTTCACGTTCCGCCCGGACGGCGCCGGCCTCGCCGAGGACCGGCTGATCCGTGGCCTCCACCCGCAGGTGGCCGAGCGGCTGCAGCTGGACCGGCTGCGCGAGTTCGACCTGACGAGGCTCCCGTCCGCGGACGAGGAGATCTACCTGTTCAAGGCCGTGGCGCGGACGAACCAGGCCGACGAGCGTCTGATCGCAATGGGCCAGATCCGTGACCTGACGCCGCTGCGCGAGGCCGACGGCAGGCTGGTGGCGCTGCCCGAGCTTGAGAATGTCCTGGCCGGCTGCCTCGACGCGATTCGCATCGCGCAGGCACAACGGCCGCAGCACCGGCGCTTCGCGGGCAACCGGGTGATGATGTACGTCTGGCCCGCGAGCGAGTTCAGCGTCGAGGAACTGGCGCCCCTCGCGCACCGCATCCGGCCGACCGTGTCGGGCTCGGGGATCGAGGAAGTCCAGTTCGTGGCGCGGCTCCGCGGCGCGGACGGAGAGTCGGCCGAGATGGCCGTGATTGTCAGCGACGACGCCCGCCGCCACGTCCGGGTGGAGGTCGGGCCGCCGCCGACCGCGCCGCTGCTGCCCCTGGATGACTACCAGCAGAAGGTGCTCCGCGCTACCCGCCGCGGCAACAGCTACCCCTATCAGCTGACCGGGCTGCTGGCCGGGCCGGACGGCCGGTTCACCGAGTACGACCTCGACGACAACGGGGCGCTGGTACCGGTGGACCGCGCGAAGGGAGGGAACGCCGCGGCCATCGTCGCCGGCGTCGTCAGCACGCCGACGAAGAAGCACCCGGCCGGCGTGACCAGGGTGGTGCTGCTCGGCGATCCGACCAAGTCGCTGGGCGCGCTGTCGGAACCGGAGTGCGCGCGCGTCATCGCCGCGATCGACCTGGCCGGGCAGATGGGCGTCCCGCTCGAGTGGTTCGCGCTGTCGTCGGGCGCGCGGATCTCGATGGAATCCGGTACCGAGAACATGGACTGGGTAGCGGCCGCCCTCAAGCGCATCGTCGAGTTCACCCAGGGCGGTGGTGAGATCAACATCGTGGTGGCCGGGATCAACGTCGGCGCCCAGCCGTACTGGAACGCCGAGGCCACCATGCTCATGCACACCAGGGGAATCCTGGTGATGACGCCCGAGTCGGCCATGGTGCTGACCGGCAAGCAGGCGCTGGACTTCTCCGGGGGAGTGTCGGCCGAGGACAACTTCGGCATCGGCGGCTACGACCGGGTGATGGGACCGAACGGCCAGGCGCAGTACTGGGCGCCGAATCTGGCGGCCGCGCACGACGTGCTGATGGCGCACTACGACCACACCTACGTCGCTGCGGGTGAGACGGCGCCGAGGCGCGCGGCCACGAGCGACCCGGATGACCGCGACGTCTCTGGTTTCCCGCACACCGTGGCGGGCAGCGACTTTGCGACCGTGGGGGAGATCTTCTCGGCGGCGCACAACCCGGACAGGAAGAAGCCGTTCGACATCCGGACCGTCATGCGCGCGCTCGCGGACCAGGACCAGCCGGTGCTCGAGCGCTGGGCAGGGATGGCGGACGCGGACACCTCGGTGGTGCTGGACGCGCACGTTGGCGGCTGGCCCGTCTGCCTCATCGGCATTGAGTCGCGCGCGGTACCCCGCCGGGGGTTCCCGCCTGCCGACGGACCGGACTCCTACGCAGCGGGCACGCTGTTCCCACGCTCGTCGAAGAAGGTCGCGCGGGCGATCAACTCCGCATCCGGCAACCGGCCGGTGGTGGTGCTCGCGAACCTGTCCGGATTCGACGGCTCGCCGGAGTCCATGCGTAAGCTGCAGCTTGAGTACGGCGCGGAGATCGGCCGGGCGATCGTCAATTTCGCGGGTCCGATCGTTTTCTGCGTGATCTCGCGGTATCACGGCGGCGCGTTCGTCGTGTTCTCCAAGGCGCTGAACCCGACCATGACGGTCCTGGCCCTTGAGGGCTCGTTCGCGTCAGTGCTCGGCGGCGCGCCGGCCGCAGCCGTCGTCTTCTCCGCCGAGGTGATGAACCGCACGGCCGCCGATCCGAGAGTGGCCGGCCTGCAAGCCCGGACGGCCCAGGCCAGTGCCGCCGAGCGCGCGACTCTGAGTGCCGAGCTGGCCGAGGCCCAGGCATCGGTGCGAGCGGAGAAGCTGGCGGAGGTAGCGGCGGAATTCGACCGGATCCACTCCATCCGGCGGGCGGTCGATGTCGGCTCGGTCGACGCCATCATCAGCGTGACTGAGCTGCGCCCGCGGATCATTGACGCGATCGAGCGGGGGCTCCCCGGCTAGCACGGCGCTTCACGCGGCGGGCGTGAACTCGAAACCGTGCTGCACTCCGTTTCCGGTGAGGTAGACGCCGACCATGCGGCCGGAGTCGTTGCCGACGGGATCGCTCAGGGTGCGATAAGTGCTGCGCTGAGACCGCCCGTCTTGCCGCCATCGCAGCCTCCGCGCGTGCAGGGCGCCGCCGATAGCACGCGGCCCCTGACGCTAACCGGGGGCCTTGGGCGCGTCAAGCCGTGCTGAGCAGGCATCGCCGCACTCTGGTCAGCTTCTATCGTGAGCGGCAGGATTGGGTAAATCCGCAGAGCCGAGGGGGAAGCGACCATGGCGACGGTTTTTCGGGCTGTGCTGCCAGGGCGGCGGTTAAGGCAAGGTCTGGCCGCACTGGCAGTGACCGGAGTGGTGCTGGCCGCGGGAACGGCGGCGGCCGGCGCTGCGCCCGCCGCTGGCCAGGGTCCGCGTCACGAGGCCGCCCGCATTCTCAATCCCGTCCTGATCGGGCTGGTGACCGAGGGCGGCGAGGCGCTGGTCAAGGAAGGCAGCCTGACCGCGAGGTGGAACCACGAGCACTCCGGCATCTCCAGAATCGCCGTGGCCACCGACCCGAAGCACGGACCGCTGATCGCGGTGCTGACCAGCAACGGCGAGCTGCTGGTCAAGGAGGGCAGCCTGACCGCGAAGTGGCACTACGAGTACAGCGGGCTGCTGCCGGCCACGGCGCAGATAGCCGTGGCCAGCGACCCGGTGCACGGTCCGCTGATCGCGGTGCTGACGAACGCCGGTGAGGTGCTGGTCAAGGAGGGCAGCCTCACGGCGAAGTGGCACGACGAATACGGCGGCGGCTACGACATAGCCGTGGCCAGCGACCAGAAGCACGGTCCGCTGATCGCGGTGCGGACCGAAAACAACGAGCTCCTGGTCAAGGAGGGCAGCCTCAAGGCGAGGTGGAACCGCGAGCACAGCGGGGTCGAGTACCTGATTGCGGCCGCCAGCGACCCGGTGCACGGTCCGCTGCTCGCGATGGTCCTTCTGGACGGCGCGATGCTGGCCAAGGACCGCACTCTGACCGCCACCTGGAGCCACGAGTACGCCGGCGTGTGGGAGGTCGCCGTCGCGAGCGACTCCGCTCATGGCCCGCTCATCGCCATTCAGCCCGACACCGGGAAGTACGCCCGCGGGCTGCTGGTCAAGGACGGGAGCCTGTCCGCCGGATGGGACCACGAGTACAGCAATGTGGGGCTTTTCGCGGTGGCCAGCGATGCCGTCTGGGGTCCGGTGATCGCCGCGACGAGTGGCGGCGAGCTGCTGGTGAAGGAGGGCAGCCTGACGGCCAGGTGGGACCGCGAGTACCGCGGACAGGTCAGGTGGGTCGCCGTAGCCGGCTAGCCCGGCCGCCGGGCGCTACGTGGCGCTCGCGCGAGAACAAGCGGAAGCCATGGTCGCGCAGCCGGTGAAGTCACATGTCCAGCACGGTGTCGGTGGCGGGCCGCGAGCAGCAGATGAGCACCTGCCCGTCGGCCGGGGGCTCTAGCGGCTCCGGCGAGTAGGTGATGTCGCCGGAGAGCAGGGGCGTGATGCAGGTGTGGCAGACGCCGGTGCGGCAGCTCCAGCGGGTGGGCACGTCGCAGGCATCGGCCAGGTCGAGCACGCTGTGCCAGTCGTCGCCGAAGCGCGTGGTGAGGCCGCTGCGGGCGAAGGTGATCAGCGGCCCGGTGCCTGGCGGCCCCGGCGGCTGGTGGGGTGGCTGCCGGTGCTGCCCGGTGAGGCCGGGGTTGACCGACGCCAGGGCGCCGAACAGCTCGGTGTGAAGGCGGCGTGAGTCGAGGCCGAGCGCGGTCAGGGCGTCTTGCATGTCGGTCATAAAGGAGGCCGGCCCGCAGATGTAAGCGGCGGCGTCGGCCGGGATCGCTAGCGCCGCCAGGGCTTCCCTGGTGAGGCGCCCGGCGGCAGCGTGAGCAGTCCGGCACTGCGCCGGCGTCGCGGCGCTGTAATACACCTGCTCGCGGGCGTGCGGCAGCCCGGCCAGTAGTTTGCGGGTCTCGGTCTTGAAGGGATGCTCGGCAGGCCCGCGGGCTCCGTACAGCCACCAGATATCCCGTTCGGAACGGGCTGCCGCGAGCTGGTGCAGCATCGACAGGACGGGCGTGACCCCGATGCCGGCGGAGATCAGCAGGACCGGGCCGGTGTCATCATCGAGCACGAACTCGCCACGAGGCGCGGCCACGTCCAGGACTGCGCCGGGACGGATGCTGTGGTTCAGGTAGCGACTCGCGACGCCGCGGGGCTCGCGCTTGACGCTGATCCGGTAGACGCCCGAGTCGGGAGATGAGGACAGCGAGTAGCTGCGCACCGGGGCAGGTGTGCCGGCGCCCGTAAGCCGCAGCGTCAGGTACTGCCCCGCCTGCGCGGGCGGCAGCGGGCCGCCATCGGCAGCGGCCAGGTAGATCGACGCCACCGCCTTGTCCTCCCTGACGACCTTGGCGACCCGCAGCTCCCGGAAGGCGGGCCAGACCGGTGCGGCGGTACCGTCGCCGCTGGGTGCGGCAGCCAGGTCGCGAAACGAGCCCTGCCAGCCGGGGCTGAGGGCCGGGATCTGCAGGGCAGTGCGCAGCTTGGCCTGGTCCCGGCCGGGCAGGTACAGCAGCGCGTCGGTGTCGGCCACCGACAGGGCGCCTGGCCCGGCGGCGGTCTTGACGATCTGATCGCCGGCCTGGATGTGTCCCTCGGTGAGCACGCGCATGTAGAAGCCGGGGCGGTGGTGGCTCACCAGCAGGGCCGGCAATTCCGGCTGGCCGAGCCGCAGGCCGACGCGGTAGCAGGTGACCCGCGGCTGGGTCACCTCGAACTCGGCCTCGCCGATCTGGTACCGGTCGCCGATGCACACCTCATCGTCGGCCATGCCGTCGACCGTGAGGTTCTCCCCGAACTGGCCGCAGCCAACGTTGTCCCAGCCGAAATGCTCCTGCCAGTGCCGGTAGGAATCGAGCTGGTAGACCAGCACGGCGCGCTGCTCGCCGCCGTGACCGGCCAGGTCGCCCTGGCCGTCGCCGTCGATGTTCAGCTGCCGCACCATCTGCGGGCCGGCCGCCGGGTACTTCCAGATGCCGGTGTGAACGGTCTTGCCCTCCCAGGCGACGTCCTTCGGCAAGCCGACGTTCACCGACACCAGGACCGGATCGTCGCTCATGACAGATGTCTTTTCCAGGAAGCGCCGGATGTAGCCGAGCCGGTTTCTCGAGCGGGTTGCCTAACCAGTCTGAATCCTGTGACAGGTTATGTCAACCGCTGATCGCGTCGGCCTGTTCGAGCAGGAGGCCCGGGCCAGCGCGAGTCCCGCCGGCTAGCTGAGCGTCCGCGGTATCCCCGCTCCGGTCGCGTGGATGTTGCTCCTGTGGCGGGAGATGCGCTGACCCCAGCTCCGCCGCACCAGCCGCGGCGGGGTGTGCCTGTCTACTGCTGCTATAGCGACAGTAGACAGGCACACCCCGCTCGCGCCCCGGCCTGTCGGTGCCGAATGACAGCCTTTCAACCATGACGACCCCCCGCCCGAGCGCTGCCTTCCTCAAGGCGATGCAGCACGGTGTGCTGTCACGGGAGCAGGCGCTGGCTATCGGGCTGTCTGAGTCCGGGCTGCGCCACCGGATCAGGCCCGGCGGGCCCTGGCGGAAGCTCCTGCCCGGCGTATACCTGACCTCAAACGGGACGGCGACGGTCCAGCAGATGGATACCGCCGCCTGGCTGTATGCCTGCCCGGACGCCTTCATCACCGGCCCGGCGGCGCTGCGCTTTCATGAGATCCGCGGGCCCAAGGCGACTTGTATCGATGTGCTGGCGCCAACAAACCGGAAGGTAGTTAGCCGGGGCTTCGTCGTGATTCAGCGAACTCGGCGGCTCCCTCAGACCTGGATGCAGGACGGCGACGTGGTCTACGCGCCACCCCACCGCGCAGTAGCCGATACCGTCCGGGGCCTGACCCGGCTCGCCGACGCCCGGACGGTCGTTGCCAGCGCCGTGCAGTTACGCCGGTGCACCATCGACGACCTCGCCCGCGAGCTGCGCGATCGGTGTCATGGCCGCGACGCGATGCTGCGACTGGTGTTAGCGGAGGTCGCTGATGGCATCCGGTCGGCTCCGGAGGGAGAGGCCAGGGAGCTGATCACGAAGGCCGGGCTGCCGAAGCCGGTCTACAACCCCACCCTCCTGTGGCGCGGGAAGTTCCTGGCCAGGCCGGATGCCTGGTGGCCGGAGGCCGGGGTAGCGCTCGAGGTGGACTCCATGGCATTTCACCTGCTGCCGTCTGACTGGCGTCAGACCATGCACCGGCACAGCCGGATGACCGCCGCCGGCATCCGGGTGCTGCACATCAGCCCGTATCAGCTTCGGACCCAGCCCGAAGTAGTCGTGCAGCTCATCCGCGACGCCCTGACCACCGGACGGCCGGCGGCCGGGATCGTTACCCGCGCATAGCTCGCCCTCGCGGGTGCAGACAGGTCCAAGAAGCCCTGGTAACGTGCGCGCTCGAAAGCAAGTAAAGGCGCACTTAGGAGGGCTTGATGCTATTAAGCGGTCGATCAGCCGCAGTACTCGGCGCGGCCTCGTGCGTGGCCGTGGTGGCAGGACTCGTGGTTGCCGGTACGCCGACTGCGTCCGCGCCACTGCGCGGCGCGGACGCAATGGCTCCGGCGTCGGCGCAGGGGCCGGCGCCAGTCGTTGCGCGTCCGCCGCTGGGGCGGTCGGCGGCAGCGTCGAACTCGGCGCGGGCTGCCAGGTCCGCCGATACGTCGTCATCTTCTCCCTGGACGCCGCTGCAGAACCCGCCGCCCTTCGGGACGCCCGGCACGATGCTGCTGGAGAGCAACGGTGACGTGCTCGTTCACAACGAGCCGGACAACAACGTCACCGGCGGATCGAACACGTGGTGGCAGCTCGCGCCGGATTCGAGTGGCAGCTACATCGACGGCACGTGGAGCCAGATCGCGTCGATGCCGGCGAGCTACACGCCCCTGTATTTCGCGTCGGCGATCCTGCCCGACGGGCGCATGATCGTCGAGGGCGGCGAGTACATCGGGGAGAACGCGGTCTGGTCCAACCAGGGCGCGATCTACAACCCGGCGACCAACAGCTGGGCGTCCGTCGCGCCGCCGCCGGGCTGGACGAGCATCGGAGACGCCGCGAGCGATGTCCTGGCGAATGGCACCTTCATGCTCCAGCAGCCGTGCAATGACTGCGCTACGAATCCCAACCTGACCGTCGATGACGCGCTGCTGAACGCGCGAACGCTCACGTGGCGGGTAGTTCCGGGAACGGGCAAGAATGACCCCAACGACGAGGAGGGGTGGACGCTAGAGCCGAACGGCCAGGTGCTGACACTCGATCTCTGGGTGCCGGCCGCGACCCAGCTGTTCGATCCGCGCTCCGAGACCTGGTCGTTCGCCGGGAACACGGCCGCGGCGGGCAACCCGGTCAATCCGTTCCCGGTCGTGGAGATCGGGCCGCAGATCGAGATGCCGGGCGGCAACGTGTTCGTGGTCGGAGCTGGCTCGAGCACGCAGGAGCCGCCCACGAATTGCACCACCGACCAGCCGACGCCAACCGCGGTGTATCAGTACTCAACCGGCACCTGGACCGCGGGTCCGCAGATCCCGGCCATCGATGGCCAGCAATTCGACAGCACCGACGGGCCGGGGTCGATCCTGCCGGACGGCGATGTCCTGTTCGACGCGAGCGCGTGCGTGTACAACGCGCCGACTCACTTCTTCATCTACGACGGGAGCTCGAATACGATCACCCAGATCCCGGACGTGCCCAACGCCGCTAATGACTCCTCGTACTACACGAGGATGCTGGCGCTGCCGAACGGGCAGGTGCTGTTCAACGACGGCAGCAGCGACATGGAGGTCTACACGGCCGGCGGAACGCCGCAGGCGTCGTGGCAGCCGTCGATCACGTCGCTGAGTTCCACCGCGCTGACTGCGGGACGGACCTACAGCCTGAGGGGCCGGCAGCTCGCCGGGCTCGACCAGGGAGCCGCTTACGGTGATGACGTCCAGGACAACACCAACTTCCCCCTGGTACGGATCACCAACTCCGC
>DAIOWC010000111.1:0-19782 GCA_036758685.1 Streptosporangiaceae bacterium | reverse complement strand
GCAGCTCACTCTCACCTAAGGGCGGCCGGATCAGCAGGCGGAAAACGCGAGCCGCGGCTGAGGGCGAGACGTCTGCGGTTACGACTTTGTGCCGTCAGCTGATCGCTGGTGTCCTGGTCAGCGACCTGGTAATCGAGCGCCTGTCGGTGCTGGAGAGCCAGAGCCGCGAACAGATCCTGGACCGGATGCTTGCTTCCGGCCTGCCACCGCTGCCGGAGAAGCAGCTGCAGGTGCTGGAGACGGAGCTGTCATACAGCGGCGCAGGGCGGCGCGACCCTCAGGTTCCCACCTACGCCGGGCTGGGCAGCCGGATCGAACAGCTGCTCCGGATCGCCGAGCAGCAGGCCGCGACGATTATCCAGGAAGCCCGCGAGGAGGCTGCCGCCATCAAATCGTCGGCTGGCACCCAGCAGCAATGTCCTCGGTGCGGAGCCAGCCAGTCGGCTTGAGCTCCCGTCGGCGTGCCAGCTTTGTCCGGTGCCGTGTACATTCCTACCGAAGATCTGCCCACGGGGAAGAAGAGCGGTTGTCATGACTGAAGCCACGGGCGGGGAACTGCTGACCCTGTGGAAAGTCGGCCGGGTTGAGCTGCCCAAGATCGCTCAGGTCTACCTCGACGCGATCGACGGTCTCGCGACCGCCCGCGATGCGGCGGCCGCCTACTTCGAGCCGTCGGCCGCGGGGGCGCCGGAGTCGACAGGCAGTCAGGTTGGCCCGGCGTGGCAGCGGGTGTGCGATGAGCTGACCGACACACTCTCCCAGTGCGCCCGCAACACGCTGGCCGGAGGCGACGCGGTGGGCCGGGCCATCAGCGAGCACACGCGCACGGATGCCGACGGCACCGGCTCCCCGACGGCGCCTGGGCAAGACCTGGCGTGCAGGATCCATGATCCGAATGAGGTCGACCCCGCTGATCCGGACCAGAACCCCGTGGGCGAGCCTGCCACCGTCGCTCAGGCTGACGATCGCGCGCCCGCGACCGAGGGACACGGGAGGCCGCCCGCGGAATCCGGCTATCTGGCCGGGGTGACCCGGATGGCCGAATCAATCAAGCGCCTGGCCATCGACAAGCAGAAGGCCGACGACAAGGCGTTCGAGGACTTCGTTAAGGCGCGCTACCAGCAGTACGCGTACGACGTGACGGCTTCATGGAAGGAATGGGAGAGCGCCTACGCCGAGTGGCGGACCGAGCAGCATGCTCACAAGTCGGCCGCGACCTCCGCGCCTGAGCGCCCGCCGGCCACGGCGAGCTCGGCAATGATGGCTGCCGCCAGGGAGGAGTACGTAAAGCATCTGGAGGAGGCGTATGCCTGGATCGTGCCGGCCTTTCAGGCCTGGGCCGCTCACGACCCGGACACGCTGACCCCCGGGATCGCGGCGATCCAGGGCGTGGAGTACCGCCTGGGCGACGGCCAGGCGGTGCGGTTCGCCAACAGCGCCCAGATCAACCTCGCATCCCAGTGGGACGGCAGCTACTGCACCAACCTCCGGAACTTCCTGGCCTCCTTCCTGATCATGCCCGGCAATCAGCAGACCATCGCCCGGACCCTGCGGGAGTTGCTGGAGGCCGAGCAAGCTCTCTACCGGCAGGCCCAGGGCAACATGCTGCAGCTCGCCGAGAAGGCCGAGGAAGCGATCAAGGCCTGCGGAACTGAGAACCGGCCTGAGACCAGGACGTTCCTGACCATCCTGAGCGCGGTCACCTGGATCGCCGGGGCCGCGCTGGCGATTCCATCGGGCGGCGCATCGATCTACGCCGGAGTGGTCACCTTCAACGCGGTGGCGGCCGTGACCGGAGCCGCGGCGAGCCTGCTGCCGGGCGGCGACCCGAAGTCCATCGGCGCCGACCGGGTCGATGACGTCCTGAAGAAGGTGTCGCAGGTGATGCAGGAGGCACGCAGCCAGATCACCGCACGGGAGCAGGACATCGTCACCGCGCTCGAGCACAACCATCGGACACTGGCGGCCGTGCGGGAGCGATCGGCCGCGACGGCGACCGCCGGCCCGGTGACGCCATCGGAGCCGACGATTATCAGCGCCGAGCCCGGTCAGATCTCCGCTCACCTGCATCCGAAGTAGACGCAGTTGACTTCGAGTGCACTCTAAGAGTGAGACTGAGCAGCATGACGTCCGCCGGACTGCTGACGATCGCCGAGGTGGCCGAGCGCACCGGTCTGACGCGGCACACGCTGCGCTACTACGAGCGCGACGGGCTGATGCTCGTGGTCGGCCGGGCCGATTCCGGGCATCGTCTCTACTCCGAGCACGATCTGGGCTGGATCGAGCTGATAACCAAGCTGCGGGCGACGGGCATGCCGATCCGCGAGGTGCGTCGCTACGCCGAGCTGGTGCGAGCCGGCGACGGCAACGAGGACGAGCGCCTTGCGCTGCTGCGAGCCCACCGCGAACGGGTTCGCGCTCAGCTCGACACGATGGCGGCCTACCTGGATGCGATTGACGTGAAGATCGGGTACTACGCCGACGCGATCGAGGCGTGCGAGTCGCCGGACAGCTATCTCAGTTCGCCGCGTCCAGTAGCTGCCTCTGTTCCGCGCTGAGCTGCAGATCGACCGCGGCCAGACTCTCGTCGAGCTGCGGGACCGTGGATGCGCCGATGAGCGGCACCACCGGCAGATCGCCGCCCATGAGCCACGCCAGCACTACCTGGTTCGCCGTTGCTCCCGTCTCCGTGACGACCTGAGAGAGAGCAGCGAGCCGCGCGCCGGTCCCCGGGTGCTCATAACCGCGGTCCCGCGCCCTGTCGGGCCGGCTGTACGCGCCGCCCAGCAGAGGCGAGTACGCCACCAGCGTCATTCCCGGCTCGGCGCGGACGTAGCTGAGAATCGACCCGTCCGCCACGCCGATCTCACCGTCCGGCGAGAAACGGGTATCGGGAATGTCGGTGCGCATCCGCAGATACGTGTGGTGATACTGCAGCACGTCGGCTCGCGCGTTCCCGGCCACACTGGCCAGGCCTCGGGCGCGTTCCACCTGCCAGGCCCAGTGATTGCTCAGGCCGAGCAGTCCGACGGCGCCGTCGGCGACCAGGTCGCCGAACGCGGCGGCCTGCTCGTCCAGCGGAACGGTCTGATCGGGGACGTGCGCGTAGTACAGGTCGATCCGCTCGACGCCGAGACGCTCTCTGCTGCGCTGGCTGGCCTCGAGGATCGCCGCCCGGGACAGGCCTTCGCGCGGAGCACTGAGGTCGGCCGTCGGCGCGGCAGGCCGGGCCCCTACCTTCGTCGCGATGACGATCTCGTCATCGATGCCGCGGCTGGCGCGCCACCGGCCGAGCAGGGCCTCGCTCTCGCCCCCCTGAGTGCCGTTCACGAAGAACAAGTAGCTGTTCGAGGTGTCAATGAAGTTCCCGCCCGCGGCGACGTACCGATCCAGGATCGCGAACGACGTGGCTTCGTCCGTCGTCGTACCGAATCGCATGGTGCCGAGGCTGAGCACGCTGACCTTGCGCGCCGACAGTGCGTCGCTTCCGATGGTGGTGTAGCGCATGCGCCCACGCTCACAGTTCGCGCGCGCTCGAAGTCAAGCGCTCACCCGCAGGCCGGCCACGGCCAGCGCTGCCATGACGCCGCTGGCCATCGCGGCCACCGCGAAGCCGGCGTGCGCGCCGAAGGCAGACACCGCCCAGCCAGCGGCCGCCGCCGCGCTCGCCGAGCCGGCCGCGCTGGCCGAGTTCAGCCAGGCGAAGGCCTCGGTGAGCACGGCCCGGTGGGCGGCCGTCTCGGCCAGCACCGAGCACAGGACCAGAATCGGGGGGATAGCCAGCCCAGTGAGCGCCACGTCGAACCCCAGTACTACCGGCGAGCCGGCTGCAAGCAGTGGCAGGCAGCCGGCCGCCAGCGCGGCCGCAGCCACCGCCAGCTGCACCTGCGGAGCGGTCTGCCATTGGCGCAGCCCGTAGAGGGAGCCGGCCAGCAGGCTGGCGCAGCTAGATGCCGCGAACAGGACAGCGGCTGCGTCTGCAGCGCCGTGCTCGACCGCGAATGCGGTTACTGAGATCTGCATGGCACCGAAGAACCCGCCGATCGCCAGGTTCACGCCGACCAGGACCACGAATCCGGGCCGGAGTAGCGAACGGCTCGTACGGTGCCGTCCGTCGGCGCCCGATGCTGGCGGCGCGGTCGGGCGCTGCGCGGCAAAGCACAGCCCGCCGGCCACCACCAGGATGGCGGCCAGCACCGTGCCGGCGGCCGGGTACCCGCTGGCGCCGAGAATGCTGACCAGGGCCGGGCCGGCGAGGTAGGCCAGCTCGTTGGCCAGCGATTCCAGCGCGAACGCGGTGGGCAGTGCCGCGGCTCGCTCGTCGCGCAGCAGCGCTGTCCAGCGGGCCGCGGAGAGCGCGCCAAGCTGGGGGATAGTGGCGCCAGCCAGTACCCCGCCGACCGCCATCAGCCAGTCCGGGGTACCGGCGGCGACCAGGGCCAGCAGCGTGGCCACGGCCGCGGCGTGCGCCAGCAGCACGGGCGGCAGCACCCGCGTCTGGCCGAAGCGGTCGGCCAGCCGGGCCAGCTGCGGTCCGGCTACTGCCTCGGCGACGGCGAACCCGCCGGTCACCAGCCCGGCGGTGGCATAAGAACCGGTCCGCGCGTGCACCAGCCAGACGATGCCGAGGCTGGTCATCGCGATGCCGACGCGGCCGGCGGCAGCGGTCAGGAAGAAAGCGGCGGCACCGGGTGCGCGCAAGAGGGTGCGGTAAGACGCCGACGACATGATGTGTCCCGTTCGCTGCCCGGCGGGGCGGACCACCCAGGGTCGTCGGCGTCCAGAATCACCGACCCGTGGTCATCACCTGGAACCGTCCACAAGCGGCGTGGAGCGGGGACACGCACCCCACGCCGGTTCCATCACCGGGCAGAAGCCTTTTGAGGCCGTCTCGGCCGATCTCGGTCATCGAGACATCTCGAGCCTAGGCGGCCGCGGCAGGCATGTCCAGGCAGGCAACTGAGTAACAGTCCCGAAATACGCGGCGCGTAGCCTGCGGTCGTGAGTCCTGACGAGCAGATCGCGGTGGCTGACCCGCGCGCGCCGGACGTCCGGGCGCTCCTGGAACAGCACCGGGAGTTCGCGCTCGCGCACACGCCACGGCAGCACAGCTTTGCGCTCGACGTGGACGGACTGCTCGAGCCGGCGCTGACGCTTTTCGGCTGCCGGGCATCCGGCAGCCTGCTCGGCATCGGGGCACTCAAGCGCCTCGACCACCAGCATGCCGAGATCAAGTCCATGCACACTGCCCGGGCTGCCCGCGGTCGCGGGGTCGGCCGCAGAATGCTGATCCATCTGGTTCAGTTCGCCCGGGGGAGCGGTTTTCGCCGGGTCAGCCTGGAGACCGGCACCGCATCGGCATTCGCCCCGGCACGGGCGCTCTACGTGACCGCGGGCTTCGTGCCCTGCGGGCCGTTCGCTGACTACCGGCCGAGCGAACACAACACGTTCATGACCCTGGACCTCGGCCGCTCGGGCTAGCGGCGACCCTACGAGGACGCATCCGGGTCGGGCAAGAGCCGGGTGGGCAGTGGCTCTTCGTCGACCGTGCCGTCCTCCCTGCGGGTCAGGTGCCAGGCTCGGGCGTCGGGCGACTCGGTGACGGCCTCGTGGAACGTTGTGTCGAAGAACGTCACCGCGGCGCCGTTGTCGGTGGCGTAGCAGTCCGGAAGGCGCTGCTCCGCGATCAGCTTGGTGATCGCCGGGCGCCGCTGCTCTTCAGCGTCGTGGTGCGGGCTATTGGAGAACGGCAGGAATCGGAGGCCGTTGCGGACCTCGCGCAGCGGCAGGCCGAAGGAGTCCGTGGTGCCGCCGGTGAACCAGCAGACCGACCCGGCCGAGACGCCGCTGAGCACGACGCCAGCGCGCCAGCATTCGCGGAGTACCGGCGCTAGGTCGTGGATTTGCCACACGGCGAGCAGATTCGCGACGCTGCCGCCGGCGACCCAGATTATGTCCTGGTCGAGCAGGAGCCCGCGGATGTCGGCCGTGTTGGGCTGCGGGTAGAGCGCCAGGTGGCTGACCCGGAAGCCGGCCCGGCCGAAGGCCGAGTACATCGCGGTCAGGTAGCCGGGGTGGTCGCCAAGTGCCGTCGCGATCATGCAAAGCTTCGGTGCCGGACCCGCTTGCGCGAGATCCGCGGCGTAGCGGTAGACCGGGCCCGCCCGCCAGTCCATGTCGCCCAGATGCATGCTGTGGAACCCGATGCTGGTGGCCACGATGGTCGGCTGCTGAGCGGTCACCAGCCGATACTGCCACGGCAGGCACGGGCCAACCGAAACGGGGTCCGCGACCTTACCAGGCGTAAATCCGGGGCGGCAGCTTGCGCGTCGGCCATTTGTCGCCCGCATAGATGATCATGATGGGAATGTCATCAGGGTCGCGGCCCTCGACTACCGCGACGTCCTGGTCCGTGCGGGTCTCCAAGTAGGCCGAGTGCTGCCGGAGTATCTCGGCCCTGCGATCAAGATCGGCCCTGCTACCCGTGCTCCAGCTCACATACTGGACGCCGATGGATCCGAGCGGGCGCCCCGCGTTCTCGCCGAACGCGCGCAGCGTCAGCTGCGATCCGTCCGCGGATCCCAGCAGCGCGGCCGTCGGGCTGCGGTCCAGGACCTCCAGGTCCAGCAACTCGCGGTAGAAGGCCACTGACGCTTCCAGGTCCCGCACGAACATAACGGCTGCTCGCAGCCGGATTCCCTCGGCCATCCGCCGACCTCCGCGCTAGGACCCGCCCATGTTGCATGGTCTAGTTGCCATCCTGCACCGGGAACGTGCTTGCGCGTGGCCATGCCCTTAGGCTCGTCAGGATGCTAGGGCTTCCCGATGCGATCCGCGGCTGCCTGTTCGACCTGGACGGTGTGCTCACGAAGACCGCCAAGGTCCACGACGCCGCCTGGACCGAGATGTTCGATGACTTCCTGCGCGAGCGGTCGCGCCGGACCGGTGAGCCATTCGTGCCGTTCGACCCGGTTGAGGACTATGACGAGTACGTCGACGGGAAACCGCGGGCCGACGGCACCCGGTCGTTCCTGGCCGCACGCGGCATCGAGCT
Source organism: Streptosporangiaceae bacterium (assembly GCA_036758685.1). Classification (GTDB taxonomy): domain Bacteria; phylum Actinomycetota; class Actinomycetes; order Streptosporangiales; family Streptosporangiaceae; genus JAJYUU01. The sequence continues at coordinate 12,728 of DAIOWC010000111.1, read as the reverse complement.
GCCCGAAGGCCGCGAGGACGATCCGCCGGGCGCCGAGACTGTTCACGGACTCGGCAACCGCAAGAATCAGATACTGCTGGCGAAGATCCGGTCCGAGGGCGTGGAAGTCTATGACGGCTCCGTCCGCTACGTGCGGGCGGTGCGCGACGCCGGCCTCCGCCGCGCCGTCGTCTCATCCAGCGCCAACTGCCGCGACGTGCTGGCGGCGGCCCACATCGAGGACCTCTTCGAGGCGCGGATCGACGGCATCGTCGCCGAGCGCGATCACCTGCGCGGCAAGCCAGCGCCCGATACGTTCCTCGCGGGCGCCCGCGCGCTGGGGCTGGAGCCTGCGGCTGCCGCTGTCTTCGAGGACGCTCTGGCCGGGGTCGAGGCGGGCCGAGCTGGCAACTTCGGCTATGTCATCGGCGTCGACCGCGCGGGCCAGGCGGCGGCGCTCCGTAGCGACGGCGCGGATGCCGTCGTCCAGGATCTGAGCGAATTGCTAGGACGGTCATGATCAAGCAACCGGAGTTCACCGAGGAGCCCTGGTCATTGCGGGAGACCGGGCTGGAACTCGACCGGCTGGCGCAGACCGAGTCACTTTTCGCGCTGTCCAACGGTCACCTCGGCTGGCGCGGCAACCTCGACGAAGGCGAGCCGCATGGCCTGCCGGGAACGTATCTCAATGGCGTCTACGAGGTCCGGCCGCTGGCAGGCTCGGAGCCTGTATACGGCCGGCCGGGGTCCGGGCAGACGATCATCAACGTCACGAACGGCAAGCTGATCAGGCTATTCGTGGATGATGAGCCATTCGACGTCCGCTACGGGAAACTGCGGTCGCACGAGCGGCTGCTCGACTTCCGGGCGGGCACGCTGACCAGGCACGCGGAGTGGGTATCGCCGGCCGGGGGAGCGGTCCGCATCACCTCGACCCGGCTGGTGTCCTTCAGCCACCGCGCGATCGCTGCGGTGTGCTACGAGGTCGAGCCAGTGGACGGGCGGCTGCAGATCACGGTGCAGTCTGAGCTGCTCGCGAATGAGGAGTTGCAGTCGGTCGCGGGCGACCCCTGGTCCGCGTTCACTCCGGACAATGCCCTCGTCGGGGAACACTTTGGCTCGCAGGACAACGCCGTCGTGCTGGTGCACAAGACCAGGCTCAGCGGGCTGCTCGTTGCGGCGGCGATGGACCACCAGATCGACGCCCCGGCCGGGATGCGAACCGAGTCAAAGGCATACGACGACGGCGGCCAGGTCACCGCCTCGGTGCCGCTGGAGCCGGGGCAGCGGCTCCGGCTGATCAAGTTCGTCGCCTACGGCTGGTCGAGCGAGCGGTCCATGAACGCGGTCCGGGACCAGGTGTGGGCGGCACTGACCGGTGCCAGGCAGACGGGCTGGGAGGGCCTGCTCGCGGCGCAGCGCGCCTACCTCGATGAGTTCTGGAGCCACGCCGACGTCCAGGTGCACGGTGATGTCGAGATCCAGCAGGCCGTGCGACTCGGCCTGTTCCATGTTCTTCAGGCTGGCGCGCGCGGCGAGGAGCGCCCGATCCCGGCCAAGGGCCTCACCGGGCCGGGCTACGACGGGCACGCCTTCTGGGACACCGAGATGTTCGTGCTGCCCGCGCTATCGCTGACGGCGCCAGATGCCACCGCCAGCGCGCTGCGCTGGCGGCACAAGACACTGCCGATCGCTCAGCAGCGCGCGGCCCAGCTGGGGTTCAGGGGAGCTGCCTTCCCGTGGCGGACGATTACGGGCCAGGAATGCTCGGGCTACTGGCCCGCCGGAACGGCAGCGTTCCACGTCAACGCGGATATCGCTAATGCCGTGCTGCTTTATCTCGATGCCAGCGCGGATGAGGAGTTCGCGCGGGCGGAGGGCTTTGACCTGCTGGTCCACACAGCGCGGCTGTGGCGGTCCCTCGGTCATCACGACGGCGAGGGCCGGTTCCATATTGACGGCGTGACCGGACCGGACGAATACAGCGCCGTTGCGGACGACAACGTCTATACGAACCTGATGGCGCAGCGCAATCTGCTCGCCGCCGCCAGCGCGGCGGAGCGGTATATGGACCGGGCCCGCGAACTCGGCATCGACGCGGAGGAATCGGCTGGGTGGAGGGACGCGGCGCAGGCGATGTTCGTCCCGTATGACGAGGCACTCGGCGTGCACTCGCAGGCGGCCGCGTTCACCCGGCACCAGGCCTGGGATTTCGCCGGCACGCCGGCCGACCACTACCCGCTGATGCTGCATTACCCGTATTTCGACCTGTACCGCAAGCAAGTCGTCAAGCAGGCCGACCTCGTACTTGCCATGCAGATGTGCGGGGAGGCCTTCACTGACGACCAGAAGGCGCGGAACTTCGACTACTACGAGGCGCTCACGGTACGCGACTCGTCGCTGTCCGCCTGCACGCAGGCGGTCATGGCGGCCGAGGTCGGCCAGCTGAGCCTGGCCTTCGACTATCTGGGCGAGGCGGCTCTGATCGACCTGGATGACCTGCAGCACAACACCCGCGATGGTGTGCATATCGCGTCGCTGGCCGGCACGTGGATCGCGCTCATCGCCGGTTTCGGCGGCCTGCGGCACTTTGACGGCACCGTGTCCTTCACGCCGCGACTCCCGGACGGGATCACCAGGCTCGTTTTCACGGTCCTGATCCGCGGCCGTCGGCTGCGGGTCGAGGTCACGCATCAGTCAGCGCGGTACCTGCTGGCCGACGGAGAACCCCTCGAGATCCAGCACCATGGCAAGCGGCTGACGCTGTCGGCCGGCCGCTCGCGCGTACGGCCAATCCCGGAGGTTCCTCAGCGGCCACGGCCCAGCCAGCCGCCCGGCCGGGCGCCTGCCCACCGCGACGGCGACGGACAACCCGCCTAGGAGCGGCCCGCCCAGGCGCGAATCCGACTATTCATTCCAAACTCCAGATTTCCGCATCGTGGATGTGCCATAGGTATGGCTATAGCCATAGTGCTGGCACATCCACGATGCGGAAACCCTGCGCCGGCGAGTGGTTTACGCCGGTATGTCGCCGATCAGTGCATGCCGCGTCGACCGGAGCAAGCCGCCGGCGACGCGGTAGAGACTCAGTCCCTGGAACGTGCCGTGGCTGGGCATCGTGCCCGTCCAGGCGGCAGCCACCATGTCGCCGTCGGCGACCAGGGCGTCGATCGTGTAGCTGATGAGGCCGCCGGCCCGCTTGACCGCCTGCTCGTAGTCGGCGCGTGCTCCTGCGGGCCCGATCCCTGGTGGCTCGTGACCGTAGTCGAGGTAGTCGGACGCGACGCATTCGTCGAAATCGTCCGGTCGGCCGTTGCTGTAACAGTCGAAAAACCTGCGTACGGCATCTTCGGGACTCAGCTGCGTGCTCATTGCCTGCCTTTCGGTGTGATCCATGACCGGCCGTGCCGGGTCAGCGCGAAGAACTCGCGACGCCAGCCTGGGACCGTGCGCAGCTGGCCGAGCAGCGCGGATGTGATCGCGACGGGGGCGACGGCGCTCCCCGAGTCCGGGGCCCCGCAGGACTGCTCGGTCTCCACCAGCACGCCGACACCGTGCGGGCTGAGGTGCGCGTCCAGATGTTCTGCGATCTGGCGGGTCAGGTCGGCTTGCGCCTCCGGCCGCGCGGCGAAGAACTCGACGAGCTGGCCAAGCGTCGCGCAGTCCAGCATGAGCCCGGCCGGCAGGTAGCCGATGTGGGCGGCAGCCGCAACCGGCATCCGGTGCTGCTCGCACAGGCGCTGAACCGGGATGGCGAGGGCCATGACCAGCTGGTCGTAGCCGTCGTGGTTCGGGTAGGTCGCAAGCGGCGGCGGGTGGCTCACGCGCGTTGTCATTCCCCGCAGGCGCGTCGTCGCACATGACCGATTGGTACCGGAACCCGTGGGCATGATGAGCGTGTGCGAACGAGGAGTATCTACATGGTCATTCCCGCACAGGCCCGCCGATGATTGCGCAAATCGGCCGCCGGGAGTCGTTCAATGCCGCGCACCGGCTCTATGATCCGGCGCTGTCCGATGACGAGAACCGGCGTGTGTTCGGAAAATGCGCCAACCTGCACGGCCACAACTACGTGCTCGAGGTGGTCGTCGACGGGGAAATCGACCCGGCCACCGGCTACGTCATGGACCTCAAGTTCCTGTCGGAGGTCATCTGCCAGCGAGTGATCAGCGACGTGGACCACCGCAATCTCAACACCGACGTGCCGTGGCTCGCCGGGCGCATCCCGACCGCGGAGAACCTGGCGCTCACCTTCTGGGAGCGGATCAGGCCTGAGCTTTCCGATGGGCGCCTGCGCGCCGTGCGGGTCTGGGAGACAGACAAGAACTGGGCTGAGGTCGGTGATCGGATCTGAGATCCCGCACCCGGAGGGGCGGGAGCTGCACACCCGTTACACCGCGGCCGACCTGGCCGTGTTCACCCCCGAGGAGGCTCGCCGGTTCATTCCGGACGGGGACGGTGATCCCGGCACGGACAGCGTCCTGGCCTGGGAGCTGCTCTACCGGCTTGAGCCCGACCTCTACGACCAGCTCGCGTCGGCAGAGCGCCTTCACCCGGGCATCCTCGCGTGGCTGCCACGCTCCGCGGATCGGATCGTGGAGGTTGGCGCCGGTACGGGACGGCTCACGCTCGACCTTGTCGACCGCGGCCGTGACGTGGTGGCCATCGAGCCCGCAGCGCCGCTGCGCCAGACCCTGGAGCGCAAGCTCGCCGCGGCTGGCCACGGCGGCGTGCGCGTGCTGCCCGGGTTTTTCGATGAGCTGCCGGTGCCCTGCGAATACGCGGACCTCGTGGTCGCGTGCTCGGCCTTTACTCCCGACTCAACCCACGGCGGCGAGGCCGGCCTGGCCGAGATGGAGCGCGTATGCAGGCCGGGCGGGTGCGTCGCGATCATCTGGCCGAACAACGTGAACTGGCTGACCGCCCGCGGCTATCAGTACGTCACCTTCGACGGGCCGATGGCCGTCGAGTTCCCCAGCCACGACAAGGCAGTCGAGCTCTCTGAAATCTTCTATCCGGAGGCCGCCGGCGAAGTGCGCGCCGAGGGGCTGCGGCGGGTGCCGTTCGAGCTGACCGGGATCAACCCGCCGCGCGACGTGGCCTACAAGATCCGGCCGCGATGAAGATCGCGATCATGGCGCCGCTCGTCACGGCCATCCGCGAGCCGCAGCTCGGCGGCTCGCAGGCATTCGTCTCCGATCTCGCGCGCGGCCTGGCCGGCCGGGGCCACGAGGTGCACGTCTACGCCGCGTCCGGCTCGGAGATCCCCGGGGTGACCGTCGTCGACACCGGCGCCGATCCGCGGGCGCTCGCGGGCACGCTGTACCGGGCCGTCGTGCCCGCGGGTACCGGCTTCGGGGGCACCGGCACAGCCGAGTCCGCCAGGGCCGCGGCTGAGGAAGTCTTCACCGCCGTGTACGCGCGGGTGCGGGACGCCAGATACGACGTGATCCACAACCATGCCTTCGACGCACCTGCCGTGCGGCTCGCGACGACCGTGGCCGCACCGGCACTGCACACGCTGCACCTGCCGCCGGACGAGACGCTGACCGCGGCCCTGGACGAGGCGGCGCGCTCGGGGCGCCCCCCGCTTGTGGCGACGGTCTCCGACTTTCAGGCCCGGGCCTGGCGCCGCGCTGTCCGCGTCGACGAGGTTCTCCCGCCGTACGTGCCAACGCGTTCCATCCCGTACTCGGCGACGGCGGGGAACGGGGCAGTCTTCGCCGGCCGGCTCAGCCCGGAAAAGGGAGCGGCGGAGGCCATCGATATCGCCGCGGCCGCCGGGCTGTCCATCGACGTCTACGGCGACGCCTACGACGAAGGGTATGCCCGTGACCAGATCGCACCGCGGCAGGCCGGGCCCGGCGTCCGGGTTCACCAGGCCATTCCCCGGGCAACGCTCTGGATGGCCATGTCCCGGGCGGCGGTCGTCCTGAATCCCTCCCAGTGGGATGAGCCGTTCGGCATGGCGGCCGCCGAGGCGCAGGCGTGCGGCACCCCGGTGGTGGCCTTCCGCCGCGGCGGGCTCACCGAGATAATCGAGGACGGCGTCACCGGGTTCCTGGTGCCGCCCGGCGACCTTCAGGCGGCAGCCGAGGCCGTCGGGCGGGTGGCCGCGATCTCACGCCCGGCCTGCCGCAGCCACGCCGAGCGTCATCTCGACCTGGAGCAGAGCCTGGACACGCACGAGCGCATCTACCGCCAGATGATCGCCACCGGTGCCGCGGATGCCGGCCATGGCTGACCCGCGGCACTGGCTGAACGACCGGGTCGCGGTCGTCACCGGCGCCAGCCGCGGGATCGGCGCCGCGACCGCGATGGCGCTCGCGGGCGCCGGCGCGCAGGTCATCCTCGCGGCGCGCGACCAGAGCGCGCTCGAGGGAGTGGCCGATCAGATCCGACACGGCGGGGGGACGGCGCGAGCGGTACCCACCGACGTGAGCAAGCCGGCCGGCGTCGACCGCCTGTTCGCCGCGGCGGCGCAGGCGGGCAGCCCGGCCGCACTGGTCTGCGCGGCCGGCGTGCTGACCTCGGCGGCCGTCACCGACACGACGGACCAGATCTGGAACGAGACCCTCGGGGTCAATCTGACGGGCACGTTCCTGTGCTGTCGCGCGGCCTTCACGGCCATGAGCGAGGCCGGGGGAGGGAGGATCGTCACCATCGCCTCGCTCTCCGGGGTCTACGCAACCGAGAAGTTCCCCGGGCTCGCCGCCTACAACGCTTCCAAATTCGGGATTGTGGGCCTGACCGAGGGCCTCGCCGTCGAGGGGAAGCAGCACGGCATCAGCGCGATCTGCGTCAGTCCCGGCGCCGTCGACACCGAGATGCTGCGCCGCGCCAACCCGGATCTGCGTCCTGGCCTGACACCGGGTGACGTAGCGGATCTGATCCTTGCCCTACTCGACGGCCCGGTGGTCCCGGCGAGCGGGGCCAACATCCCCTTGTTCTCGAACGCCTGACTCCGGGCTCGTTACGAACTGATCGGCAGCGACCACAGGTCCGTGCGCTCGTCAGCGAGTACGCCGGGCGCCGGCCGCGCGCGCCCGGCCACGAGCCGTCCGGCCGCGGCCATCTCGCCGTCGTGGTCAAGCTCCGGGTCGCCGCCGCGGTCCAGGCCGACCGCCGCCTGCACCAGACCGCCCTGCAGGTAGAACCCGACGAGCCTCCCCTCCTCGAGGCTGCCGCGCACGACGAAGTCGTCCCACGTCACGGCGTGTCCCACGTACTCGATCTTGTGGTCGTACTGGTCGGACCAGAACGTGTAGATGTAGGCGTACGGGTCAGTCGAGCCCAGCATGATCCTGGCCGCCGCCGTTCCCTGCTTTTCCGCGTTGTTGTAGTGCTCGACCCGGACCCGCCCGAAGAGCGGATGAAGATGGTTGGCCACGTCGCCGGCCGCATAGACGTCGGGCGCGCTGGTCCGGCACAGCTCGTCGGTGAGGACCCCGTGATCCTGCTCGATCGACGATCCGGCCAGCGCGCCGGTCTCGGCCGTAATCCCGACGCCGACGACGGCGAAGTCGCACGGAACCCGCTTCCCGCTGGCAGTCACGACTGCCTCGAGGCGGGTCGTGCCGTCGAACCTGGTGACCTGCTCGCCGGGCAGAAGCTCGACGCCATTCGCCCGGTGGATGCCGGCAATCAGCGTGCCGACTTCGTCGCCCAGCACCCTGGCCAGCGGCACCTTGTCGGGGAAGACCGTCGTCACCTGGACGCCGAGTTGCGTCAGCGACGCCGCTACCTCGCAGCCGATGAAGCCCATGCCCACCACCACGGCGCGCCGGCCGGCCACGGCTTCGGCCTTGATCGCGTCACACTCGGCGACCGTGCGCAGGTAGTGGATCCCCGGCAGTTCAGCACCGGGGATACCAAGCCGCCGGTTGCTGCCGCCGGTGGCGATCAGGAGCTTCTGGTAACTGACTTCCCGGCCGGCATCGAGCACGATCGTGTGAGCGGCTGGGTCGAGCGCTACGGCATGGCAGCCAGTCCTGAGCTCAACGTCGTGCTCCTGATACCAGCCGGCGGGCCGCACGTACCAGTCTTCCAGGGCCTCCTCGGAGCGGAGGTAGGTCTTCGAAAGGGGCGGCCGCCCGAAGGGAAAGCCAGGTTCCTGGCTGATGACCACCACCTGGCCGCGGAAGCCCTCGTCGCGGAGCGTGGCGGCTGCGTTGCCTCCGGCGAGTCCGCCGCCGAGGACGACTATGGGATTCTGGTCTGCTTGCCTGGCCATCCCGCAATTCTGCCCGACGCCCTCCGCCACTATGTGCGCATCTCCACGCGGTCTACACCGGTTCGCGACGGCGCCTCCATATCCGCGGTCTGAACTGGACGCATCCCAGCGGCTCCACGTTCGGCACGGCCAGGCATGACTGCAAGGAGGCGGACACATGGATACCGTTACCGAGCGGAGCATCACTGCGCCTTTTGCGGAACTATCAGATATATTGCGCGGTGACCTGATCGTGACCGGCGATCACGGCTACGACCATGCCCGCGCGGTATACAACGCAATGATCGACAAGCACCCGGCCGCCATCGCGGGCTGCCGTGACGCCGCCGACGTCATCTCGTGCGTGCGCTTCGCCCGACAGCATGGCCTCGAGATCGCCGTCCGGGGCGGCGGCCACAACGCGGCCGGCCTCGGCGTCGCTGACGACGCCCTCGTCATCGACCTTTCGCCGCTGCGCAGCGCAACAGCTAGCCCTCGCGATCACACGGTCCGCGTCGACTCAGGGTGCACCTGGGGAGACGTCGATCACGCGACGGTCGCGTTCGGCATGGCCACGCCGTCGGGCTTCCTAGCCTCCACTGGCGTCGGCGGGCTCACGCTGGGCGGGGGCATCGGGTATCTCTCCCGGCGGTTCGGCCTGACGGTCGACAACCTGCTCGAGGCGGACGTAGTACTCGCTGACGGCAGCTTCGTGACGGCAAGCCCGAGTTCGCACAGCGACCTGTTCTGGGCGCTACGGGGTGGCGGCGGGAACTTCGGCATCGTTACCTCGTTCACCTTCCGCTGCCACGACATCGGCGACCACGGGACGATCATCGGCGGCCCGGTGTTCTACGACCTCGCGGACACGCCCGAGGTCATGCGCTGGTACCGCGAGCTGCTGCCATCGCTGCCGGAGGAACTTAACGGCTGGATCGCGCTGCTCACGATCCCGCCCGTCCCGCCATTCCCCGAGCAGCTGTGGGGTCGCAAGGCTTGCGGCATCGTCTGGTGCTACACGGGACCGCATGACCGCGCCGACGAGGTGCTGGAGCCGGTAAGGAACTACGGCTCGCCACTGCTGGTCGGCATCCAGCCGATGGCGTTCAGCGCGCTGCAAAGCGCGTTCGACGGGCTCTATCCGCCGGGCCTGCAGTGGTACTGGCGGGCGGACTTCTTCAACGAGATCTCAGACGCGGCGATCGACGTGCATTGCACATACGGCCAGCAATTGCCGACCGGGCACTCGACAATGCACTTGTATCCGATCGACGGTGCCACGAGCCGCGTCCCCAGCGACGCGACCGCCTTCGCCTACAGGGACGGGGGCTGGGCGGGCGTCATCGTAGGCGTCGACCCGGATCCCGCCAACGCTGGTCTGATCTCGCAGTGGGCTAAGGACTACTGGGAGGAGCTGCACCCGACCTCGGCAGGGGGAGGCTACGTCAACTTCCTCATGGACGAGGGCCAGGACCGGATCAGGGCGTCCTACCGGGGCGGCTACGACCGGCTCACCCACATCAAGGCCAGGTACGACCCAGACAACACCTTCCACGTCAACCAGAACATCCGGCCAGCGGCCGGGACAGGCTAGCCTGGCGTACACGGCACGGGCGGAGGGGCCCGCCTTCGAAATGCGGCGTAATCCGCCAACGGTCCCTACCTCATGAGGTAGGTGCGAGACGTCCTGCGCCGCCTGCCGGGCCGGGCTGCTGGGGCGGGCAGATCCCCGCCCGACGCGTCGCAGCCGGTGTGACAGAAGTGACAAACGTGAATTGCGGTCGCGCCGGAACGTGCGATACAAAGGACCGACTGGCGATGAGGCTCGCCATCAACCGCGGACACTGATTCGCTGATGGCCTCTACCACTGTGACCGGGCAACCGGAGTGGGAGGAGAGGCCGGTGATTAGCGAATCCATGAGCCCGGCGCTGCCCGTACCGGTCGTCCAGCTACTGCAGGTTGTCACGGTCGCTGCCGCTGCGCCCGGCGTCTCCGGCGTGATCAGCCGCGTCGAGGCCAGGATGCAGGGCCGGACGGGTCCGCGTGTCCTGCAGCCGTACTTTGACCTGGCCAAGCTGTTCCGGAAGGAAGCTCTGGCGCCAGAAGGGTCAAGCTGGGTCTTCCTGGCCGCGCCGCTAGGGGCGATGGTCTGCTACCTGACCGTTCCGCTCCTGATCCCCGTGCTCACCACGTTCGGGCTGCCGCTGGGCTACATGGGCGACATCCTTGGCGGCGGCTTCATCCTGTCGCTGGCCAGCTTCCTGGTCGCCACCGCGGCGCTGGACACCGGCAGTCCGTACGCCCAGCTCGGCGCCAGCCGCGCCAAGACCTTCGGGGCAATCACCGAGCCGGTGGTGCTGTTCGTCGTGTTCACCGTCGCGCTCGTCACCGGTACCGACCTCCCGTACGCCCTCGCCGCCACCGTGCGCTCGTCTGCCGGTCAGATCATCCGGCCCGCGCACCTGCTCGCCGCCGCGGCCCTGTTCATGGTGATCCTCTACGAGACCGGGCGGATCCCGGTGGAGACGCATACGGGCACGAACGAGTTCGGCATGATCGAGGAGGCCAGGCCGTTCGAGCACTCCGGCCCGTACTTCGCGCTGCTGAAGTGGGGCTCGGCGATGAAGCAGCTGATCCTCTTCACGATCCTCCTGAACGTCTTCGTCGCCCCGTGGGGCCTGGCGGCGACGCCGAGGATCGGGCCGGTCGCGCTCGCGATCGCCGCGCTGATCGGGAAAGCCGCTCTCCTCGGCGTTGTCGTCGCGGTGATCGACAATTCGTTCGCCAAGCTGCGCCTATTCAAGATCACTGAGTTCGCCGCCGGCGCGTTCCTGCTCGCAGTTCTCGGGGTCCTCACGCTCTACCTGGGCGGTGGCTGATGTCTGTGATCCTCGCTGCGACCGTCGCGGCCCCGAGCGCCTTGTCGGGTGGCGCGAACGTCATCGCCGTCGGCGTGCTGCTGGCCGAGTTCGGCATGTTCCGGCAGGCGCTGCTGCGCGACCAGGTACGGCTGTACGCTGCGCAGTCCTCGCTGATCTCGGCGCTGGCCATCGTGGTGGCCGCCACGCGGCACCTGCCTGACCTGTACGTGCTCGCCTTCCTGTCGTTCGCCCTCAAGGCCGTAATCGTGCCGGTCGTGCTGCGCCGTCTGCTGCGCGGCATCGGCGCGATCGGCGGAGATCCGCGATGGAGCGACATCGCGGGCAGCCACGCCCTGAGCGTTGCGAACGCGGTCCTGGTAGCTATCGCGGTCGCCGCCTTCGGCTTCTTCACCGTCGCCGCGCTCGGCATCCGCAGCCCGGTCCTCCCGGCGACGGCGCTGTCGGTCTCGGTAGCGGTCATCCTGGTGGCGTTCGTCCTGATGATCGTGCGGCGCGACGTCGTGTCCCAGGCGATCGGCTTCCTGTCGCTGGAGAACGGCGTATCGCTCACCGCCCTCGTCGTGGCCGCCGGCCTCCCGCTGATCCTCGAGATGGCGTTCCTGTTCGACCTGCTCGTCGCCGTGGTGGTCTTCGGGCTGCTGATCAGGGTGCATCACGGCCGGGCCGAGTCGATGTCCACGGCCGACCTGACGAGTCTGCGGGGATAGCCGATGCACGCAGTGATGATCCTCATTCTCGCGCTGCCGCTGGCCACAGCGGTGATCTGCCTGCGCGCCCCGCTTGCTGCCGCCCGGACGCTGACCGCGCTGACGGGGGTCGCCAGCTTCGGTCTCGTCCTCGCGCTCGTGCCGACGACAGCGCATGGTGATATCGCCTACCTCCGGCTGCTGCGCGTTGACGCCGTCAGTGCCGTGTTCCTGCTGGCAACCGGTTTTCTATACGGCGCGATCGCGGTCTACTCGATCGGCTATCTGTCCGGGGGGCACGGCGGCGGGGCCCCGACCCGCTACTCCCGCAGGTTCTGGGTCGGCCTCAACCTGTTCGCGTGGGCCATGCTCGTCGCGCCCATGATGAGCAATCTCGCGCTGCTCTGGGTTGCGGTCGAGATCACGACGGTCGTCTCCGCGCTGCTGGTCGCGATCGAGGACAGCGACGGCGCCGCGGAGGCGGCGTGGAAGTACGTACTGCTCGCCTCCGCGGGACTGGGCCTCGCGCTGCTGGCGACGATATTCGCCTACTACGCAGGCACGCACGTCCTCGGTCAGTCCTATGACCTCGGCTTCACCCAGCTGCTCGCCGTGGCGGGACGGCTGCCGCACGCGGTGGTCGAGCTGGCATTCGTGCTGGCTGTGCTCGGCTATGGCACCAAGATGGGCCTGGTCCCGGTGCACACCTGGCTGCCGGATGCGCACTCCGAGGCCCCCACCCCGGTGTCGGCACTGCTTTCCGGCTCGCTGCTTGCGATCAGCTTCTACGCGATCCTGCGCTATTACCAGGTCGCGGCGGCTGCGCTCGGCAGCACCTTCCCGCGCAACGTGCTGCTGGCATTCGGGATCGCGTCGCTGCTGCTCGCCGCGCTGTACCTGTTCGGCCAGCGCGACATCAAGCGGCTGCTGGCGTACTCGAGCGTCGAGCACATGGGCATCCTGGCCA
>DAIOWC010000110.1:12950-19809 GCA_036758685.1 Streptosporangiaceae bacterium | reverse complement strand
TCCGAGCAGTTCATGCTCATCGGCATCACCGACAAGCAGACCGGCCGCACCTGGCACATCTGCGGCGGCTTCCCGAGCGCTTCGGGCAAGACCAACCTCGCGATGATGCTCCCGCCGGACAGCCTCGGTGAGCGGTATCACGTCGAGTTCTACGGCGATGACATCGCCTGGCTCCGCGTCGACCCCGAGGACGGCAAGATCTACGCGATCAACCCGGAGTTCGGCGTCTTCGGCGTCGCCAAGGACACCAACGAGGTGACGAACCCGACGGCGCTCGGCTCGGTCGCGCCGGGCACGCACGTGCTCTTCACGAACGTCGCCTACAACGAGAACACCCAGGAGGTGTGGTGGGAGGGCCGGACCCCGCAGCCGCCCGCTGACCTGACCGGCTGGCGCGACTGGACGGGCCAGCTCATCTCCGAGCGGCCCGAAGCAGACGCGGGGAAGCCGTGGGCACACCCGAACAGCCGCTTCACGACCTCGCTCACCAACGTTCCCAACATCGCCAGGGACTTCGAGAACCCCAAGGGCGTGCCGATCGACGCCATCATCTTCGGCGGCCGGACCAGTGACCGCGAGCCGCTGATCCGCGCGATCACCGATCTGGCCGAGGGCGTCTACGACGGCCTGACGCTCGGCGCGGAGGCGACCTTCGCGGCCGAGGGTGTGGATGGTCAGCTCCGGTACGACCCGATGTCGATGCGTCCGTTCATGTCCTACCCCGAGGGGGCGTACGCGGCGCACTGGCTCACGATCATCGGTGCGGCGGCCGACAAGCCGATCTTCGCGCATGTCAACTGGTTCCAGCGCGACCCCGGCGACCGGCACTTCCTGTGGCCGGGATACCGGGAGAACCTCCGCCCGCTGCTCTGGCTGCTGCAGCTCAAGAACGGCGAGGTCGAAGGCAGGCGCACCGCTGTCGGCATCGTCCCGACCAAGGAAGAGCTCGACCTCGTCGGCCTTGACATCACCGCCGTGGACCTCGACCGGGTCCTCAGCATCGACGCGCCCCGCTGGCGGCAGGAGATGGCTCATCGCGAGCAGCACCTCGCCCAGTTCGATGGCCTGCCCGAGGTGATCTGGGCCGCCCACCGGCGGGTTGCCGCCGCCCTCGACCGCGAAGAGAACTGAGTCCGGCAGCCTCACCGCTCGGGCCCTAGGCGCTGCGGCTCTGTGTTGGCTGGTTGTACCGAAGCTAGCCCAGGCGGCGTGGGGGTGCCGCTTTCAGTCGCGACGATGTTAACGTTCCGTTATGGGGGAGCTACGTTGCGTTGATGGCTCAGTGCTGTCCGTGCTGGCCGTCGCCTGCCGGGACCGCGCAGGCCAGCCGTATGAGATCACGCTGAACCTGGCCAGGGACTCGATGCCGTTCGCGACCGTAGGGCAGCGCTGCGGCCACGAGTTCGCGGTGCTCGCGGACCGCCTGACGAAGGCGCGGCTCGACCCCGCGCAGGCCGCCGACTGGCCGGACCCCGACGACCGGTTCCCCAGCCCGTCAGGCCAGCCCGCGGCTGGGCCGGCGGCGGCTCCTGCCCGGCTCGGCGGCTACCTGCCCGGCGAGGCTGAGTACTTCGCCCTCCGCTCCAGGGATCGCGTCGACCTGCCGGGCAGCGGCGAGCTGCGATGCGTACTGAGGTCGGCCGCTGTCTGGGTGGGAGAGTGCGCTGGCACCGGGCACGCCGGAACCGGCGTTCACGTCCAGGCCGGCCAGCACCTCACGCCCGGCCAGCGGCCTCCGGGCCAGCAGGGCCGGCCCGGAGAGCACCGGCCCCCGGACCAGCGGACCTGGCCGGTTGCCAGGGATGCGGCGAGTGGGCGCGGTCAGTGGCGACTATCCCGGCGCGCGGTCGTCGAAGCCTGGGGAACCGGCGGCATCGGGGTGCGTGCTGTCCTAACTTCGGCAGAACTGGTGGCATTCTTGGATACGGTTCTCACGGAGCCGGAAGGCGCCAGCCCGACCGGGGCGGCGATCGCCGGCGGCCAGGCAACCGGAAGGCCGGGCGGCGCAGCCGTACCGTTTTGGCGGCAGCGAGGAAGGGTGCCTGATGGGATTGGGCGATCTCGTCTACCGGCTCTACGAGCGCAGGCTCGAGGCGGCGCTCTCGCCTCAGGCGATCCCCAGGCACGTCGGGGTGATGTGCGACGGTAACCGCCGCTGGGCCAGGTCAGCGGGCCTGGCCGACGTCAGCAGTGGTCACCAGGCCGGAGCCGAGAAGATCTTCGAGCTGCTTGAGTGGTGCCAGGACGCGGGTGTGGAAGTCGTCACCCTCTGGCTGCTGTCCACGGACAACCTGGCCCGGCCAGGGACCGAGCTGGAGCCGCTGCTGCGCATCATCGAGGGCACGGTCCGCGAGCTAGTCACCCAGGACTGGCACGTGAAGCCGGTCGGGGCGCTGGACCTGCTGCCGTCAGACACGGCGCAGGTGCTGAAGGACGCCGCGGAGGCGACGGCCGGGCGGCCGGGGCTGCTGGTGAACGTAGCGGTCGGCTACGGCGGGCGCCGGGAGATCGCCGATGCGGTCCGGTCGCTGCTCCAGGACCACGCCACCCGGGGCACCACGATCGAGGAGCTGGCCGAGATCCTGGACGTGGACCATATCGCCGAGCATCTCTACACCGCCGGCCAGCCGGACCCGGACCTGGTCATCCGGACCTCGGGCGAGCAGCGCCTCGGCGGTTTCCTGCTCTGGCAGAGCGCGCACTCCGAGTTCTACTTCTGCGACGCCTACTGGCCTGCCTTCCGGCGTGTCGATTTCCTGCGCGCGCTGCGCTCCTACGGCGCCCGGCATCGCCGGTTCGGTGCGTGAACAGCTCGTTACGGTACTTCCGCCGTCGGCCCCGCTTAGGTACGGTCTGAACTGACGGGCGGTGCCTAGCCGCCCGCCGGGAAGGCCCTCGACATCCTCGAGCTTCGCGTCCTGGTGCGCAGGCGAGATGAGCAAAGGGCCGGCGTCCGGCCCTTGGCTGGCCGGACCCGGTCCCGCCGACACGTCTGTGTCCGACCGCGGCGCCCACGCGCCCAGGGGAGAGCGAGTGGCCAGTTCTTCAGCCCGACGTACATCACGCCCAGTCAAGTCCGACCAAACCGTTCGCCGTACCTACGTACTCGACACCAGCGTCCTGTTGGCAGACCCGGCAGCAATCGGCAGATTCGCCGAGCACCGGGTGGTCCTGCCCGTCGTCGTTATCACCGAGCTTGAGGCCAAGAGGCATCATCCCGAGCTCGGTTTCTTCGCCCGCCAGGCACTTCGTTACCTCGATGATCTCCGCGTCGAGCACGGCCGCCTGGACGCCGACATCCCGGTCGGGGACTCCGGCGGCAGCGTCAGGGTCGAGCTGAACCACTCCGACCCCGGAGTGCTTCCAGCCGGCTTCCGTCTCGGCGATAACGACACGAGGATCCTGTCGGTGGCGTGCAGCCTGGCGGGCGAGGGCGAGAGCGTCATCCTGGTCAGCAAGGATCTGCCGCTGCGGGTCAAGGCCGCCGCGGTGGGCCTGACTGCCCAGGAATACCGGGCTGAGCTGCCGCCTGACTCCGGCTGGACCGGCATGGCCGAGCTGGATGTCACGGCGGCCGAGATCGACGAGCTGTACGAGAGCGGGCGGCTGGAGCTGCCCGCAGCCAGGGATCTGCCCTGCCACACCGGGCTCGTTCTGGTGTCGGCCATTGCGGGCGCCAGCAGCGCCCTTGGCCGGGTACTCCCGGACAAGTCGGTAAAGCTGGTGCGCGGCGACCGGGAAGCCTTCGGCCTGCGCGGCCGCAGCGCCGAGCAGCGGGTTGCGCTTGACCTTCTCCTGGACAGCGAGGTCGGGATCATCTCACTCGGCGGCCGGGCAGGCACCGGGAAGTCGGCGCTGGCCCTCTGCGCGGGGCTGGAGGCCGTGATGGAACGGCGCCAGCACCGCAAGCTGGTGGTATTCCGGCCGCTCTATGCCGTCGGGGGCCAGGAGCTCGGCTACCTGCCGGGCTCGGAAGCGGACAAGATGAACCCGTGGGCGCAGGCAGTGTTCGACACGCTGTCCGCGGTCACGTCGAAGGACGTCATCGATGAGGTCCTCTCGCGGGACATGCTGGAAGTGCTCCCGCTGACCCACATCCGCGGCCGCTCTCTCCACGATTCCTTCGTGGTCGTGGACGAGGCTCAGTCCCTGGAGCGAGGCGTCCTGCTGACCGTGCTGTCCCGGATCGGGGCCGGCTCCCGCGTCGTGCTCACCCATGACATCGCCCAGCGCGACAACCTGCGGGTCGGCCGTCACGACGGCATCGTGGCGGTCATCGAGAAGCTCAAGGGCCATCCGCTGTTCTCCCACATCACCCTGGTCAGATCGGAGCGATCGCCTATCGCCGCGCTGGTGACCGAGATGCTCGAGGACCCCGCCTTGTGAGCTGAGCCCGCCGAATCGGGAGATTCCGGCGCGCCGAAGACCTGCCCGGCTCGCCGCGAGACCACCGGGGGCGGTACCGTGACCAGCGTCATGAGCGATCTGCCCGAGCCGGCCGGAGCCGTTCCCGCGCCTGCCCCGTCGCTGCTCACGGGCACCGCCGAGCCGGTCTCGGTGGTCATGCCGGTGCGCAACGAGGAGCGCTATCTTTCCGAGGCCGTCCAGCACATCCTGAGCCAGGAGTATGACGGCGAGCTTGAGGTCGTGATCGCGGTAGGCCCGTCGAAGGACCGCACGGCCGAGGTGGCCGCCCGCCTGGCCGCCGCCGACCCGCGCATCAGGGTGGTGGACAACCCGACCGGGCAGCGCCCGGCCGCGATGAACATCGCCCTGCGGACCTGCCGGCACGGAATCGTGGTGCGGGTCGACGGGCACGCCATGCTGCCGGACGGCTACATCCGGACCGCGGTGGCGACCTTGCAGGAGACCGGCGCGGCGAACGTCGGCGGGATCATGGCGGCCGAGGGCATCACTCCGTTCCAGCAGGCGGTGGCCTGGGCGATGACCTCGCCGTTCGGCGTGGGAGCCGCGCGGTTCCACACCGGCGGGCAGCCGGGCCCGGCGGACACGGCCTACATGGGCGTCTTCCGGCGCGAGGCGATCGAGCGCGCGGGCGGCTACAACGAGCAGTTCGAGATCGCCGAGGACTGGGAGCTCAATCACCGGATCCGCCAGGCAGGAGGCCTCATCTGGTTCCAGCCGGCGATGCGGGTCAGCTACCGGCCGCGGGACAGCGTGACCGACCTTGGCACCCAGTACTTCCGGTACGGACGGTGGCGCCGGGTGGTCTCCCGCCAGCACGCGGGCACCATTAACCTGCGGTACCTGGCCCCGCCGGCGACGGTGGCCGCGGTAACCGCGGGCACCCTGGCGGGCCTGGCCGGGCTCGCTGGCGTGGCGGCCGGGGCGACGGGCAGCTGGCCGTCCCTGCTGACCATCGGCTTCGTCATCCCGGCCGGTTACCTGGCCGGCATCGCGGCCGTCAGCGCCCGCGCCGCCAGGCAGTTGTCCTGGCGCACGGCCGCCCGCCTGCCCATGACCCTGATCACCATGCACATGTGCTGGGGCACCGGCTTCCTGACCAGTCCCCGGCGCCTGCTGCCGGCCGCAGGTGAGGCCCGGTCAGTCAGCGGGATCGCCCAGCGTCAGTAGCGCCTCCGCGATGGCCAGGTCGGCGGCATAAGTGATCTTCAGATTTCGCTCGCTGCCCGGCACTGCGCCGACCGGCACGTCGGGCAGGTAGCGCAGCACCACGCCGCAGTCATCGGTCGGCGGGCTGGCGGCAAAGTCTGGATCTGCTGCCGCCAGCTCGTATGCCTGCGCGATGACCGACAGCAGAAAGCCCTGCGGAGTCTGGCAGCGGGCCAGGGCCTCGCGCGGCAGGATCCGGCGGAACGCGCCGTCCGCTAGCTCGACAATCGTGTCGGCCGAGGGCACCACGACCCCGACCGCCTGCCGGGTGTCCAGCGCTTGGACACAGGCAGTGATCGTGCGCTGATCAACGAGCGGCCTGGCCGCGTCGTGGAAGAGGACCTTGACCTCCCCGGCCGAACGTCCGGACAGCCATGAGATCGCACGCTGAGTCGAGTCGGGCCGCCCGGCACCCCCAGTTATGACTCCGGCCAGCTTGGCGACGCCAGAGAGCTGCCCGCGAATCTCGTCTGCTAGCTCGGCGGCGGCAACGACCAGCACCTCATCCACGGCAGGCGCGGCGGCGAAGGTCTCGACGCAGCGCGCCACCAGGCTGCGCCCGTCCAGCAGGCGCATCTGCTTGGGGAGGCCCGCGCCGAACCTGCGGCCGGTGCCGCCGGCCAGCACTACCGCCACTGTGTGCATGGGCGGACCTTACCCGGTCGCATGTCCTGCGCCTGGACGGGCAGCTCTCTGATAGGCGCCAAAGCGGCCTGGATACGCTTGGTGACGCTCTGAATACCTATCGTTATGCGATCAGCAGTTCGGAGGACGACATCTCTGCTGGACTGAACGGGGGTCCGGGGAAGCGCGGGAAGGCCGCCGGGCCGGGGCTCGGCCGTGCCAAGAGCCCGGCAGCGGCCCCTGGTCCGGCAGAGGGAACGACGGCACCGGCCGTCCGCCGGGAGGAAGGCACGGCACCAGGGGCCAAAGGCCGCGCGGAAGGCGGGACAGCCTCCAGTCGGCAGCCGAGTCGTGGCCGAAGGCGCCGGGGCGGATCCTCGCGCCGGGGCGCGGGTTCGCCGCCGTCGGCAGTGGGTCGGGGGCCGGGCGGGCCGAGCCGCGCCGAGGCGAGCCGCCCCGAGGCGGGCGGCCGCGAGCCGGGCGGCCCCGAGGCGGGCGGCCCCGAGCCGGGCGGCCCCGAGCCGGTCCGCGCCGAGCCGGTCCGCGCCGCACCGAGCCCGGGGCCGATGCACGACCCGTCCGCCGCGCCCGGCGGCGACGG
>DAIOWC010000110.1:0-12850 GCA_036758685.1 Streptosporangiaceae bacterium | reverse complement strand
CCGCACCGAGCCCGGGGCCGATGCACGACCCGTCCGCCGCGCCCGGCGGCGACGGCGCGGGAACTGGCGGTGACGCACGGGCCGAGGTCGCAGGCACGCTGGCCGGACCATTCCGCGCGGCGCGCCTGGGCGCGCTGCCGGACGCCGCACGGGACCCAGGCGAGCAGCGCCAGCCGGCCGGGCAGGGGCCGGCCGGCCTCGAGCCAGAGCCGGATGGCGTGCCGGATCCGGCGCCGCCGGATCCCGCCGATCAGCGAGACGACGCATCCGATCCGCCGTTCTTCGGCCTGGCCTATGAGCCCGATCAGGCGGCCGGTCCGCCGGTCGCCGACGTGGCGGCCGACGAGGACGAGGCTGCCGGTCCGCCGATCCTCCTCATAGCGCCCGACCGAGACGGTGCCAACGTGCCGCGAGCCGGGCTGACGGCTGAGGGTGCCGCCGCCGTATCCGAGTTGCGGCTGCCCGAGCTGTCTGTCCGGGCCATTGCGACCGACACCGGCCAGCTCGTCGTGGACTGGGCCCGCGGCCGCTCGCTCGGGACGAGTTCGGTCGGCGGCATCACGATTACGCTGGCGGTCTGCAGCGCCGTCTGGTTTAGCGCGGGGACGAGGGCGGACAACCTCCGGGCCGTAGCCGCCCTCTGGGCCAGCTACCTGGCCCTGCTGGCAGCACGCAGCGTCGCGAGCCTGCCGGAGCAGCAAGCGCGCACGAGCGCCTCCGCCATAGCCAGGAGCAAGTGGCTGGCGGTGCTCTGCTGGTGCCTGTCGGAGTGCGGGATCTACGCAGGCCTTGGTGCCGGGGCAGCCGCAGAGCACTGGCCGGGTGCGTGGACGCTGACCGCCGCCGTGCTCAGCCTGGTCGTCGTGCGCGAGCTCATGACGACGATGACACCGCATGCCGGGGCCGAGGAGCAGGCCGGAGGGGTGCGGCGGGCGGCCGACCTGTTCCTGACCATGCCGGTCGGCGGCCGGGTGCTGCTGATCGGGATCGTGGCGCCGGTCTGGGGCTGCCGGACGGCGCTGCTCGCTCTGCTGGACTGGGGGATGATCGCGATCGCCTACGGCATCGCGTGCCAGTGGCCGGCCGCAAGCTCAGCATCGGCAGAGGCTATCGGCAAGGCCAGGCTCCGGCTGCGCGACGACGGCGTGCTCGCGGGGCGGCTGGGCCAGATGGTCCGCGGGAATCTGCTTCCGCTGCCTCCGGCCCTGCTCGGGCTGGCGGCCACGGCCGTGCTCGTCAACCTCGGGCTGCGGAGCCTGCCAACGATCTTGATCATGACTCCGGCACTGGTCATGCTGCTGCTAGCCGCCCCGGGATCCAGTAACCCGCACACCGGGCGGCTAGACGGCCTGGTGCCCGCGGTGCTACTCGGGTGGCAGTTCCTGTACATCGTGGCTGTGGGGCTCGCCGTGCGCGTGCCGGGTCCGGTGACGTTCGCGCTCTGCGCCGCGCTGCTGCTGCGCTTCGCTGACCTCGCGTGTCCCAGCCGTCCCGTCGTGCTCATGGCGCGCCAGACATCCAGGGGCGAGCGGCTGCGTGAGCCCGGCACGGCGCTCGGCTGGGAGGGGCGCATGCTGGTGATCGGCGCGGCGGCCGGTGCCGGGATCGCCATGTACGCCTATGTAGCGCTGACCGCGTACCTCGTGCTGCTCATATGTGCGAAAATCGCCAGGACCCGGCAGACCGGAGGTCCCGCGAGGGATCCGGCGGTCGTCTCCCGGGCTGGCACCGCTCCGGACGGGCGGCAGGGAGGAGACAACAGTTGATCGGCATGGTTCTGGCGGCGGGGGCAGGACGCCGTCTCCGCCCGGACACCGATCACCTGCCGAAGACCCTGCTGCCGGTCGCTGGTGAGGACACGATTCTCGACCTGGCCCTGCGGAACCTCGCCGCAGCCGGGCTGACCGACGTCGTCGTGATCGTCGGCTATGCCGCCGCGGTCGTCGCAGACCGCGTTGGCGATCTTGAGCGGCGGCACGGTGTCGCAATCGAGCTGGTACACAACGACCGGGCCGAGGAGTGGAACAACGCCTACTCCCTGTGGCTGGCGCGCGAGCACTTCGGGGCCGGGGTGCTGATGGTGAACGGCGACACGGTGCACCCGGCCAGCGTCGAGCAGGCCCTGCTGGCGGCGCGCCGGCCCGACCTGGCCGCCGACCTGATCCTCGCCGTCGATACCGTCAAGAAGCTCGCTGACGAGGAAATGAAGGTCATCATCGACGAGCGCGGCCTGGTAGCCAGGATCACCAAGCAGATGGAGCCGGCCGACGCGGACGGCGAGTACATCGGCGTGACGCTCATCGAGCCCAGGGCGGCGATCTCGCTGGCCGACTCGCTCGAAGTCACCTGGCGGCGTGATCCTGGCCTGTACTACGAGGACGGCTTCCAGGAACTGGCGAACCGGGGCGGCGCCGTGGTGACGCAGGCCATCGGTGAGGTCGAGTGGGTCGAGGTCGACAACCACAGCGACCTGCAGCGGGCACGGGACATCGCCGGCCGCTGCTAGTCTCGCCGGTGCCGGGCCGCCCAGACCCGGTGAGGCCCGCTGAAGCCGGCCCGACGCCGAGGGAGAGTCATGCCGCTGCTGGCCCGGATGATCGCGACGCCGCTGTTCATCGACGTGCGGCCGGGCGCGATCGCCAGCCTGGGCGGTGTGCTGGCGGGCCAGCGGATCGCCACCGAGGGAAGGGTCGCCGTCGTCGTGGGGCCTGGCCAGGGGGACAGCATCTGCGCCGAGCTGGACATCGACGGCGCCGAGATCTTCCGGGTGCCGGACGGCAACTACGCGACCGCGGTCGAGCTGGGCCAGCGCCTGCGGGCGGGCGCCTTCGAGGCCGTTACCGGCATCGGCGGCGGCAAGACCATCGACGTCACGAAGTTCGCGGCGCATATGGCGGGCATTCCGATGGTCGCCGTGGCCACGAGCCTGGCCCACGACGGCATCTGCTCACCGATCAGCACGCTGGCGCATGAGTCCGGGGGCGGCTCCTACGGCGTGGTCATGCCGATGGCCATCATCGTCGACCTCGACCGGGTCAGGACCGCGCCGGCCGCACTGTCGACGGCGGGCATCGGGGACGCGATCAGCGACCTGTCCGCGGTGGCGGACTGGGAACTGGCCGCGGCCGATACCGGCGAGCGTGTGGACGGCCTGGCCGTCGCCATGGCCAGGACCGCTGCGCAGGCGGTCTTGCACCAGCCCGGCGACGCCCGTTCCGATGAATTCCTCACGGTCCTGGCCGAGTCGCTGATCCTCTCCGGGATCGCGATGGCCGTGGCGGGCACCAGCCGCCCGGCCAGCGGGGGCGACCACGAGATCATGCACGCGATCAACAAGCTGTACCCGGACACCGCGAGCCATGGCGAGCTGGCGGGCCTCGGCGCCCTGTTCTGCACGTTCCTGCGGGGGGACGCGGAGGAGGCCAGGACCGTCTCGGCCTGCCTGGCGCGGCACGGGCTGCCGCGCACGCCGGCTGACCTTGGCCTTTCCGACGCCGACTTCGCCAAGGCCGTGGCGTACGCCCCGGAGACGCGGCCGGGCCGGTACACGATCCTGGAACGGCTGGCCCTGTCGGAGACCGAGATCGCGGACCGGGTGGCTGCCTACGGCCGGGAGTTCGGCCGCTAGCGGGTGTCCGACTGTGCTGGCCCCGGGGGACGACCCCCGGAACCCCCGCCGCGTGCCTACATGCCCGCCGAGTTGAGGCGCCAGCCCATGAAGCGGTGGTTCTCGGCCGTCGGCGGTCCGAATTCCTTGATCAGGAAGTCCGCGAGCGGAGTGTCCGGCAGGGTGTCGGCCATGATCGCGGCCGGCTTCCACGCCTTCATCTGCGCCTCGATCTGAGCCTGCGTCGGCGCCGGGCCAGCATCCTGGTCGAGCGCCCACAGGTCGTCGAGGTAATCACTGACTGCGGTCTCCCCGGCCCGCCCGGCCCTGGACTGCCGGCCAGACTGCGCGGCGTCGATGAAGTCGCCCCCGATGAGCTGGCCGGGCTCGCCCTCGTCGGCCGCCCACCGCATTGCCCTGGTCAGGGAGCCGTTCGGGACCGGAACCAGCAGTACGCGGGCGCTAGCACTCAGGTGCAGTTCCGAGTACACCTGGGAGAAGCCGCCCGGGACCCGCGGGGTTGCCGCGGTCCGATACGGCGAGGGCACCAGCGGAAGCAAGATCAGGGCGGTCGCGCCCACGGCCAGCGTGGCGGGCCTGCGCCACCAGTCGGCCGTAGTCTCGCCCTGCCGCTCGCGCAGCCGGGCGATCACCCGGTCAAGCGCGAACGCGACGACCACGGCGGCCGCGCCGTCGGCGAGGATGCAGAGCCGGTCGGGCAGCGTCGAGGTGAGCACCGGGAGGTTCTGCAGCCAGTACCAGGGCAGGAACTTGCCGGGCCACGGGCCGATCGGCTGGCCGCCAAGCGACATCAGCTCGAGGACGAGGAAGAGCAGGAACATGACCCGGATGGCCAGGATCCGCCAGAAGTAGATCCCGGCGACTAGCAGGGCGATGATCAGCGGGATGCCCAGGTAGGCCAGGTACTCCGGCAGGGGCTGCGGGTACGCGTCCTGGATCGCGACCGACCCGGCGGTGTGCACCAGCACGCTGCTCGGGGGCACGACGAACGCGTACGGGATCGTGTACAGGTGGGTGTACGCGCCCGCGTGGTTGACGACGTTGTAGGCACCGGACGCGTGGGTGCCGTGGAACTGCACCCACAGGCCCCTGGCGCACAGCACCACGGCCACGACGGCGGCGGCGGCCAGGCCGGCGAGGCCCCGGCGCAGGCTCGGCAGCACCTCCCGCGGCCGGCAGGCAGCCAGCACGACCAGCAGCACGGCCGCGGCGATCACCGTGTCGACGAGCGCTTCCTCACCGATGAACAGCTGGGCAAAGGTCAGGACGCCCAGCCAGATCCCGTTCTTGATCCCGCTGCCGCGGCCGGTGATGATCCGCAGCAGCGCGTCGATCATCAGCGGCGGCAGAAAGGCCAGGACCAGGTGGTAGTGCCCGATCCCGGAGGTGATCATGGCCGGGGAGAACCCGTAGATGGCCCCGCCGATGGCCGCCGCGGTGAGGCTGGCGCCCCACCGGCGCAGGACCAGGTAGAGGCTCGCCGCTGAGCCGGCGAAGCCCAGTACGAGGAGAATGGTCAGGCTCACCTGCGGGCCGAACATGGCCGTGAACGGCGTCATGACGATGCCCGGCAGCAGCAGCGAGGTATTCCACATCAGGTTGACTGTGTGGGGCGAGTTCATCGCGCCCGTGACCAGCGCCGGGAGGTGGAAGTGAACGATCGCCAGCTCGCTGTAGCGCATGAACCAGGTCATCTGATCCACGTCGTGCATGTCGCCGTTCTGGGCCAGGCTGGCCGGATCGGACCACAGCAAGATCGTTACGTAGATCGCGCCCAGCAGGTAGGTGGTGACCACGACGTAGGGCGCCCACGACCGCAGCCCGGAACGCCCTTCGGCAGTCTCCTGAGACGACTTGACCGCCGGCGTGGCGAGTCCCACCTCTACCTCCGTACGTCGGGCGGCCGTCAGATTCTACCGATCTGGTACTAGATCGTGCCGCAAAGATAGCGCAGTCGGAGGGCTCATCCAGCCGAAGGACGGAAGCGCATCCTGCGGAAAACATGAAGGTATCTACCCGGTGTATTGGACGTGACCGCCGGGAGACTCGGTGTGAAGTTTACGGTACCGTCATTCGGGTCCGGGCAGATCAGACTGATACTTGGTCCGGCCGGACCCGCATCGGCCGCAGCGGCCCAACGGCCAGCAGCATAGGATTTCTCGGCAGCGGTCGCGGTGAAACCCGGCGGGCTGTGATGGCGGCCCGGCCGACGGGGGCGATGTGTATCGCCGCGTTAGGGAGACTAGGTGCAGGAAACTCAGCTACGCGACATGCCACGGGAAGCCGGTGCGCCGGGCCGCAAGGCCATGTTCGGCCCCGACAGCCTGGCGTGGCTGTATCTGGTCACCGTGCTGTTCGTGCTTTCCGAGATGCTGCCGGCCCTGCTCCGGCTGCCCCTCGGCGCCGATGAGATCAGCTACATCGCCAGGACGAGCGCTCAGGCCTCGGGGGTATACCTGCCGCCGGTCCACGGCCACGGTGCCGGCCTGCTCGCGGCGCCGGTCACGCTGCTGACGACCTCCCTGCTGGCCCTGCGCCTCTGGATGGCGGTCCTGTCCGGGCTGGCTCTCCTGCTGTCCCTGCTGTGCTGGCGCGGCCTGCGACCGGCCTGGATGCTGGCGCTGGCGGGCCTCATCTTCGGGAGCCTCGCGATCACCCAGCTCAGCGGCGTCCAGGTCTACCCGGACCTGTGGGCGGGCTTCGGGTCGCTGGCGATCACCGGCCTGCTGCTCCAGTCGGTCCGGGGCCGGATGAGCCCGCGGGTGCTGCTGCCGCTCATCGGCTTCCTCGCGTTCTTCATCGTCATGCTCCGGCCGCAGAACATCGTGTTTGTCCTCGCGCCGACCTTCGCTGCGCCGCTGCTGGTGCGCGGCTGGCGTCAGCCCCGGCTGCTCATCGCCATGATCATCGGGGCGGCGGCCGGCATGCTGGAGTGGATCGCCGAGGCGTCCCTGTGGTTCGGCGGCCTGAGCAGCAGGATCCACCTGGCTGGCCAGGAGCCGCCCAAGTTCGGCCTCAACTTCTCCCTGCTGACCCAGATCAAGGTGCTGAGCGGACCGTGGTACTGCCTGCCCGGCCAGTGCCCGGCCACCAACGATCCCGAGCTGATCCTCTGGTGGCTGCTGCTGCTCGGGCTGGTCGTCCTCGGCCTGTATGCGACCTGGCGGCTGCCGGAGAAGTCCTCGGCGGTGCTCGCGGTCGTCACCGGCGCCTGGGGGGCACTCCTCTACGTGCTGTTCGTCCCGTTCGGCGCGCCCCGCTACCTGCTGCCGACCTTCGCGCTCTTCGCCATCGTGGCGGCGGACGGAGTCAAGTGGCTCGTCACCGTGCCCAGCTGGCGGAGGGTGGGACTCGCGGCGGCGGCCGTCTTCCTGCTGACCGGGGTGATCAGCCAGCACCTCGTGCTGACCAGCGAGACGGCCAACGAGGCGTCCGAGCGGCCGTTCATCGGCCGGGCCGATGTGCTGAAGAAGGACGGCATCAAACCGCCCTGCGTGATCTTCTCGCCGTCTATCGCTTACTACGTCGGATGCACCGCTCCGTGGAGTGGCGGCACCATCTCCGAGATCCTGGCCCGCACCCCAGGGGGCGCGAAGGCGTGGCGGGAGATCCACGAGCAGGGAGCGGTCAAGAACGTCTGGGTGCGGCAATAGCCGGAGATCCCGGAACGGGCTTGCGCGGCGCCGGTCAGTCGCCGAGCGGGCCGGAGAACGCCCCCTGATCGCTGCAGATATTCACGTTCCCGGTGATCCCGCCATAGGTGGTGGCGAGGCTCGACAGCGCCGGAGGCTTCAGCCCGGTGAAGGCTGAGCCGAGGATCAAGGTGAGCGTCTTGGTCGCGCCGAGCTGCGGATCAAGGACGATGTGAACATGGCTCAGCTGCTGGGCCAGCAGCTCAGCCGCCGGGTACTGGCTGCGCGAGGCGTACTCGATGACCGAGTTGACGTACTTGTCGCTGGCGGCACTCTGCGCCTGGCCGATCACCTGGAAGCCGCGCCCGCCCAGCGCGGTGGCGGCGCTGGTGCCGAGGTTGGTGGTCGTGGTGCCGTTGAACACCTCGACCTGCACCTGAGACGGCTTGGGCGCGGGCGCCTTGCTGTGGCTGCTGCTCGTTGTAGCGCTGCTGGTCGCTTGCGTGGTGGTAGTGGTCGCCGGCGTGCCGCCGGAGGTGGACGCGAGCTTTCGTGACTTCTTGCCATGATGCCGCTTGCCGTGATGCCGGGGTGCTCGGTGCGCGGTCGGCAGCCTGCTGTCATGGGCGATGGCCGAGAACAGGTCGCCCGCGCTCGGCTCGCTCCACTGCACCCAGTTCGGATTGGGCGCATACGTGGTCCAGGGCACCTCGACGAACTGCATGGATCCGGTTGATACGCCGCGCAGGGCCTCGCCAATCTCCAGGAGCCTCGACGAGCTGAGCTGCTCGTCGGTCGTGATGTACCCGTGGCCGGTGACCGCGTCGATCACCCGGAGGATCTTGCCGGGGCTGCTGAGCAGGCCGCTGCGGGCCAGGCCCTGGGCCAGGGACGCCATCAGGTACTGGTCGCGCTGGATCCGCTGCGGATCGTCGCCCTCGCCGACGCCCTCTCTGGTGCGCCAGAAGGCCAGCGCCTCCTTGCCCCACACGTGATGCTTGCCCGCCGACAGGTCCAGGCCGGAGATCGGATCATCGACTGCGGCGGGCACGCACACGTTGACACCGCCGAGGGCGTCGATCGCCTTCTCGAATCCCTCGAAGCTCAGCTCGATGAAGTCGTTGATGTGGATGCCGGTGGTCTGCTCGATCGTCTCCCAGAGGCAGCCGGGGCCGCCGTACGCGAACGTCGAGTTGATCTGCTCGATGGCGGGGGCAGGCTGGGCGACCTGTCCGGTGGTCCCGTCCTCGGGGCCGCAGTTGAGGATCGGAACGACGGAGTCGCGCGGGAAGCTGATCACGACGACCTGGTGCGCGCCTGGCGCGATGTGCAGGATGATGTCGGTGTCCGACCGTGCGCCCGAGATGCCGGCCGAGCCGCCGATCTTGCCGTTTACGCCCTCCCGGCCGTCGGAGCCGATGAGCAGCACGTTGATCGCGTTCGGGTCGGCGGGCGGCAGGTCGGGCGCCTTGAGGTCCTGCGAGACGTCGATGCGCTTGATCGAGTTCCACACCGTCCGGTACTTCATGTAGGCCGCGAGCGAGCCGGCAACGAAGACGAGCGCGCTCAGGATCGCCACCCCGCGGAGCACCAGGCTCTTGGTCGAGGTCCGCCTGAACCAGGCCGAGCTCTGCGAGAGCCAGGACGACGGCCCGCGAAGCGACATCCGCGGGGACGCGAGCTGGCGGAGAACCTGGGTTTTGGCGGCGGCGGCGTCAGGGGTTTTGTCAGCCGGATTGGCTTTGGGTTTGGCCGCCTCCGATGGCGCTGCCTCCGGTGTTTCCGGACCGCCGGGCTCGTCCTGGTGGCTGGTCAACCCAGAACCTCCTGCCGGCGGCCGTTGCGGGGTCCTTTGACATCGGGCTGTACTTAATGTTACGTGCCCGTACCAGGAGGAATTACTCCTCGTAAGTAAAGATCGGACCACTGGGTGGTCACCTTTAATAAAGGTCAGGCCGGCGCGGGCCGCAGCAGCGCACAAAGCGCGGTCCGGGCGCCAGTCGAGACCGTGGCCAACCGCCCGTACAGTTGACCGGTGCGCGATACCGACCGGCCAGACGGCACCGCCGCGAGCGATTCGCGCCCCCCGCCGCCGGACGGGTCGGATGCGACCGCGACGACCGAGTCGACCAAGACGCTCGAGGCCGATGGGCGTGCGGGCAGCGATGAGTCGGCGGGATCCGCGAACGGGCAGGCAGGCAGCGACGGCGCCGCCGGGCCCACTGGGCAGCCAGCGGAGACTGCGCAGCCAGCGGAGACTGCGAAGCCAGCGGAGACTGCGCAGTCGGCTGAAACTGCGCGACCGGCCCGACCCGGCGCGCGCCTGAAGGCGCCCGCGCTCCTCAGCCGGGCCGCGGCTTCGGTCGGCAGCCTGGCCGGCCCGCTCGCCCGCCGGCGGCAGGCAAGCGCGGCGGGCGGACGCCCGCGGCCGGGCGAGGCCGCCGGAGCGGCGCTGGCCCGGCTCACGGTGCTGCCGGCCGTGCTGATCGTCGCGTGGCTGCTGCCGGGCCTGCCGCTTCTGCTCGGCAGCAGTTTCCTGCCGGTGCCGATGCTGCTGATCTCCGTTCCCCTGGCGGTCGCGCTCGCCGTCAACGGCCTGCGCGTGGTTCCGGCGAGCGGGCCGCGGCCCAGCGCCCGCGAGCAGCCAGCGCAGCGCGGCTGGATCAGCTGGTTCGGGCTGCTGGGCACGGTGGCGGTGGTCGCCGGGCTCATCGCCTGGCAGCTGCGCGAGAGCTCGCAGTCGATCATCGTGGTCCGTGACGCCGGCACCTACCTGCAGGCCGCCTACTGGATCGCGCAGCACGGCCTGCTGGCGATCCCGAAGCAGCTGGCGGCGTTCGGCGGCCCGCATGCCGGCCTGACGTTCACGAGCACCGGATTCCTCAGTCGCGGTGGCTCGCTGTACCCCGCGGTGACCGCAGGCATGCCGATGCTGCTGGCGGCCGGGTTCTGGGCCCACGCATCCGCTGGCGCCGCCGCGGTCGGCCCGATCCTCGGCGGCCTGGCGGCGCTGAGCTTCGCCGGCCTGGTGGCCAGGCTCGTCGGGCCGCAGTGGGCGCCCGCCGGAGCACTTGTTCTTGGCTTCAGCCTGCCGCAGCAGTACGTCAGCCGGTCAACGCTCAGCGAGACCGCCCTGGAGGTGCTGCTGTTCGGCGGCTTGTGCCTGCTCGCGGACTCCCTGATCCTCCGCTGGTCGCAGGCACCCGCCCGCGCGCAGTCGACGACGGCCGAAGCCAGCCAGGCCGGAACTCCGACCACGGATACCGCGGTCCTCGACGTCGCGGTCCCGCCCGATGCTGGCCGGCGCCGGCTGCTCGGCTCGCGGCAGCAATGGCGCCGTCTCGCCACCCCGGCCGAGTGGGCCGCGTGGCTGACCCCGCCGCGCGCGCTCGCGGGCCTGGCCGGGCTGGCCATGGGCCTGTCGCTGCTGGTGAGCCTGGATGCTGCCCTGTACCTGCTTCCGGTCATCCCGTTCGCCGCGGTCCTTATGGTTGGCCGCCTGCCCAGCGGCAGCTCGTTCCTGGCCGGACTCGTCGTGGGCGCCATCTACGGCATCGCCGGGGCGTTCCTGCTTGGCCGCTCGTTCGTCGACACGGTCGGCGTGACCTCTGCCATCGCCGGCGTGGCCGCGGTATGGCTGGTGGCGCTGTCGGTGCTGGCGGCGCAGGCGGCCCGCCTGCCGTCGGTGCGGCGCCTCGTGCCCCGCCTGCTGGCGAAGATCCCGCTGCGCTGGCTCCCGGCGCTCGGCGCGCTGGTGACCGCCGCGGCGCTCATCGGCTTCGCGGTCCGCCCCTACGTGCAGATCGTGCACGGGCACCCGAGCCCGTTCGTGAGCAACTTCATCGCCGGCCTGCAGCGGCTGCAGGGCCTGCCGGTCGACCCCACGCGGCTGTACTCCGAGCAGACGCTGTACTGGACGATCTGGTACATCGGGCTGCCGACCGTGCTGCTCGGCGGCTTCGGTCTGGTGCTGCTGGTGTACCGCTGCCTGCGCGCGCTCCTGACGTGGCGCGATCCGGAACGCAGCTGGCGGATCTGGGGCCTTCCGGTGGCGATCATCTGCGCCGGGTCGGCCACGATCTTGTGGCAGCCGGACATCGTTCCCGATCAGCCCTGGGCCAGCCGGCGCCTGGTCGTGATGGTCCTGCCCGGCCTGATCATCGCCGCGCTGTGGGCCGCGTCCTGGCTGTCGATCCGGGCCCGAAGCCGCGGGGCGAAGCCGGCCACGGCGGTGGTCGTCGGCGTGTTCTGCGCGGCGGCGATGCTGGTGCCGACGGTGGCGACCACGTTCGGCCTGGGCTTCAGCCACGGTGGCAAGGCGGGCGGCCTGCGGCCGGTGGCCCAGGGGCTGGCGTTGCACCGGATCGGGCCTGGCCAGGTCCAGGCGGTCGCAACACTCTGCGCGCAGATCCCGTCCAAGGCATCGGTGATCATCGTCGATGCCAGCACCGCCGCGCACTTCGCGCAGGTCATCAGGGGAATGTGCGGAGTGCCGGTGGCCGCCATGATCGGGCAGCCGGTGTCGGCGACCGATTCGGTCGCGAGCGCCATCTCCGCCGCCGGGCGGCGGCCCGTGCTGCTGGCGTCCTCGCCGCGGCGGCTCGCGAGCTTTGGCGGGAGCGCGGTGCGGATCATGGACCTGGTTACCACCGGGGATCCTCATGAGCTGACGCAGCCGCCGACCGCCCCGCCGAACGTCAAGTACGTAATCTGGATGACCTCGCCGGGCGGCGCCGGGGCTGGCGCGTAGCCTCCGGGCGGGGTCAGCCGCCGTCTGGGCCTGGGTGTCCGCTCGGGCCCAACTTCACCTCGGCGACCGGTTGCCATTGCCACGATCGCCCGACCTGGGTCTGGGCGACGAGGCTCACCGACCGGATGATGATGCCCGCTTCCGGCAGGCGACGGCCGAGGGCCGCGATGGCCGGCGCCATGGGCTCTGTGCCGTGGCTGTAGGCGATCGAGATATGCGGCAGCCACGGGTCGGTGTCGGCATGGCCCGCGCAGCCCGCCCCGCGGGTCGCGGCCGTCACCGCGTCGAGGATCGGCGTGAGGGCGTCCAGAGGTTCGGGCGGCAACACGATGGCCTCGGGGTGGTAATAGACCGGGCCGAGGGTCACCGGGATCGGCCGGACGCCAGCCAGCCGGTGACGGGCATCGCTGGTCATGTCCGCTACCTGCTCCGCGCTGACCTCGTCGGCGAACCCGACGATCAGCGTCGTCAGGTGCAGCCAGGGCAGCGGAACGGGGTCCAGGCCGGGCACGCCCGCGAGCTTGCGCTGGGCGAGTCCGGCCAGTCGGTGCACCTCCGGCTGGCCATGGAACAGCACGTGCCAGTGGTATTGCAGCCGGCCGGGGGAGCGGCCCGGGCGCTGCCACCAGTGATCGGCCATCCGGGTCGGCAGCGGGCTCATGCTGATCCTCCTTGACGGGCGCCGGTCCTGGCGGTGCAGGCGGATCGATTTGCCTCCGGCACCGGGGGCCCATACAGTTAGGTACCACGACGCGGGGTGGAGCAGTTCGGTAGCTCGCTGGGCTCATAACCCAGAGGTCGCAGGTTCAAATCCTGCCCCCGCTACCAGGTCAGAGGCCC
>DAIOWC010000109.1:0-19851 GCA_036758685.1 Streptosporangiaceae bacterium | reverse complement strand
CGGGCGATGAGCACCCGGACCATCCAGGCCAGGATCCCGGCCGGGGTCGCTGATGGCCAGCGGATCAGGATTCCGGGCAAGGGCGCGCCAGGCGAGCGCGGCGGCCCGCCGGGCGACCTGTACGTGCGCGTTCACGTCGAGCCGCACAAGGTGTTCGGCCGGAACGGCCACAACCTGACCCTGACGGTGCCGGTCACCTTCACCGAGCTGGCGCTCGGGGCTGAGATCAAGGTGCCGACGCTCAACGGCATGCCCGTCAGCCTGCGGATCCCGGCGGGCACGCCCAGCGGCCGGACGTTCCGGGTGCGCGGCAAAGGCGTCCGGCGGAAGGACAGCACCATCGGCGACCTGCTGGTGACCGTCAACGTCCAGGTGCCGCCGGAGCTGAACGACAAGGCCAAGTCGGCGCTCGAGACCTTCCGCGACGCGACCGCTGGTCCCGACCTGCGGGGCGACCTGCTGCGCCAGGCCAACGGGTAGCCCGCCAGAGCGATGAAGGGAGATGACATGACCAGTCAGTTCGAGCTTTCCGATGACACGCCTGTGTATGTCATCTCGGTCGCGGCCCAGCTGTCCGGCCTGCACCCGCAGACGCTGCGGACCTACGACCGGCTCGGCCTGGTCTCGCCGGGCCGGGCGGCCGGGCGCGGGCGCCGGTACT
This sequence comes from Streptosporangiaceae bacterium, assembly GCA_036758685.1. Taxonomy (GTDB): domain Bacteria; phylum Actinomycetota; class Actinomycetes; order Streptosporangiales; family Streptosporangiaceae; genus JAJYUU01. The sequence continues at coordinate 19,190 of DAIOWC010000109.1, read as the reverse complement.
CCTTGCGCGACGTGCTGATCCTGCGTGAGGTCCAGCGGCTGTCCCAGGAGGAGGGCATCAACCTCCAGGGCATCAAGCGCATCCTCGAGCTCGAGCTCGCCGAGCGGCGGACCCGGCTCCGGCTCGCCGAGATGCACGCCGAGGTCAGCCAGCTGCGGGCCGAGCTGGAATCGACCCGCGCGGTCGCCGCCAGGCTGGCCACGCTGGTGCGCACGCAGCCAGGGGGCGGCTCGCTGGTCCCGGTTCGCGACGGTGGTTCAGGCCGGCAGTCCCACGGGCAGGGACCTGACGTTGCCTCGGGCAGCGCCGACCAGGACGCCGCGGCCCAGTCCAGGCTCCCCCGCCCGGCGGCCGACAGCCAGCCTGCGGCGGCAGCGGGACAACCTGAACTTGGCTGACCGGTGATGAGCCGGCCGCCCGCCGAGGACCGGGGCGCCGCGCCCCGTTCCCTTAATATGCACTTCCTCGTGGAGAGAGATCATGGATGACAAGCTGACCAGGAAGAGCCAGGAGGCTCTTTCCGAGGCAGTCAAGCTTGCGGCATCGGCCGGCAACCCGAACGTCGACGGCCTGCACCTGCTGGCCGCGCTGCTGGAGCAGGAAGGCGGCACTGCCGCCCCGCTGCTGCGGGCCGTCGGTGCCGACCCGGCCGCGGTGCTGGCTCAGGTCAACGAGCAGCTCGCGCGTCTGCCGCGGGCGTCCGGCGCGACCGTGAACGCGCCCGAGACCTCGCGGCCGCTGCTGGCCGCCCTCGCGACGGCCGCCAAGCGCGCCAAGGAGATGCAGGACGAGTACGTGTCCACCGAGCATCTCCTGGTCGGCCTGGCTACCGACGGCGGGCAGGCAGCGACGTTGCTGAAGCAGGCCGGCGCCGGCCCGCAGCAGCTCGTCGACGCGTTCGCGCAGGTGCGCGGGGGGGCGCGGGTCACCTCCCAGGATCCCGAGGGCACCTATCAGGCGCTGGAGAAGTACAGCGTCGATCTGACCGCGGCGGCTAGGGAGGGCAAGCTCGACCCGGTGATCGGCCGGGACGCCGAGATTCGCCGGGTCATCCAGGTGCTGTCGCGGCGGACCAAGAACAACCCGGTGCTGATCGGCGAGCCCGGCGTCGGCAAGACCGCCGTCGTCGAGGGACTCGCGCAGCGGATCGTGGCCGGCGACGTGCCCGAGTCACTGCGGAACAAGCGGGTCGTCGCGCTCGACCTAGGCGCGATGGTGGCCGGCGCCAAGTACCGCGGCGAGTTCGAGGAGCGGCTCAAGGCCGTCCTGAACGAGATCCGCAAGAGCGAGGGCCAGATCATCACGTTCATCGACGAGCTGCACACCGTCGTGGGCGCGGGTGCGGCCGAGGGCGCGATGGACGCCGGGAACATGCTGAAGCCGATGCTGGCCCGCGGCGAGCTGCGGATGGTCGGTGCGACCACGCTGGATGAGTACCGGACGCGGATCGAGAAGGACCCAGCGCTGGAGCGGCGGTTCCAGCAGGTCTTCGTGGGCGAGCCGTCGGTCGATGACACCATCGCGATCCTGCGCGGTCTGAAGGGCAGGTATGAGGCGCACCACCAGGTGCAGATCGCCGATGCTGCCCTGGTCGCCGCGGCCATGCTTTCCGATCGGTACATCACGGCCCGGTTCCTGCCGGACAAGGCGATTGACCTGATCGACGAGGCCGCGTCGCGGCTGCGGATGGAAATCGACTCGCGTCCGACCGAGATCGACGAGCTTCAGCGCACCGTCGACCGGATGAAGATGGAAGAGATGGCGCTGGCCAAGGAGAACGACCCGGCCAGCCGCGAGCGGCTGGAGCGCCTGCGGGCCGACCTGGCTGACCGGCAGGAGCAGCTCACGGCGCTGCTCGCCCGGTGGGACCGGGAGAAGGCCGGGCTGAACAAGGTCGGCGAGCTGAAGAAGCAGCTCGATGACCTGCGCGGCCAGGCCGAGCGGGCGCAGCGGGACGCTGACTTCGAGGCCGCCTCCAGGCTGATGTACGGCGACATCCCCGCGCTCGAGCGCGAGGTCGCGGCGGCGTCGGCCGCTGCTGCCGCCGACAGTGGCAGCGCCGACGGCGCCGGTGGCGAGTCCGCCGACGGCGCCGCGCGGCCGGGGTCGGTTCCGGCCGGCCGCCCGATGATCAAGGAAGAGGTCGGCCCGGACGACGTGGCCGATGTGGTCTCGGCGTGGACGGGAATTCCCGCCGGCCGGCTGCTGGAAGGCGAGACCGGCAAGCTCCTGCGCATGGAGGACGAGCTGGGCGCCCGGATCATCGGCCAGACCGCCGCAGTGCAGGCGGTGTCCGATGCGGTCCGGCGGTCGCGGGCGGGCATCGCCGACCCCGACCGGCCCTCCGGCTCGTTTCTGTTCCTCGGCCCCACCGGAGTCGGCAAGACCGAGCTGGCCAAGGCGCTGGCGGAGTTCCTGTTCGACGACGAGCGGGCCATGATCCGGATCGATATGAGCGAGTACTCCGAGCGTCACTCGGTCGCCCGTCTGGTCGGCGCGCCCCCTGGCTACGTCGGCTACGACGAGGGCGGCCAGCTCACCGAGGCGGTCCGGCGACGGCCCTACTGCGTGGTGCTGCTCGACGAGGTCGAGAAGGCTCACCCCGAGGTCTTCAACATCCTGCTGCAGGTGCTCGACGACGGCCGCCTGACCGACGGTCAGGGACGGACCGTGGACTTCCGTAACACGATCCTGATCCTGACCTCGAACCTCGGTTCGCAGTTCATCGCCGACCCCTCGCTGTCCGATGAGGACAAGCGCGACAAGGTCATGGGCGTGGTCCGGGCGACGTTCAAGCCCGAGTTCCTGAACCGGCTGGACGACGTGATCATCTTCGAAGCGCTGACGACTGCCGAGCTCACTGAGATCGTCGATCTTCAGGTCAACCGGCTTGGGGCCAGGCTGGCCGACCGGCGGCTCACGCTCGACGTGACGCCCGAGGCGAAGGAGTGGCTCGCGCTGACTGGCTTCGACCCGGTCTACGGGGCACGGCCGCTGCGCCGGCTGATCCAGTCGTCGATCGGCGACGCGCTGGCCCGCGCCCTGCTGTCGGGACAGATCACCGACGGCGACACGGTGCGGGTGGACCTGGACGAGTCGGCCGATTCCCTGGTCGTGAGCGCGGAGCGACCGGCGGCCGCGCGGGCCTGATGCCTGGACGTCCAGGGGCGCCGGGCCCTGAGCCTCGTCGCCTCAGGCCTCGTCCAGCAGCTTGTCGTACTCGTCTTCCGGCAGGCCCAGGTCGTTGCGGATGCGGTAGCGCAGGCTGAGCAGGAGCGGGAGCTCGGACGCCCCGCGGGTGCGGGGCCGGGCGGCAGGCCGCCCGCCCTCATCCGCGGGGCCCGTCGGCTGGCTCAGGCAAAGCTGCACGCCCGTAGTGGCCCAGTCCAGCGCCGCCTGCAGCTCGTCCCGCTCGACGAGCAGCTCGGCGACCATGTCGCAGGTGCGCGGATCGGTTGGCCCCTCGTCCTTCAGCCGGCCAATGATCGCCTGCGCCTCATCCTGCTGGCCGAGCTGGAAAAGAGCCCGGGCTAGCGGGACGCGCGGGTCAACAAAGACTGGGCCACCATCAGCCATTGCGCGCTGAAACCCGCTAATCGCCTCGGCCGGGTCATCGGCTAGCAGCCATTGCTCGCCCGCGCGGAGAAAAGCCTCGGCGCGAGGCATGCCCGCCGTCTCGGCCGCGGTTGCCGCCAGTGTGGTCATCTGCCGCGCCGCCGCCGCATGATCACCCGTGGCGGCGGCATCGAATTCGATCGAGTCAAATTCCTCGCGGCTCAATGCAACCATGTTTCCACGGTACCTAGGGACAGCCCGGGATATCGCCAATCGTCCCTGCTAGTAATGGCATTGTAACCGCGGGATTGCAGCGAGCAGTTGAGTTTGCAGGCGGCGCAATTTTGCTCAATGGCGCGAGCGCTCGAGCGCATCCCAGAACCCGCGGCGGAGGGCGTGCCTGACCTCGTCGTGCAGGAGCGAGTCGATCGGCAGCGCCGAGCCCTGCAGCAGCCTGGCCTCCAGGTCGGACGGCATCCGAGGCTTACGGGCCAGCACCGCCTCGAGCCACAGCGCGGGCGCGTCCCTGGCCACGGCCTCGCCGAATCCGAAGCCCTCGGCGTGCGCGGACTGCACCGCCTCGCCAACCGAGATCGTGACCGGCGGCGGGGGCTGCGGTATCGGCACCGACTGCGGTCCGCTGTAGGGCGGCTGCGAGTACGTCATGGCTGGCGGGGCCCCGTACTGGCCGGCCGGCGGCTGCCCGCCGAATCGGTCCGGCGGCGGGTACTGCAGGCCGTTGTTCGGCGGGAGGTGGCGCTGCTGGGCCGGCGCGCGCTGCGAGTCCAGCGGAGTCATGCCGTTCTGCTGCGGAGAGCCCGCGCCGCCCTGCGGCTGAACCGGACGCTGGCCCTGCTGCTGCGGCTGGCCGGGCGGCATGGGCATGCCGGGCGGCATGCTCTGGCCCGGCTGCATGCCCTGGCCTTGCGGCATCGCGCTACCCGGTTGCATGCCGGGGGGAAGCGGCATGCCCTGACCCGGCTGCATGCCCTGCCCCTGAGACATGCCCTGACCGGGCGGCATGGCGCTCGCCGGGGGCATGCCCGGCGCGGACTGCATGCCGAGACCCGCCTGCATGCCCTGGCCTGGCTGCATCCCGACGCCCGGCTGACCCTGGCCGGGAGGCATGCTCTGTCCCGGAGACATGCTCTGTCCAGGCGGCATGCCCTGTCCAGGCGGCATGCCCTGGCCGACAGGCATCCCCGGCTGGCCGGGCAGGCCTGGTGGCAGCCCGTGGCCGGGAGCACCCGGCAGGCTCGGGCCGGGCGCCGGATGAACCTGGCCGGCATGCATGCCCTGACCCTGCGGTGCGTTGGCGCTGTGCTGTCCGCCATGGCCGTGCTGGCTTCCCTGCCCGGCTATCCCGTTGCCGGTCGGCAGGCCGGCCCCTGGCGGCATCGACGCCGGCGGCGCGGACGCATAGCCGCCGTTCAGCTGGCCGCCGGATGGCATGTTGCCGGATGGCACGCCGCCACCATGGACGCCGTTGTGCCCGGACCCGTTGAGCGACTGCAGCCCGTTCTGCGCCGGGTTGCCGGGCAGCGAGGCGCCGCCCTGATCGGCGGCGTGCGCGCCGTTGCTCGATCGGCCCTGCCCGCCCCCGCCGTGCGCGGGGTCGGCGAAACCGTTCTGCCCGTAGCCGTTCTGAGCCGGCCCGGCGGTCTGGGCCCGGCCCTGGTCCGGTGCCTGGTACTGCTGCGTGACCGGCGGCGAGTCGGCGGCCCGGCGCTGGGCCGGGGCCGACGCAACGTTCTCGTTCGCACTGGCTGCGGCCAGCCTCGAAGCCTCGTGCGGCGGAAGGACAGCGTCCTGGTCACGCGCGGACGCGGCGAACTGGGCGGGAGCCATGCGCTCGAAGTCCGAGGCGACCGGCGCCGGATAAAGCTGCGGGACGGGCGCGGCGATGGCGGGCTGCTGAGAAACGCCGTGGAGCTGCGGGCTGCCCGAGCCGGAAGCAAGCTCACGATAGCTGCCGGAGGTGAGCTGGGCGTCCTTGCCTGCTGGCTCGGCGCCGGAGATGAGGTCTACGAACGGCCGCAGGTGCCCGGGCGAGATGTCGATGATGTCGTCGCACTCCTGCCGGAGCGAGCGCGAGACTGCCCAGTTGCCATCGGCGCTGACGTGCAGCAGGATCGCCCGGACGCCCAGGTCCTGGATCTCGGTGATCACGGGGGCGAGGTCTTCTTCGGCGCTCACGATGACGGCGTCACTGACCGCCCGGTTGCGCGCCAGGGCGCTGAGATCGCGGCGGATCTCGGCCTCGACGCCTTCCTTGCGGCTCGGCCTGACCTTGCTCAGCCTGAGCTTGACGCCGGGCACGTCCGCCAGCGTGTCATGCTCCTCGGCCCGGCCGCCCTCGGCGGCGGTGTCGTACCAGTAGCAGCGCAGCAGCGGCAGGCCGGTACGGTCCCTGGACAGTCCGCCGAGCAGCTTGAGCAGGCCCGCGTAGTCCCACGAAACCGAGTCTCGATTGCGAGTGCCGTGGACAGCCTGTGCGCCTTCGGCCAGCACATAGCCCGCGTCCACGAACAGCGCGCAGCGATCCAACGCGACACCGTCCTTCCCTTGCGCGTGACGTTACCAGCGCGTGGCTGCAGCCGTGACACATAGCGCGGATCGCGGACGTATCATCCGGGCCGGGTTCTAATCACCTGTTCCAAGCATTTTGCCCCATTTAGCTGACCCGTCCGCTAAATACAGCCGTGCCGGAACCCTGCCAGCCCGCAGAATGTACCCCGCCCGGCCGGATGCTCAGGGCCCCCGGCGGCCCGCGATAGGCTCGGCTGCCATGGCCGACCGAGATGACCTGCTCGAAATGATCAAGGAACTGGCCGTCGTACACGGGCCAGTCGTGCTGTCCTCGGGTCGGCGGGCCGACTGGTACATAGACCTGCGGCGGGTGCTCCTCGACGGGCAGGCGGCGCCGGTCGCGGGGCGGGTCATGCTGGACGCCACCGCCAGCCTCGACTTTGACGCCGTTGGCGGGCTGACGCTCGGCGCCGACCCGGTCGCCACGGCCATGCTGCACGCAGCCGCGGCCCGTGGCCGCAAGCTGGATGCCTTTGTCGTGCGCAAGGAGGGGAAGGCCCACGGCCTGCAGCGCCGGATCGAGGGGCCGGACGTGGCCGGACGCAGGGTCCTCGCGGTCGAGGACACGTCCACCACGGGCGCGTCCGTGCTGACGGCGGTGGATGCACTCGAGGAAGCCGGGGCCGAGGTCGTCGGGGTTGCGGTCGTCGTCGAACGCGGCGCGCGCCCGGCGGTCACCGAGCGCGGGCTGGCATACCTGCCGGCCTTCGAGCTAGCCGATCTTGGCCTGAGCTCAGCCCAGGGCTGAGGTCCCCCGCAAGTTATCCGTGCGACAGCGCGCTCAGCGCGTACGCGCCGACTAGCAGCAACATCAGCACAGTCACGCAAAGCAGGATGACACCGGCGTATCTCCGGCGTTCAGCGGGATCAGCATCGTGGCGTCCCATGGACCGAGAGTAGATGCCGCCCTGCCGGCCGGATGGCCTTTGCCGGTAACTGCCGTGGCCGGCTTTGGCGGCACTCCGGCCTCGGGGATACTGAGCACGGACTTACGAGGGAGAGGAAAGCGGGCCATGCCGATCGCGACGCCAGAGATCTACGCCCAGATGCTCGACCGGGCTAAGGAGCACGGCTTCGCCTACCCGGCGATCAACGTGACCTCCAGCCAGACGCTCAACGCCGCCCTGCGCGGATTCGCCGAGGCCGAGAGCGACGGCATCGTCCAGGTGTCCACCGGCGGGGCGGAGTACCTGTCGGGCGCCGGGGTGAAGAACATGGTCGTCGGCGCGGAGGCCCTGGCTAGCTTCGCCGCCGTGGTGGCCGCCAGGTATCCGATCAACGTGGCGCTGCACACCGACCACTGCCCCAAGGACAAGCTGGACGCGTACATGCGGCCGCTCGTGCAGATCTCGATCGAGCGCGTCGCCCGCGGCGAGGACCCGCTTTTCCAGTCCCACATGTGGGACGGCTCGGCCGTGCCCCTGGCGGAGAACCTGCAGATCGCCAGCGAACTCCTCGACCAGTGCGCGCGGGCGCACATCGTGATGGAGATGGAGATCGGCGTCGTCGGCGGCGAAGAGGACGGCGTCGTGGGCGAGATCAACGAGAAGCTGTACAGCACTCCCGAGGACGCGCTGGCCACCGCCGAGGCGCTGGGCCTCGGCGAGCGCGGACGCTACATCCTGGCCGCGACGTTCGGTAACGTCCACGGGGTCTACAAGCCGGGTCACGTCAAACTGCGGCCGAGCATCCTCAAGGACATCCAGGATGCCGTCGGCGCCAAGTACGGCCGGGACAAGCCATTTGACCTGGTGTTCCACGGCGGATCGGGATCCTCGCTCGACGACATCCGGGAGGCGATCTCCTACGGCGTCGTCAAGATGAACGTCGACACCGACACCCAGTACGCCTTCACCCGCCCGGTTGCCGGGCACATGTTCACCAATTACGACGGCGTGCTGAAGATCGACGGCGAGGTCGGCAACAAGAAGGCCTACGACCCGCGCAGCTGGGGCAAGGCCGCCGAGGAGTCCATGACGGCCAGGGTCGTCGAGGCGTGCCAGGACCTGCTGTCGGTCGGCAAGAAGCTGACCTGACGCCCGGGGCTAGCCCAGCGCCGACAGGTCGGCGAACTGGTCGTCGGTGAGTTCCACGCCCGCCGCGGCGACGTTCTCCTCCAGGTGCGCGACCGACCCTGTGCCGGGGATCGGCAGCATCACCGGGGACCGGCGCAGGAGCCAGGCCAGCGAGACCTGGCCGGGTGCGTGACCGGCCTGCCTGGCGACCTTGGACACCGGGCTGTCCGGCTCCGCCAGCCTGCCGACCGCGACCGGGTTCCAGGGGATGAAGCCGAGGCCCTCGCGCTCGCAGTACTCGAGCACGTCCTCTGACTTCCGGTCGACCAGGTTGTACTGGTTCTGCACGGAAACGACCGGCGCGGTCAGCCGAGCCTCGTTGATGTCCGCCACGCTGACCTCGGACAGGCCGATTCTGGCGATCTTCCCCTCGCGTCGCAGCACATCCAGCTCGCCGAGCTGATCCGCCGTCGGCACCTTGGGGTCGATCCGGTGGAGCTGGAGAAGGTCGATGGTGTCCACCCGGAGCCGCCGCAGGCTCATCTCGACGCACTGCCGCAGATAGGCCGGCAGTCCGACCGGATACCACCGGCCCGGCCCCGGACGGACAAAGCCGGCCTTGGTTGCGATCGCCACGCCGTCATACGGGTGCAGCGCCTCGGCGATCAGCTCCTCGCTGACGAACGGGCCGTAGGCGTCCGCGGTGTCGATGAAGTCGACCCCGAGCTCGACCGCCCGTCTCAGCAGCGCGATCGCGACGGCGCGATCGGGCGGATCGCCCCAGATGCCGGGTCCGGTGATCCGCATGGCGCCGAAGCCGAGGCGGGTGATGGGCAGGTCACCACCGAGAAGGAACGTGCCGCTGGCGGCCGCAGGTCGTTCGTTCGCTGTCACCGGTCTCAATTTACCGAGGCTGCTTCGCCGCCGGACACCGGCGCTGCGGGAGGATGGCGTCATGATGCGTGAGAACCTGCTCGGCGGGCCGCCGGAAACCTACCTGCCCGCCGACGACGAGGCCGCCGCCGCGCTCGCTGCTGCCGCCGACCCGGCGCCGGTCGCCGCCCGGTATCCCTCCTACTGCGCGGCATGGGCCGCGCTGGCGCAGCGGGCGATGGCCGCGGGCGATCCGGTGAGCGCCTACGCGTTCGCCCGCACGGGCTATCACCGCGGCCTGGACCAGCTGCGCCGGGCGGGCTGGCACGGTCACGGGCCCGTGCCGTGGGAGCACGAGCCCAATCGCGGCTTCCTGCTCTCCCTGTACCTGCTGGGCGAGGCCGCCGCGGCCATCGGCGAGGACGATGAGGCCGCCCGCTGCCAAGAGTTTCTCGCCGACGCCAGCCCGGCCGCCGTCGCCGCGCTCAGCCAGACCTGACGGCCTGCGTCCCCCGGGCCCCGCCGGCGGGCTCTGAAGTAGCATCTGATTGCAAGAGCCCCTTGCCGCGCTGGGGTTCGAGGGTCGGCCCCTCGAGCCAGCACCGCGTCGGCGGGGCTTTCCTGTTGGTAGCGGAAGGACGGGTTTCATGCCCGCCATCGTGATCGTCGGCGCGCAGTGGGGCGATGAAGGCAAGGGCAAGGCGACCGACTTGCTCGGCGACCAGGTCGACTACGTTGTGCGCTACCAGGGCGGCAACAACGCCGGGCACACCGTGGTCATTGGCGAGGAAAGCTACGCCCTGCACCTTTTGCCATCGGGCGTGCTCTCCGCGAACGCCACGGCCGTGATCGGCAACGGGGTCGTGATCAATCCGGATGTCCTGCTCGAGGAGATCGACGGCCTCATGCAGCGGGGCGTCTGGCGGGACCGGCTGCTGATCTCCGCCGATGCGCACCTGATCATGCCGCACCAGGTCGCCCTCGATAAGGTCACCGAGCGCTACCTGGGCCAGTCGCGGATCGGCACCACCGGCCGCGGCATCGGGCCGGCCTACAGCGACAAGGCCTCCAGGGTCGGCATCCGGATGCAGGACCTGTTCGATCCGGGCATTTTGCGCCAGAAGCTTGAGCTCACGCTGCGGGAGAAGAACCAGGTCCTGACCAAGGTCTACAACCGGCGCGGGATCGACGCCGACGCGGTGGCGACCCAGTACCTCGCCTACTCCGACCGGCTGCGGCCCTATGTGGCCGACACCGGCCTGGTGCTGAACAACGCCCTCGACGAGGGCAAGGTCGTGCTGCTCGAAGGGGCGCAGGCCACGCTGCTGGACGTGGACCACGGCACGTACCCGTTCGTGACCTCATCCTCGCCGACCGCGGGCGGGGCCTGCGCCGGCTCGGGCATCGGCCCGACGCGGATCACCCGGGTGCTCGGGATACTCAAGGCCTACACCACCAGGGTCGGCGCCGGCCCGTTCCCGACCGAGTTGTCCGACGCGCAGGGCGAGTGGCTGCGCAAGACCGGCGGGGAGTACGGAGTGACCACCGGCCGGCCGCGCCGGACCGGCTGGTTCGACGCGGTCATCGCCAGGTACGCGACGCGGGTGAACGGGCTCACCGACTTCTTCATCACCAAGCTGGACGTGCTGTCCGGCCTGGAGACGGTGCCCGTCTGCGTGGGCTACGACGTGCACGGGCAGCGGTTCGACGAGATCCCGATGACCCAGACCGACTTCCACCACGCCACGCCCATCTACGAGTACCTGGATGGCTGGTGGGAGGACATCACGCACGCCAAGGAGTTCGCCGACCTGCCGAAGAACGCGCAGGCCTACGTCCGCGCGCTGGAAGGCATGATCGGCGCGCCGGTCTCGGCTATCGGCGTGGGCCCGCGCCGCGACCAGACGCTCCAGCTGCGCGAGGTGCTGTAACTAGCTCGGATACCCGACCGTGAGCGAGCCGGTGCCGAGCGTGGCGGTCAGAGTGCCCCGAGCCCGAGCGTCGGAGATGCGGGGCGCGATGACGAGACTCCCGGAGCCAGAGTTGGCCAGGACCTTCATCCGCGCACCGCTCGGCAGGGTGACGCTCGCGGACCCTGACCCGATCGCCACATCCAGGACCTGGGGCACCGTGCCGAGGCCGAGCTGGAGCGACCCCGATCCGATCACCGTCTCGACGTAGGGGGAGTCCAGCCCGGACCCCGTGATCGAGCCGGAGCCGGCATTAGCCGAGACCGGGCCGCTGACCCGGGTCATCGTGATGCTGCCCGAGGTGACCGCGAGGTGGACCGGCCCGGTCAGGCCGGTGACGGCGACGCTGCCCGATCCCGCCGACACCGTGACCGCCAGCTGCGCGGGCACGTGGATGGTCAGGCCAACCTGGCAGTCCTCGAAAACGTCCGGCCCGGGGCACCGCGCGGCCACCCGCAGCGTGTGGCCGTGCACGGCCTGCCTCACCGTCGGCTTTGCGAAATCCCAGGACAGGCTCGTCGCCACGGAGACCGCGCGGCCCCGGCTCGGCACGATCGTCACGCTCCCGGCCGGCGCCGCGACCTGCAGCTGGCTCAGCGGCTGCGTGTAGACCTGCGTCGGCAGGGACAGAGTGCGGTGGGACGTCTTGAGCCAGAGCCGGAGCGACACCGGGGCCACGATGACGAAGGCAGTGACGGCCGCGACCGTAATCCAGATCCACCGTCTTCGCGGGCGTGAAGGCGCTTCTAGCACGACTGTCGCCGGGCTCATGCGATCTCCAGGAACCGCAGGACGGCCAGCACGCGCCGGTGATCGCCCTCGCCGGGATGCAGGTCCAGCTTGGCGAAGATGCTGTTGATGTGCTTGGCCACGGCGCTCTCGGTGATGACGAGCGTCTGGGCGATGGCGGTGTTCGACCGGCCCTCGGCCATCAGCCTGATCACCTCGAACTCGCGCGGGGTCAGCCGGTCGAGCGGGTCGCTGCGCCGCCGCACCAGCAGCTGGGAGACGACCTCGGGGTCGAGCGCCGTCCCGCCTTCGGCCACCCGCCGCAGCGCCGCCACGAAGTCGCCCACGTCGGCCACCCGGTCCTTGAGCAGATAGCCGACGCTGCTGGTGTTGGCGGCCAGCAGGTCGGCCGCGTACCTCTCCTCGACGTACTGCGAGAGAACGAGGACGGCGACGTCCGGCCACTGCCTGCGGATGACAAGGGCCGCCCGGATGCCCTCGTCGGTGTGGGTTGGCGGCATCCGCACGTCCGCGATCACGAGGTCTGGCTTGTGCTCAGGCACCGCCGCAAGCAGCTCGGACGCGTCGCTCACCGCGGCGGCGATCTCGATGCCCGCGGCTCCCAGCAGCTTCACCAGGCCCGCCCGGAGCAGCACGGAGTCCTCGGCAATCACAACACGCACGGCAGCTCCACCCTCACCACAGTCGGACCGCCGGGCGGGCTGTCCAGCCACAATGTGCCGTCCACGGAGGCCGCGCGCTGGGCCAGGCTCGCGAGGCCGGTGCCGCGGGCCGGATCGGCGCCGCCGACGCCATCGTCAAGCACGCGGATGTGCAGCGTGCCGTCATCACGCCTGACGTCGATCTCGGCCGCGGACGCCTGCGAGTGCCGCGCGATGTTTGCCAGGCACTCCGACACGACAAAGTAGGCCACCGCTTCCACGGTTGGCGCCGCCCGCGCGCTCACCTCGACGGACAGGCGCACTGGCAGCGGCGCCCTGGCGGCGATCCCGGACAGGGCTGCATCCAGGCCCCGGTCCTCCAGCACGGCCGGGTGCAGGCCGCGGACCAGGGTGCGCAGCTCGGCGAGGGCTTCCTTCGCCTCCTCGTGCGCCTCAATGATCACCTGCCTGGCGTCGTCCGGCAGGTCCGTCAGGTTCTCCCTGGCGATGCCGAGGTTCATCGCCAGGGAGACGAGGCGCTGCTGGGCGCCGTCGTGCAGATCGCGCTCGATCCGCCTGCGCTCAGCATCGGCGGCGTCCACGACGCCGGCCCGGCTCTCCGACAGCGTCTCGACCCGCAGTTCCAGTTCCTGCGATCGGCTCGGGCCGAGCAGCGCACTGGCGGCCCTGAGGTCTAGCCGCGTCGTGGCCCTGGCCAGGAACGGCGCGATCACCAGCATGACTAGCCCGGCGGCCAGGGCGAACAGCCCGGACTTGCCAAAATCCGAAGCGTGTTCCGGTGTCGAGGACACGAACCGGTAGGCATTCCGGCCCGCGAGCTGGGCTCCCCAGGCCGTGAACCCAGCCCCGCCGGCCCAGGCCGCCAGGGTGGCCAGGCCAAGCGCCGCCATCACCGGGCTGACGGCGAGATGGTACGCAAGCTGGCGCCAGGTCACATCCGAGCGCAGGCTCCGGCCCGCACGGTAGAGCCAGGGCGCACCCGGCTCAGCGGCGGCCTTCGGGATGTCGAGGCCGAGGAGAGACCAGCACCGGCTGCGCTGCATTGCGGTGAGCGGCGCCCTGAGCAAGAGGACCAGAGCGACCGACGCCACCACGAGCGCGAGCAACTCCTCCTTGCCCAGATGCATGGCGTACCGGTTCGCCCACGGCGCGACGAGGACAGCGAGTGCGATCAAGCCGACGGGGAGGCCGGCGACGGCGAACGTGGTCTCCCTGGCGATTGCGGCCGCCCCTCGAAGCGGGGCCGGCCGCCGGCCGCGCCGCTCCGCGGCCATTGTCGCCATGCAGACACCGTATGCGCCTGCGCGAACTCCCGGCCATGCAGCGCAGACCCGTACGCAAGGTGTACCTAGCACCACCCCAGATCGGGATTTGCGCGCTACTGACTGGGCCCGCGCTGCCCGGAAGGCTGAAGCCGTCCCCAAAACCGAGCGCGACACCGAGGAGCGTGAGACCGATGCTGGCTATGGCGCCGGAAACCGGTTACGGCGAGGCGGGCTCGCCGGTCAGGGCGCCCGAGCTACCCGGATACCCGTGGTCGGTCCGGCTGGCGGGTCCCGGATCGGCGTGCCCGGCCCTGGAGATCTATGAGGGCGGCGATCTGATCGACATCGTGAGCTCGACGCGGATCGCCGTCCGGCACCTGCGCGGCGCGCGGACAGCCGCAGGCTACGCGGGCCCGCGCGTCCTTGCCTGGGGCCGCATGCCCGCGACCGGCACGTGCCCCGAGGTCGAGTTCGGTGCGCGGAGGCGCCGCGGGGGCGTGCAGGCCGCGAGCGTCATCGCGATCGTGAGCTGGTGCTGGGTGGCCCTCGCCGAGGGATCCTTCGCGACCGTTACGGTGCGCGCGCCGGCTGCAGTGCTGCGGCAGCGGGTGGCCGGAGGCCGGCCATGGTGCTGATGCTGGCCGCGCCGCAGCCGGGCTGCCTGCAGCGTCGGACGACCACCCCGCCGACGGCCCCGCGGGCCGCGACTCCGGCCAACCGACTTCCGCCGCGGCTGCGGCTGCTTGCAATGGCCTTCATCGCCGCGGGCCTCAGCCTGCTGCCGTGGATGGTCTATCTGGCGGTCAGCCTGCCGGCCAGCCCGCGGGCGTGGCACTGGCCCGCGGCCTGGGTGGGGCTGGACGCCATGGAGGCGGCCGGCCTTGCGAGCACCGGCCTGCTGCTGCGGAAGGGCGACGCCAGGTACTGCCTGACCGCGATCGTCACCTCGGCGCTGCTGGTCACTGACGCCTGGTTCGACGTGACCACAGCCCCGCCCGGATCGGGGCTGCTGATGTCCGCGGCGATGGCGCTGACCGCCGAGCTGCCGGTCGCAGCGCTGTGCGCCGCGCTCGCCCTGCGCGGAGTGCGACGGCTGCGCGAGCCCGGCAGCGATAAGGTCGGGTCCGTGCGAGTACTGGTCATCGGCTCCGGCGGCCGGGAGCACGCGCTCGCGCGCTCGCTGGCCGGCGACCCCGAGGTAACCGAGCTGCACGCGGCACCGGGCAATCCGGGCATCGCCGAGCTGGCCGTGATCCATCAGGTGACCGCCACCGATCCGATCGACGTGGCCGGCCTGGCCACCCGCCTGGCCGCGGATCTCGTGGTGATAGGGCCGGAGGCGCCGCTGGTGGCCGGCGTGGCCGACGCCGTCAGGGCGGCGGGCATCAGCTGCTTCGGCCCCGGCCGCGACGCCGCCATGGTCGAGGGCTCGAAGGCATTCGCCAAGGACATCATGACCGCTGCCGGCGTGCCCACCGCGGCGGCCAGGACATGTCACACCGGCGCCGAGGCGGAAGCGGCGCTGGATGAGTTCGGGCCACCGTACGTGGTGAAGGCCGACGGGCTTGCCGGGGGCAAGGGAGTGGTGGTCACCTCCGACCGGGCGGCCGCGCTCCGGCACGCGAGGGACACCGGCGTGGTCGTGATCGAGGAGTTCCTCGACGGCCCCGAGGTGTCGGTCTTCGCCCTGACCGACGGCGAGGCCGCGGTCGCGCTGCTCCCGGCGCAGGACTACAAGCGCGCCCACGACGGCGACGAGGGCCCCAACACCGGCGGCATGGGCTCCTACGCCCCGCTGGCCTGGGCACCGCCCGGCCTCGCGGAGGAGACCCTGGCGGCCGTCGTGGCCCCGGCGCTTGCCGAGCTGCGCCGGCGGGACATGCCGTTCGCCGGGCTGCTCTACACCGGGCTCTGCCTGACCGAGCGGGGCCTGCGGGTCGTGGAGTTCAACGCCCGGTTCGGAGATCCCGAGACCCAGGTCGTGCTCGACCGCCTGGCCACCCCGCTCGCCGGCCTGCTGCGGGCGGCGGCCGACGGCGACCTGGCCGGGGCGCCGGCACCGCAGTGGTCGGACGGTGCCGCCGTCGCCGTTGTCGTCGCCGCCGCGGGCTACCCGTCCCGGCCCGTGACCGGCGCGGCGATCGAGGGCCTGGATGAGGCCGGCCGCGTTCCCGGCGCGTACGTGATCCAGGCCGGAACCGCCGCGGGCCCTGACGGCCAGCTGACGGCCGCCGGCGGCCGCGTCCTCAACGTGGTGGGCACCGGCGCCGACCTCGGGCAGGCCCGGTCGGCTGCCTATCAGGCGGCCGGGCTGATCCGGCTGGCCGGCGGGTGGTACCGCCGCGACATCGCAGAAAAGCCCGCCGCGGGCACGGCCGCCCGGAATCTATGACCGCGGGCGACCAGGCGCCCCCGGCCCAGGAGACAGCTGACCAGTCACCGGGGGTTACCACCCTGGAGATCTTCTTTGACCTGGTCTTTGCGTTCACCCTCACGCAGCTGACGGCGCTGCTAGCCAGTCAGCTCTCCTGGGCCGCGGCCGGCCGGGTGCTGCTGGTCTTCGGCCTGCTCTGGTGGATGTACGGGGCCTACGCCTGGCTTACCAACAGCCGGCCGCCGGTGCACACGGCCGAACGGCTGCTGCTCCTGGTCGGGATGGCCGGGTTCCTGGTGATCGGGCTGGCCATACCGCGCGGCTTCGGCAGCTACGGGGTCGTGCTCGGGCTCGGCTACCTGCTGGTAGTGATCGTCCACGCCGTCCTGTACTACCGGGTCAACCCCAACATCATCAGGGTCGCGCCGTTCAACATCGCCTCCGCGCTGCTCGTCACGGGCGCCGGGCTGCTGCACGGCCCGAGCGGCGCGACCAGCCTCGCCGGATACGTGCTCTGGGTCGCGGCCCTGGCCGTCCAGCTCGGGTCGCCGCTGATCGTGCATCCGGCCGGCCTCTTCGAGCTGCGGCCGAGCCATTTCAGCGAGCGCCACAACGCCCTGGTGATCGTCGCGATCGGCGAGTCCGTGGCCGCGGTCGGGATCGGCGCCGCCGGGCCGGCGAGCCGGGCCGGCCCGGTGAGCTGGCACCTGCTGGCCAGCGCCGTGCTCGGCCTCGCGGTCGGTGCCGCGCTGTGGTGGATGGTCTTCGGCGCCGGGGACGAGGAGCGGTCAGAGCAGGCACTGGCCGCGGCCCCGGCCGACAGGCGAAGCGTCCTGGCTTTGAGCGCCTATTTCTACGGGCTCATCCCGCTGCTCCTCGGCCTGATCGCGCTGGCCGCAGGGATCCTCCGGGCGGTCGTGCTCGCCGCGTCCCCGCAGGTCACCCCGGCCCTGGGCATCAGGGCCGACCAGGCCACGGTGCTGGCCGTGGGCGCGGCCCTGTTCCTCGGCGGCAACGCCAACCTTCGCAGGCAGCTCCACACCGGGCCGGTCCGGCTGCGGGCCATGGCGGCCGCCGCCGCGCTGGCGACCATTCCCGTCGGGATCTTCGCCGGCCTGAACGCCCAGCTGATCCTGGTCGCCGCCGTGCTGGTCGCGCCGCTGGTCGCCGAGCGCGGCCCCGACGCTTCGGACGGCCGTCGTGAAATTGCATCGGGCGGGCCGGCCACCGATGGGAGCGGCGCGGACGATGGGGCAGGATAGAAGTCGTGATTGAGCGCTACACGCTGCCGGAAATGGGCTACGTCTGGAGCGAGGCGCACAAGTACGAGCTGTGGTGCCAGGTGGAGACGCTCGTGCTGGCCGCGCACGCCGAGGCGGGCACCGTGCCCGAGGAGGCGGTTGCCCCGGTCGCGGCCGCCCCGCCACCGACGCCCGAGGCCGTCGCCGCGCTCGAGGCCGTGACCGGCCACGATGTCATCGCGTTCCTGTCCGCCTGGGCTAATAACACGAATCCGCGCGAGGCCGCGGCCTACGTCCATTTCGGCATGACCTCATCGGATCTGCTGGACACCGCGCTCGCCCTGCAGCTGGCCGAGTCCACCGACCTGCTGGTCGCGCGCTGCGAGCGACTGCTGCACGTGCTCAGGGAACACGCGCTGGCGCACCGGACCACCCTGCGGGCGGGCCGGACCCACGGCATCCACGCCGAGCCCGACGTGTGGGGACACCGGGTCGCGGACTTCGCGTTCGGCATCCAGCGCTGCCGCGACCGGCTCATCCGGGCCCGCCAGTCGGTGGCGGTCGGGAAGCTGTCCGGCCCGGTCGGCACCTACTCCAACATCGACCCGGCGATCGAGACCGAGGTGCTCGGCAAGCTGGGGCTGCGCCCGGCCGACGTCGCCACCCAGGTCGTGCTCCGCGACGGCATCGCCGAGTGGGTCAGCGTCCTGGCGCTGACCGCGAGCGTGTGCGAGGCGATCGCGCTGGAGATCAGGCACGGCCAGCGGACGGAGGTGGCCGAGCTGGCGGAGCCGTTCGGGTCGGGCCAGAAGGGCTCGTCATCGATGCCGCACAAGAAGAACCCCATTCGGTCAGAGCGCATCAGCGGACTGGCTCGAATCGTCCGGGCCCTCGTCGTTCCGGTGATGGAAGGCATCCCGCTGTGGCATGAGCGTGACATCTCGCACTCATCCACTGAGCGCATCGCCCTGCCCGACGCGGCGACCGCCACCGATTACATGCTTGAGCAGACCACCGGCCTGATGGCCGGGCTGACCGTGGACGCGGCGCGGATGCTCGCAAACCTGGAGTCAAGTCACGGTCTCATTTACACCTCGGCGGTGCTACTTGAACTTGTGGCAGCGGGGATGTCCAGGGAGGACGCATACTCGCTGGTGCAGGCCGCCGCGATGGACACCTGGCAGACCCGCGCGCCGTTCCGGGAGAGCCTGCGCAAGCATGCCGCGGGCCGCGGCCAGGTTCTGGATGAGGAAAGGCTCGATGAGGTATGCACGCCGGAGCGGTACGTACGCCGGCTCGGCCCCGTCTTCGACCGGCTGGAGAAGCTCGCGTGACCGCGTGCAATTGCAGGGCCGATGAGGGTATCACCAGCGGGGGCCGGAGATGATGCCGGTAACCCCCTTTGATTACGCGATGCAGCCGTTCAAGTACGTTACGTAACACTGTCGTCATGGTCTGGGGGGGTCAGAAGCGGTGGAATACTTGACGTCACGTGACGGGGCCGGCCGAGTCTCTGGCGAGGCACCGTCGACCTGGCCCGAGCTACCGGCAATGCGCCTGGCGCGCACGGTAGACCAGGTAGGTCAGGTAAGCAGTGGCGCAGCGCAGCTAACGGACAGGAGTTCCCTCGAGATGACAGCAGGCCCACAAACCCGCTATCTCGTCCGCGGCGGCAATCCGCTCCAAGGAACGGTCTTCGTGCAGGGCGCTAAGAACGCCGTGCTCAAGATGATCGCCGCGTCGCTGATGGCGTCGAAGGGCCGCACCGTCCTGCGCAACGTGCCGGTCATCGAGGACGTCCGGCGGGCCATCGAGCTGGCTCAGGCCGTCGGCGCCGTCTGCAAGTTCCACGAGGCCGAGCGGACGCTCGTCATCGACGCCTCCGAGCTGACCAGC
>DAIOWC010000108.1:5419-19896 GCA_036758685.1 Streptosporangiaceae bacterium | reverse complement strand
CGCTGCGCCGGCGGCATCACCTGGATTGGCTCAGACGACGTCACCCTGGCTACTCGCACCAAGTCGGTGGTCACGACGCTGGACGACAACGGCAACGCGTTCGTGGTGGCGCTGGCAGGCCCGTCCTGCGCCAGCGGCGCGACGCTCGGCACGGCTGACCTGGTCGGCCCGCCGTACACCACCTACGCAAACACCTTCTGGGTGCTCTCACCGCGGGTCGTGGTCGACCCGTAGCAGGCAATCCCCTAACGGGGAGCGCAACGGGGGCCGGGGAATCCACTCCTGGCCCCCGTCCCGCTCGCGGGCGGTGCCGCCGGCACCAGCGCCAGGCAGCGCCCTGTAGGTCATCCATCGAATAACCCCGCCAGGAATCAGGGAGTTACG
The DNA here is from genome assembly GCA_036758685.1 of Streptosporangiaceae bacterium. GTDB lineage: Bacteria > Actinomycetota > Actinomycetes > Streptosporangiales > Streptosporangiaceae > JAJYUU01. The sequence continues at coordinate 19,512 of DAIOWC010000108.1, read as the reverse complement.
CATGCGCTTTAGGTCCAAAATGACATTGGTGCTCATCGGCGTAGCAGGGTTGCTGCTGCCGGTCGGCGGGGTGGTCGGCGCGCAAGCCGCATCCGCCCCCGCGCATCAGAACGTCTCCATGCATTCGGTGAAGTCGCACAAGAAGTCGAAGCCCAAGAAGCCGGCCCCGAAGCCGGTCAAGAAGCCGGACCCGCCGAAGCCGGACCCGCCAAAGCCGATCTGCGTCCTCAGCGCGAGCCCGACTGCGTTCGTGGAGCAGGGGCTCGAGGCTCGCACTTCGAGCGTGGCGTTCGTGTTCAACGTGGGATGCCAGCCCGAGTACGGCGAGTCGATCGTGGAGCTCCACTCGCCGCAGCTGAATAACGCCTGCCACGGCACGCTGAAGTGGTACAGCGCCAGCGGTGGTGACGACGTCGTCGCCCTGAGCCGCGGGACAGACGACGCCGACCCCTTGAGCGTCGGCGCCGGCGAGAGCTTCGACGTGCGGCTGGACGACGACGGCAACGCCGAGGCAGTGGTCTGGGGCGGCCCGTCCTGCGGCGCTACCAGCGCCCTGGTCGAGGCCAGCCTGGACACCGCGCCGTATGTGACCGCTCTGGCGATCGTGGACATCAAGCCTCCGACGGACACGCCGCCAGGCCTGACCATCTGGCCGTCGAAGCAGATTGAGGACTCGACCACCTCCTCGGTGGCGACGATCTTCTACGCCGAGTACCCCAGCGCGTTCTCGGAGGACCCGGTGGAGTTCAGCGATGCGCAGCTGTACGACCGCTGCGCCGGCGGCATCACCTGGATTGGCTCAGACGACGTCACCCTGGCTACTCGCACCAAGTCGGTGGTCACGACGCTGGACGACAACGGCAACGCGTTCGTGGTGGCGCTGGCAGGCCCGTCCTGCGCCAGCGGCGCGACGCTCGGCACGGCTGACCTGGTCGGCCCGCCGTACACCACCTACGCAAACGTCTTCTGGGTGCTTTCACCGCGGGTCGTGGTCGACCCGTAGCAGGCAATCCCCTAACGGGGCCTCAACGGGGGCCGGGAATCCACTCCCGGCCCCCGCCGGGGTACCTGCAGTTTCTCGCGAGAGTTTCTGCCGCCGACTGGGTAGACTGGCGGTCATGGAGATCAGTTACCGCAGCACCGCCGCGGCCGCGCGAGCTACGAGCTCGCCGGTTGCCGCTGCCTGATCCTCTTCTTCCGCTGGCGACCGGGAACGGTTCGCCAGCGCTTCTTTTTTGCCTGGTCATGGCCGCGATGACGGCCGCCGTCCCGGTGCCCTCACCCACGAAAGGCGCACTGTGATGGACACGGACACGATGCTCAGGACCTTCACCGAGTTCTTCGAAGAGCGCGGTCACCGGCTGATCGAGAGCAGCTCGCTGATCACGCCCGACGGCGACCCGGTGCTGTTCACGTCGGCGGGCATGCACCCGCTGACCCGCTACCTCGAGGGCGAGCCGCACCCGCTCGGCCGCCGCCTGGTGGGGGTGCAGCGCTGCCTGCGCACCACCGACCTGGAGGAAGTCGGAGATTACCGGCACCTGACGGTTTTCCAGATGCTCGGCTCCTGGTCACTCGGCGATTACGAGGGCCCGCAGAGCCTGCGGTGGGGCCTGGAGCTGATCTGCGACGGATTCGGGCTGGACCGGAGCCGGCTGTACGGAACCGTGTTCGGCGGGAACGATCAGGTCGGGCCGGACACCGACGCGCTGGAGACCCTGCGCGAGCTTGGCCTCCCAGTCGAGCTGACCGTCGACGATAACTGGTGGTCAATCGGGCCGACCGGTCTCTGCGGGCCGGACTCGGAGATCTTCGTCTGGACCGGCGACGGACCGCCGTCGGGGACGCCGACCACCGACGACCGCTGGGCGGAGCTCTGGAATCACGTGATGATGCGGTACCGGCGGCTGCCCGACCGCAGTCTGGAGCCGCTCCCGCAGCGGAACATCGACACCGGCATGGGCCTGGAACGCCTGATGATGGTCCTGCAGAGCAAGCGGTCGGTGTTCGAGACCGACGTGTTCTCGCCGTGGTTCGAGATGCTGCCGGCGGGGTGGCCGACCGACGTGTCTCCGAGCCGGATCCTGTGCGATCACCTGCGGTCCGCGATCGTGGTCATCGGAGACGGGGTCCGGCCGTCCAACACCGGCCGCGGCTACGTGCTGCGGCGGCTGCTGCGCCGCGGGCTCACCGAACTGTGGCGCGATGACGGCTCCCGGACGCTGGCGGATCTGCCAGACCAGCTGATCCAGCACACACTGGACCGGTTCCGCCAGCCGGTGCCGCCCGGGCTGGTGCGGGAAGTGCTCATGACCGAGGAACGAGGCTTCCGCGGGCTGCTGTCGCGCGGCCGCTCGCTGCTTCAGCGGCTGTACCCGGACGGGCAGCTCACCGAGGATGACTACCGGTACCTGCACGAGACCCACGGCCTGCCGCGCGAGATCGTGACCACGCTGGCGGCGGCCCGCTAGAGCTCGTGGCCGGTGGTGCTGTCCACGTGCGCGGGGACCTCGCCCTCGTGCCAGTCGCCGGTCGTCAGGGTCTGCGCCGGCTCGAACATGAGGATGTCCGCGCCGGCCGCCGACGCTGGCTTGTGCTCGGTGCCCTTCGGGACCACGTAGACGTCGCCCTGGCCGAGCGTCACCGTGTGCTCGCTGCCGTCGGTGTCCCTGATCGCGATGTCGAGCTGGCCGTCAAGGACCAGGAAGAACTCGTCGGTGTCGCTGTGCACGTGCCAGAGGTGCTCGCCCTTCGCGTGCGCGATCCGGACGTCGTAGTCGTTCATGCGGGTCACGATCCGCGGGCTGTAGACATCGTCGAAGGAGGACAGCGCCTGGGTCAGATTGACGGGTTCGAGGTTCATGTATCCATTGTCAGCGAATCTTCGCGATGACGTCGTCGGCGTACCGGCGCAGCTTGCCGAGCTTGGCCTCCAGCGCCTCGGTGTCCGGGCCGACGTGGTAGGGCCAGCGGAATCCGACGATCACGTCGGTCACGCCCTGCTCCTCGAGCCGGCGGATCCCGTCCGCCGTGTAGGCGTCCATGGAGATCACGTGCACCTCGAACGGCCGGTCCGCGGTGCCCTCCTCCGCCCGCAGCTCGGCTAGCCGGGCAAGCATCCCTGGCAGCTGCGCCGGGTCGCCGCCGCCGTGCAGCCAGCCGTCTCCGCTCCTGGCCGCTCGCCGCAGCGCCGCCTCGCCGTGGCCGCCGATGAGGATCGGCACGGGCTGCGTCGGCACCGGTGCGATCTTGATTGCCGGGATGTCGAATACCTCGCCGTGGAACTCGAAGTAGCCGCCCGCCGACAGCCCCTGGAGGATCGCCAGTTCCTCGTCCATGCGCAGTCCCCGCCGCGCCCAGGGCACGCCCATCACGTCGTAGTCCTCGCGCCACGGGCTGGTCCCGACGCCGAGCACCAGCCGGTTGCCGGTCAGGACCGCGGTGGAGGTCACCTGCTTGGCGACCAGGACCGGGTGGCGCACCGGCAGCTTGAGCACGAACGTGATGAACCGGAGCCGCTCGGTGACCGCGCCGAGCGCCGGGATCAGCGAGAACGGCTCCAGGAACGGCTTGTCCTCGAGGAACTCCCTGGTCCCGTCCGGGTTGAACGGGTACACGCTGACCGACTGCTCGGGGTAGCAGATGCTGTCGGGGATCACCATCGAGTCGTAGCCCGCGTCCTCGGCGGCCCGGGCCAGCGGCGCGTAGAACGACGGATCGGTCATCGACTCGGCGTAGCAGAAGCGCACGGGTTCCTCCGGTCCTGGGCTACTGGCGGGTGCAAACTTGCCGCGTGAGGTAGAACATGTTCTTGTTGACAGTGAACCAGATCGAGAACTGGATGGATATGGACCTAGTCGCGCTCGAGGAAATCCGCCAGGTGAAGTACCGCTACCTGCGCTGCGTCGACCTGAAGCTCTGGGACGAGATGGCGGACGTCTTCACCGCCGAGGCCACCGCCGATTACGGGACGCACGCGGTCCGCGGCTCGCTGAGCCTGCGCGGGCGGGACGCGATCCTGGCCTACCTGCGGGAAAACCTCGGGCCCAGCATCATCACCGTGCACCGCTGTGGCCAGCCAGAAATCGCGGTTGACGGCGACGAAGCCACGGGGACCTGGTCGTTCGAGGACACCGTGATGGCCATGGACTTCCGGGTCGTGATCAAGGGTGCGGCGTTCTACGAAGACACCTACCGGCGCGGCGAGGACGGCCGCTGGCGGATCTCGCACATCGGCTACACGCGCATCTACGAGACCATCTGCTCGCTGGACGACACCCCGTCGCTCAAGTTCCTCGCCAATAAGTGGGACGGCACGGCGGCTTGATGACACCCGTCAAACCCGCGCCGGGCGTTGACGGGTTTTTAGAACTTGTTCTACCTTGGGTCCAGCCTGGGCTGGCCGGCTGACGCCGGCCGGTCCGGGTCGGCTCGGCCAGGCTGGTTTGCTTCGGGTAGCCGGTCCCGTGCGAATCAGCCTGGCTGACCGGCTCACTCGGGCGGGCGGCCTGCCCGCGCCGGCACGAACGACGAGAGGTTGCGTTGCTCACCCAGTCATTCGCCGACGCGCTGCTCGAGGCGGAGAAGGTCATCGCGGCGGCGCCGCACATCCAGACGCCGCAGGACCTCGCCGAGGGGTACGACTACCTGGCCGGCAGCATCCAGGCCTCAATGCACCTGGCGTGGGCCTACCAGCGCGACTTCCCTTACTTCGTCCAGTCGACTGGTCCCTACACCAAGATGGGCCTCGACAATCCCGACACCCTGTACCTGCACGCCTACCTGCGCGAGGACGCGGAGTACATCGTCACCGGCCGCCGCGGGACCACGCGCGACCTGAGCTTCCAGGTGCTGAACGGGGACTACTCCCCGGTCGAGGTGCCCGACAGCCTCACGGCCTTCGACGACCGCGAGCTGGCGATCGACGCGGACGGCTCGTTCGAGCTGCGGTTCGGCCCGCCCAGGGTCGACCCGCCGCCCCACTACTTCACCCTCGGCCCCGGCTCGGCCATGCTCGTCGTCCGCGAGGTGTACAGCGACTGGGCCGCCGAGAAGCGCGGCACGCTGCGGATCCAGCGGGCCGACCGGATCGGGCAGGCGCCGCCGGCCCCGGACGAGGACCTGCTGGCCAAGCGCTACCGCGTCGCCGGCAAGATCCTGCTGTCGCGGCTACGCACGTTCCTCGCCTTCCCCGATTGGTTCTATCTGAACGAGCCGGTCAACACGATGACCTCGCCGCGCCGGACGCCCGGCGGCCTGGCGTCGCAGTTCTCCTCGGCGGGGCACTTCGACCTGGCGCCGGACGAGGCCATGATCGTCACGGTGCCGGACGCCGGGCGGGAGCTGGCGCCGTACCAGGGCATCCAGCTCGGCAGTATGTGGTACATCTCGCTCGACTACATCAACCACCAGACCAGCCTCACCGCCGACCAGGCCCGGCTCGACCCGGACGGCAGGCTGCGGTTCGTGATCAGCGACAGCGATCCGGGCGTGGCGAACTGGCTGGAGCTGACCGGACGGCGGCGCGGTTACGTGCAGATCCGGTGGCAGCGGCTGGCCGCCGACCTCGGGCCCGAACACGGACCGGAGGTGCAGGTCGTGCCCGTGGGCAGCCTGCCGGAGTCCCTGCCCTACTACGAACAGGCCCGGCGCGCGCCGGGGGAGTACGCGGCGCGAATTGCCGCCCGCCAGGCGGCGGTTGCCGAAAGGATGCTGGGCTGATGTACCTGCAGGACAAAGTCATCGTCGTCTCCGGCGTCGGGCCGGACCTGGGCCGGCAGATCGCCACGCGCGGCGCGGCCGCCGGTGCCGACGTCGTGCTCGCCGCCCGCACGGTCTCGCGCCTGGAGGAGGTGGCCGCGGACATCAAGGAACTCGGCCGCCGCGCGCTCGTCGTTCCCTTCGACATGACCATCCCTGCCGACGCGGAGCGGCTCGCGGAGGCCTCGGTCGCGGAGTTCGGCAAGGTCGACGCGCTGATCCATAACGCGCTCGTGATGCCGCCGATCAAGAACCTGGCCGACGTCGACCTCGACGCGGTGCAGGCCGGCTTCAGCAACAACGTGATCTCGGCCCTGCGGACGACCCGGCTGTTTATCCCGGCGCTGGCGGAGACCAAGGGCGCCGTCGTCGTGGTGAACTCGATGGTGATCCGGTTCTCGCAGCTCGGCATGGGCCCGTACAAGATGGCGAAGTCGGGGCTGCTCGCGATGGCCTCGAGCCTCGCGACCGAGCTCGGGCCGAAGGGCATCCGGGTGAACTCGGTCGCGCCGGGCCACATCTGGGGCGAGTCGCTGAAGTGGTACTTCAGCTACCTGGCCCACAAGCGCGGCGTGGACCCGGACGAGATCTACGCCGAGACCGCGAAGAACATTGACCTGCTCCGGCTGCCGGAGCCGGACGAGATCGCGGACGCGGTGCTGTTCCTCGCCTCCCCGCTCTCGCGCGGCATCACCGGCCAGTGCCTGGATGTCAACTGCGGCGAGTACCACCACCACTGATGACCTCCACCGACCGCGTGCACGTCGGCACGGTCGCAGACCTGCGTGAGTCTGCGACCAGGCTGACCGGGCTGTCGGACTTCGGCGCGGACGACTACAGCGACGGGCTGGCGACGATCCTGGAGTCGTATGCCCGCGACGCTGACCTGACCCCGCTCGGCAGCAAGGTCGCGCGCGTCGGCCTGCGCGGAGCCCTCGGCGCCCGCCTCATGGCCGAGGCGGCGTGGTCGGCGCACCCGGAGTACGCCGGCGTACCGGTCGAGCGGCCCATCTTCGTCACCGGACTGCCGCGCAGCGGAACGACCGCACTGCACCGGCTGCTCACCGCCGACCCGGCTCACCAGGGCCTGGAACTCTGGCTGGCCGAGATGCCGCAGCCGCGCCCGCCGCGCGAGACCTGGGCGGCCAACCCGGTGTTCCAGGCGATCGAGGCCGGCTACGAGCGGCATCACGTCGAGCATCCCGAGTTCATGGGCGTGCACTACATCGCGGCCGACACGGTCGAGGAGTGCTGGCAGCTGCTGCGCCAGACCCTGCGATCGGTGTCGTATGAGTGCCTCGCTTACCTGCCGACGTACTCGGCCTGGCTCATGCGTCAGGACTGGGCGGGGCCGTTCCGGCGGCACAAGCGCAACCTGCAGATGATCGGCCTGAACGAGCCCGGCAAGCGGTGGGTGCTGAAGAACCCGAGCCACCTGTTCTCGCTGGACGCGATCATGGCGGTCTACCCGGACGCGCTGGTCATCCAGACGCACCGCGCGCCGCGTACGGTCATCGGCTCGATGTGCAGCCTGGCCGCCCATGCCACGGAGGGCCAGTCGAACGTGTTCCGCGGCCCGGTGATCGGGACGAGCCAGCTTGAGCTGTGGGCCCGCGGGCTGGAGTCATTCACCGCGGCCCGCGCGACGTACGATCCGGCGCAGTTCCTCGACGTCGACTACGCGGACTTCACCGCGGACCCGGTCGCTACGGTGGAGCTGGTCTACGCCCACTTCGGTCTGCCCTACAGCGAGGAGGCGGCGTCCGCCGTCGCGGCGCTGCACTCGGGCGCGGCCGAGACCGCGGCGCGTCCGGCGCACCGCTACGCGCTGGCCGACTTCGGGCTCACGGGCGAGCAGGTGGATGACCGGTTCGCCGGATTCGAGCGCGGCTGAGCGGGGCTGCGGACGGCCGCATCGTGGGTGCGGCGTAGCTACCGCTCTAGCGATAGCTAGGTCACACCCATGAAACGATCATGGAAGGTCTCGGCGGCCGGGCTAGGTAGCGGGAGCCTGCGCCGGGGGTGACCGGTGCTCGGCTTCGATCGGGCTCATCAGGCCGACCGGGTTGCCGTCGGGGTCTTCGACGATCGCGTACCTGGCTCCCCAGAACGCGTCCCACGGTCGCTGCCGGCCGTGATAGCCGGCCGCGGTCAGGTCGGCGTACAAGTCGTCCACTCCCTGCCGCGTCGCGACCGCGAATCCGATCACCGTGCTGTTTGGCGTCGCGCCGCGGGATCCGGAGTCCCACTGGGCCGCGAACTCGGCGGTGTCCCACTCGAGCAGGAGCCCGTTCGGCAGTGCGGCCCGCGCGTGCACGGTATCGGGCTCGCCCTCCACCGGGAGGCCGAGCCGCCGGTAGAACGCCAGCGTCGCGCCCATGTCGCTCACGACGATGTTCAGCTGACTGAAGACTGGTGCCGCGTTCTCGCTCATGTGCTCATCGTCCCAGCCGGCGTGCGCGGCACCAGGGCTCGGCCGCGAGTCACCGTATCCGCGCGTCGTCTTTCTGCCATGCTTTCTTGCGTGGCTGCGACTAATAAGAAGCACAATCTGGCTGTTGCTATCGAAATACTGACCGCTCTGTACTCCGAGCCGGATAGCGTTGACTTCGCGCTTGAGCGTATAGAAACAATTGAGAACGAGCGCGGCAAGCAGGGGATTATGGAGGCTTTCTCCGGACTCCTCCAGCTCGCCGTCTACGGGGCGGCTGAGCTGGGCCGGCTGACCGGCCGGACCGAGCTTGAGGTCCTGCAGCATTTCGCGATCAACATTCAGCACGAAGCCGAGCTGGGCTCGGGTGACGACGAATAGCGGCGGAGTGCTGACGGCGCTTCGGTACCAGATTCCGCGGCCCAATGCCGCGCAGCGGGCCATCTGGCACATTTCCGCATCGCGCCCGGGTGCGTGGTTATTCAGTAAGGCCCTGCACCATCTGGATACCGTGCTCCTGCGCGTGAGCCGCGGTCACCTCACGGTGCCGGGCGTGCTCGCCGGGTTACCAGTCCTGACGCTGATCACCACCGGCGCCCGGTCGGGGCAGCGGCGCGCGACGCCGCTGATCGGCGTGCCGGCCGGGGACGACGTGGCGGTCATCGGCACGCGCTTCGGTCAGCCGGGCACGCCCGGCTGGTATTACAACCTGCGCGCCGACCCGGGCGCCGAGGTTGAGTACCGGAACACCACCGTGCGCGTGATCGCCAGGGAAGCCGAAGGTCAGGAATGGCAGGCGATCTGGGAGCGCGCCCGGCAGATCTATGCCGGGTACGAGGCCTACGCGCGGCGCATCTCCGGGCGAAGGATTCACATCATGGTACTGAGCGTGCCGCGGTCCGCCCCTGGTGAAGTGGGGTGATATCCCTGAGGCGGATCCGGGTGCTTACCTGATGCCGGGCCCGTCGGCCGTTCCTAGCGTGGGGAATGACCGATAGGAGCCGCATCATGAAGCGAATCGCGCTCATCGCAGCGTTTCTCGTAGGCGTGTACCTGACCGGGCGCGCCATCGCCGAGCCGTTCGTGATCCACTGGGGTGACCCGGCGAGCTACCGCAGCGACTGGGGCGGTCCCACGCTGGCCGGCGTCCTCGCCGTGCACTGCCTGCCGGGGCTCATCCTGCCCGCGGTGCTGGTCGCGCGGATGGCGCGCCCTGGCCAGCACCGGGCCCTGCCGCCCGGCTAAGGCTCGCGGGCCTTGGTGGCGTACACGAAGCATCCGCGCATGGTCAGGGTCAGCGGCAGATCCAGCGAGTCGGCGGCCGCCCGCGCCGCGGGCTCGCTCAGGCCGTGGACGCGGAGGAAGCCGAAGGCGTCCCCGGTGGTCGCCAGGGTGACCAGCGGCCCGTCCCACCGCTCGACCTCCACCCGGTCGCCGACGGCGCTGAACGCCGCGGCAACCACCCCGGGCGCGTCCTCTCCGTCGAACGGCGACGGCGCACCCCAGTCGGGGATGACGTGAGCCACCTCCGGGCTGCTGTCCCGGTTCGGCGCGCAGGCCGCGAAGAGGCCGCCGGGGCGCAGCACCCGCCTGGCCTCCCGGATGGGCACCAGGGGATCGTCGTAGTGGTACAGCGTGTACAGGGCGGCGACGCCATCGACGGACTCATCCGCGACCGGCAGTTGCGATCCGTCGGCCAGCACGGCCGGGCGCGGCGCGAGCGCCAGCATCGTGGGGGACAAGTCGACGAGAAGGAACCGCAGGCCCAGCGCCGGAAGCAGCCCGGCCAGCCGCCCGGTGCCGCCGCCGACGTCGAGGACCGTGCGGGCCCCGGCCGCGGCGAACCGCGCGGCGACGCTCGGGTGCACGTCCTCGCTGGCCGGCCGGGCTCCGGCCAGGAACCGGCAGGGATCGCGGTCGTAATCTCGTGGCAGCGTAGTCATCGGATCGGACTCATCGTGTCGTAACGCGCTCTCATCGTAGGCCGCGGGCACCGCTTCTGTCGGCAGCGATCGCTAGACTCGGCGGCCATGACCGACCTGGACGAACACGGACGCCCCGAACCGCCTCTCTCATCCGACGAGCGCGGCATGCTCACCGCATACCTCGACTGGCAGCGCGCGACGCTGAGGTGGAAGTGCTCGGGCGTCGATGCGGCCGGCCTGCAGGCGACGGTCGGCGTCTCGTCCATGACCCTGGGCGGCCTGCTCAAGCACATGGCGATGGTCGAGGACGAGTGGTTCTCGGTGTGGCTGCTCGGGCGGGACCGGCAGCCGCCATTCGACACGGTTGACTGGCAGGCCGACCGCGACTGGGAATGGCATTCCGCCACCGGCGAGTCGCCCGATCAGCTGATGACGCTCTGGGAGGACGCGGCAGCCCGTTCCCGCTCTCTGGTTGCTGAGGCCCTCGCCGACGGCGGCCTCGATCAGCTCACCCGGCGCGCGTGGCCCGACGGCCGGTCGCCGAGCCTGCGCTGGGTCCTGTGCCACATGATCGAGGAGTACGCCCGGCACAACGGCCATGCGGACTTGCTGCGGGAGTCGGTCGACGGGCAGACCGGGGAGTAGCTCCGGGCCGGGTTGCGGCCATTCTGGCCAACAAATGAGAACCTGTTCTAGTGTGTTCCGCGTGGCCTTGAACATCGCGGACTTCTTTGAACACGCCGTTGACGCTGCTCCCGGTAACCCGGCCCTGCGGGTGGGAGGCCGGGTCCTCACGTACGCCGAGCTGGAGGCCGAGGCCAACCGCCTCGCGCACTTCCTCGCGGCGCGGGGCGTCCGGCCCGGCGACCACGTCGCGCTGTATGCGAGGAACAGCATCGAGCACGTCATCGGCCTGCTCGCGATCCTCAAGATCCGCGCGGTGTCGATCAACGTCAACTACCGCTACGTCGAGGGCGAGCTCAACTACCTGTTTGACAACGCGGACGTGGTGGCCGTGATTCACGAGCGCTGCTACGCGCCGCTGGTGGCCCGGTGTGCACCTCAGCACGAGAGACTGCACACCTGCGTCGTGCTGCCCGACGTCATGGATCCGGGCAACGATGCCGACGTGGCCGGGTTCGGCGGCGTGCTGTTCGACGACGCCGTGGCCGGCCAGAGCGCCGAGCGTGACTTCGGCCCGCGCAGCGCCGACGATCTGCACATCATCTATACCGGCGGCACCACCGGCTTTCCCAAGGGCGTGATGTGGCGCCACGAAGACTTCTGGCGGGTCCTCGGCGGCGGCATCGACTTCTACACCGGCCAGCCCCTGTCCGAGTACGACCAGTCGGAGCAGGCCAGGATGCCCGGCAGGCTGGTCACGTTCCCGCTCAGCCCGCTGATGCACGGCGGAGCGCAGACCGGCCTGTTCCTGCACCTGTTCGCGGGGCACGTGACGATACTCGAGGCCAAGTTCGACCCGGTGAAGACGTGGGAGATCGTCGAGCGCGACGGCGTCCAGCTGCTGTTCATGACCGGGGACGCGATGGCCCGCCCGCTGATCGAGGAGTTCGAGCGCAAGGCCGCCACCGGGACCCCGTATGACGCGTCCAGCCTGGTCGCGATCTCCAGCACCGCCGCGATCTTCAGTCCGGAGGTCAAGGGCCGCTGGCTCGACGCGTTCCCGAACGCGGTAGTGACCGACTCGATCGGCGCGACCGAGACCGGTTTCCAGGGGCTGGGCCTGCAGGCCAAGGACAACATCAAGCGCGATGGTGCCCTCGTCGCGCTCGGGCCAGGCTCGGTCGTGATCGGCGACGACGGCAGGATCCTTGACCTCCCGGGCAATATCGGCGTGGTCGGCCGGCTCGGCCGGACCGGCAACGTGCCGGTGGGCTACTACAAGGATCCGGAGAAGTCGGCAGCGACATTCCTCGAGATCGATGGGGTGCGGTACTCGGTACCCGGTGACAGCGTCCGGATCGAGGCCGATAACAAGATCACCCTGCTCGGCCGCGGCTCGATCTCGATCAACACCGGCGGCGAGAAGGTCTACCCGGAGGAAGTCGAATCGGCCGTTAAGGCACACCCGGCGGTCTACGACTGCCTGGTCGTGGGCATTCCCGACGAGAAGTACGGGCAGGCGGTCGCGGCGGTGGTCGAACTGCGCGTCGGACAGTCGCTCGAGCTGTCGGCCCTGCGGGACTTCCTGCGGTCGAGCCTGTCCGGCTACAAGCTGCCGCGCGCCATGACCGTGGTCGACCAGGTCCCGCGCAACCCCGCCGGCAAGGCGCAGTACCCGCGGGCCAAGGATCTCGCGCTCGCGGACGGCCAGGTGCGCCAGACGGTCTGATCCGGCTGGGCCGGAAATCAGTTGCCGGCCCGGCGCCCGAGATGGTGTGCTCCTCCGGAACGCGTATCCGGGGAGGTGAGACGTGCCGGCAGGATGCCTGGCGGTGCTGGCCGTGCTGGCCGGGCTCTGAGGCCAGGGGACGACGCCGACGCCAGTGAGGGCGGGATGACACCTACCGCTGGCAGCTGAGGAGGCTCGGCTGACAGTGACCGGGGCAATCAGACAAACCCGGTCGTGGTCCGGATCCGCGGGATGAGACAAGCCCCGGTGAAGCAGGAAGCGGAAGTAATCGCCGGTCCCTGAAGAGGGGGAACAGGCGGTGAATCGGTCCATCGCCCGCACCGAGCCTGGGAGCGGCCGCAGCGGCACAGCCGCGGTGACGGTCGCGAGAGCTAAACGGAACCCTGCACTCCGATTGAAGATCACTTCTTCAATCCGGAGGCAGAGCCATCAGCCGGACCACCCAGAATCAGGGTTTCACGTGCGAGAACTGCGGCGAGACGGTCACGCCGCTAACCAACGGCAGCTACCGCAACCACTGTCCGACGTGCCTGTGGTCTAAGCACGTCGATGTCAGGCCGGGAGATCGTGGGGCCAGCTGCCACGGGCTCATGCAGCCCGATCACCTCGAGCACCGCTCGGGCAAGGGCCTGGTAATCGTGCACCGCTGCCTGCGCTGCGGTGCCCGCCAGCCCAATCGCGTGGCCGATGAGGCGGCGCATCCGGACGACATCGGCGCGATCGCGTCGCTCGGCGCCGCCGGTGCCTACAGCAGGCCGGCGGCGCGGAAGAGACGGTCGTAGATCTCGCGGATCACGTCCTGCTTGCGGCGGTTGTAGGCCATGACGTTGCCGCCGCCGGGAATCGCGGCGTACTTGGCGCTCTCGTACAGCGCGCGGTCATCGGGATGCTCGCGCAGCCAGTCGCGGAACATGCGGTGCCGGATGGTCTCGGGGCAGTCCGGGCCGAACACGTGCAGGTTGGCTCTCGGCTCGGCGAGCCTCAGGCAGCGGTGTTCGTGCCAGGACGGCTCCCTGACCGTCAGGACGTAGCCGATCGCCTCCAGTGCCGGGACGTAGGCGCCCTCGTCCCGCGGGTCGGCGACGATGAGGTCGATGTCGATGATGTCCTTGGCGGCTAGGCCCGGCACCGAGGTCGAGCCCACGTGCTCGACCTCAAGAGCCGGGTCGCCGAGCGCGGTGCGGACGCTCGTCGCCAGGGTCTGGAAGCGGGCCGGCCACTCGGGGTTGTAGGGCTCGAGCTCGACCGCTTCCGGCGCTGGCGGTCCGTTGACCCAGGGGTTCTCGTCGGGACTCGCGTCGTAATGCCTGGTGATCTCTTCGGGCGAGGGCATCACGGTAATCTAGCGGATTTCAGGCCCTGGGCCGGCGGGCCCGCCCTACGGCAACTTGCCCCCACTTTGATCGGCGTTCGCGGTCACTTTCGACCGATTTGGCGCCATGAAACTGATGTGAAGTGAGCCGATATACCGGGAGGCGAGCCATTGAGAGCCGCGAATCGGACATCGGGGACACGGGCTGCGTGGGACGAGTCCGACAAATCGGCGCCGCCTAATTTCACAGGAGACTTTCCGTCCTGAGGGGACGTTTTCTCTCCTGTCTGA
>DAIOWC010000108.1:0-5319 GCA_036758685.1 Streptosporangiaceae bacterium | reverse complement strand
TCCAGGCTCAGCGCGATCGCTCTGGCAGCGCGCCCGCGATGACGGAGATGACGAACTTCCGGACGGCCCCGGCGTCGGGCGCGTGGTCGTCCTTGTCGGCGTACAGCATCTGCGCAGTGCCGACTAGCGTGAGCGCCAGCGTGCCGGGGTCGGCGCCCGGGGCCAGGCGGCCGAGGTCCCGTTCGGCGCCCAGGTATTCGATGATCATTTGCATGGCCTGCGTCTGAACCGGCACCCCGCGTACGCCCGCCTGGCGCAGCCGGGCGCGCAGGTCATCGCGGAAGATGATGAGGGGCAGCATCGCGGCAGCCACCGACGTGAACAGGTCCATGAGCACGCCGGTGAGATTGTCGGCGACGGTGCCGGTGCCCGCGGCCGCGCGCAGGGCGGCAGCCTGGACCTCGAGCCGGCCGATGCGATCGAAGATGAGCTCGGCCAGGAAGCTGTCGAAGTCGGCGAAGTGCTTGTGCAGCACGCCCTTGGCGCAGCCCGCCTCGGTGGTGACGGCGCGGCTGGTCAGGGCGTGCGGTCCGTCCCGGAGCAGCACGCGCTCGGCAGCGTCAAAGAGCTGCTCGCGCACGTCGCGGATGGCCACCCCTGTCGGCACCGTGAACCGGTCCTCTCCTAGATCACGCAAAACGGCGCCCGCGGTTGACCGAGTGGGCGCTTGCCCACTACGGTGGGCGCATGCCCACTATACCTCCGGCGGAACCGCCTGCTCCCGACCCGTGTTCGGTGCAAATCCGCCAGGTGGCGGAGTCATTCGGCACGGACGCCGAGCGCTATGACCGGGCCCGGCCGCGTTACCCGCAGGCTCTGGTGGAGCGGATCGTCGCCGCTAGTCCTGGACCCGACGTGCTGGACGTCGGCTGCGGCACCGGGATCGCCGCGCGGCAGCTCCAGGCGGCAGGCTGCCGGGTGCTCGGGGTCGACCCGGACGCGCGGATGGCTGACCTGGCGCGCAAGTTCGGGCTCGAGGTCGAGGTGTCGAAGATCGAGGACTGGGATCCGGCGGGGCGGACCTTCGATGCGGTGACGGCCGGGCAGGCGTGGCACTGGATCGACCCGGTCGCTGGAGCCGCGAAGGCGGGGGAGGCGCTGCGGCCCGGCGGCGTGCTCGCCATCTTCTGGAACGCGTCCCAGCCGCCGGCCGGTCTCGCCAGGTCCTTCGCGGAGATTTATCAGCGGCTGCTGCCGGACTCGCCGTTCCGCGGCGGCACCGGCGGGCGGTCAGCGGTGGAGGTCTACACGCAGATGGCCGACCGGGCGGCCGGCGGCGTCCGCGAGGCGGGCGGGTTCGGCGACTTTGAGCAGTGGCGCTTCTCCTGGGAGCACCGCTACAGCCGGGACGAGTGGGTGGATCAGATACCAACCCACGGCCCGATGAATCAGCTCGCGCCGGACCGGATGGCGGAGATCCAGGCCGCCGTGGGTGCGGCGATCGACGCTGTCGGAGGCAGCTTCCTGATGGAGTTCAACACCGTGGCCGTCAAAGCGGCACGAACCCCGCCACCGCATCATGGAAGTCGCGGATGACACGACCCGCCCTGGCCAGATTACCGGCGGGCTGCAGCAGCCGGAATCCGTCGCCCCAGCCGATCGTGCCGGGAATAAACCGCAGCACCTCGCGGCCTTTGTCATCAACGCCAAGCGGCTCGGGCGCTCCGTCGAATCCGGCCGCGCGGACGTGGGTCAGCAGAGCGTGGACGGCGGGTGTCCACGGCCCGGCTGGCCTGCGGACTGTATCGCAGGTCAGCACTAGGCAAGGGGATGCGTTGAAGTTCGGCATCAGTTACAACACGGCCGCCTACGGCACCGACCCCGGCAATCTGGCCACCGTTGCGCGGCACGCCGAGGCGTGCGGTTTCGAGTCGCTCTACTTCCCTGAGCACATCGTGCTCTACCCGGGAGCGACTGGCGGCGGGGTGACCTTCCCGCCCACGATCGCAGTGGCCGACCCGCTCGAGTGCCTCAGCTTCGTCGCCGCCGTCACCGAGCGGATCCTGCTCGGAACGGGTGTGCTGCTGCTGCCGTATCGCCACCCCGTCGTGCTCGCCAAGCAGCTCGCCACGATCGACCTGCTGTCCAGCGGGCGGATGCGGCTGCTGACCGTCGGACTCGGCGTCCTGCCCGGCGAGGCCGCGGCGACCGGCGTTGACTTCGCCACGCGCGGCCGCCGCGCCGACGAGGCCATCGATGTGCTGCGGCTGCTGTGGGCGGGCGGTGCGGAGGGCGTCAGCTTCGCCGGGGAGTTCTTCTCGTTCGAGAACCTGTGCAGCTTCCCCAAGCCGGTCGGCACCGCGACGCTACCGGTGCACGTTGGGGGATCGAGCGCGGCGGCGGCCCGCCGCGCCGGCCTGCGCGGCGACGGCTATTTCGCCGGAGGCCGGCTCACTGCCGCCGAGCGCGCCGCGCAGCTGGAGATCATGCGGGCGGCGGCCGCCGACGCCGGCCGGGATCCCGATGCCCTCGAGTACACCCGCTGGGGCACGATCGATATGTCGCCCGGCGACGTCGAAGCTCGCGCAGCCGACGGCGTCACCAGGCTCATCGTCGGTCCCGCCTCGCCTGAGGTGCGCGAGCAGTGCGACGAGATCTCAGCCTTCGCCGACCGGCACAAGCTCCGCTGATCGGCCCACCCGCCCATTAACGGAACGGGCTGCCGCGCCCCGGTCTGAGTACGCTGCTCTGCAGGCATATTTACCATTCTGAGCGATGTATCTACGATATCCGCGACAGGATGTTTATGCCTGATTCAGGGAGGGCGTGCATGCGTTATAAGCGGCGCATTCTCACCGGGCTCGCGGCCACGGCCTGTGTGAGCCTCAGCGTGCCGGCTGCGTTAGCAACTCCGGCGCCCGGTCCCGTTCACACGGCGACTCCTGTCAGCCGTCCTTCGCGGCCCGCGAACCCGCCCCACGACACGATTACCCGTAAGAACGCGCACGGTCAGTACCGCCGGCTCGCGACCACGCGGTCGGCCCCGGGGCCGTACGGCCAGCAGTTCTGGGCTGGCGACGCGGTGACTGCTGACTCCGGGAAGTCGATCTACTCCATCACCGGGGACATCACGATCCCGACCATCGACTGCTCGGACACCTACATCGGGTCGAGTGGCTTTGCGATGCTCTACGACTGGATTGGCATCGACGGATACGGCACCTCGGACGTCGAGCAGGACGGCATCGAGGCGTACTGCTCGGGCACGCCAGGCGAGCTCGGCTCTGGCAGCGCCGCTTATGCCGCCTGGTACATCGACTGCTGCCAGGGCGGCCTGCAGTATTTCAGTCCGCCGTCCGGCACCCTGGCGGCCGGAAAGCCGCTGCAGTTCCAGACGCAGTGGCTGCCGTCCACGAAGAAGTACCAGTTCGTGCTGCGGTACGGGGCCAATTACGGGAGCAGCATCACCGAGGATCTGTCCTGCCCGTCCGGCCAGACCTGCGGTACCGGCACCGCCGAGGCGATCATGGAACAGCCGGGCGGTGAGCTGCCGGCGTTCCCGATGCCGCAGTGGACGGCGAGTTCCGGAGGGAGCTGGAGCGGCCTGGCCCTGGTGGCGGGCGACGGCACGAAGGGAACGCTCAATGCCCTCGCGAACGAGTGGACCGCATCCGGGACCCTCTACATGTCGGCTGGCTCGCCGATCGAGGAAGTGGGCAGCGCCAGCCTCGGGCCCGGCTGGCCGGCGGCGCTGGATGCGGGCGGTGACGCGTTCACGATCGGCTGCGTCTACGCCGCCAGTGAGGCGCCGATCGACTGGACGAACTGCCCGACCGCGCCCTGGTTCGGCGTGGACTGGAGCGCCGTGATCCCGACTGATACCGCCACCCCCGATTACATAGTGGGGAACGGGCACCAGAACCGGGTGACATGGACCACGACCGCGTCAAGCGGCACGGACTTGATGCCCGAGTATCTCGGTACCGCCAGCGACGGCAACGCGATCCTCAGGTTCTACGACGGCCCGCGGAACCTCTGCCTGGACGACGTTGGCAGCAACAAGATCCAGGAGGAGAGCTGCCCCGCCGGCGACACGGAGGAGGAGTGGGAGCCTGAGGTCTCCACCATTACCTACTCCGGGGACTGGGTGCTCAAGAACGTCTCCAGCGGGCTGTGCATGGAGGCCGTGACCGGAACCGGGAACTACCTCGACGACGTGACCTGCCCGGCCGAGACGGGCGCGGACAGCTGGAACGTGCTGTGGTTCACGGGCTGAGCACTGCGGTCCGGCTGAGCGTGGGATCGGGGTGGTCGGTGAAGCCAAGGCTGCGGTAGCGGGTCCGGCCGCCCGGGTTGAACGGCGTCGGCAGCCGCCACCTGCAGCGAGGGGTCGTCAGTCCGGGAATCAGCCGGAGAGGTCCTTGTCCTCCATCTCCCACGCGTGGTCCATCGTGTGGAAGGCGGAGTGACGGACGAGGAACGGCAGCGTCCACGAGCGCATCGAGCCCTTGATCTCGCCGCGCTGGTAGGCGCGCATCGCGTCGACAAAGTCTTCCCGGTAGGGCGCGAGGGCGCCGGGGGCGAGGGCCGCGCGCTCCGGGATCCGGAGGCCGACCTTCCTCGCGAAGTCCTCGCTCTCGGTGCGGACCGTGTGACGAATGATCGTGTCGCGGTCGCGGCCTCCGCCGCGGGGGCCCTTGCGCATCTCGGGCGAGACTCGCGCCGCCACGTCATCGAAGTATGCCCAGCAGGTCTGCAGCAGGATGAGCTTGCGCTCGAGCTCGGCCGCGTCCATCGGCTCCTGCTCAAGGGAGCTGGCCGAGAACGAGATGCCCCAGAAGTCGACCGATCCCGTGCCGATCCGGTCCTCGACGATCTCGAGTTGCGCGGCGTCGTCGAACTCCGTATCCAGACCGGCCCGGACGGCGATGGCACGATAGCGCTCGCGGTAGGCCGCGAGCCTCTCGAGCGCCCCGTCGGCGGATTTATCCCCCCGGCTCCAGCCAGGCCAGTCGACGGCGAAGGCCGCGAACTTCTTTCCCTTCGGGCCTCGTTCCAGCACCACGCGAATGGACATGAACGACCTCCGGGGCCAGCGTAAGACACACTTACGGCAAAGCGCTGGCGGTGAGAACTCTACCTATGTAGAGTTCTCGCCGTGGCAACTCGTTCTCGACTTTCGGCTCAGACGCTGTCGGTGCTGGCGGCGCTGCGTGAGGAGCCGTCGCAGTGGCACCACGGTTACGCGCTCGCGAAGCTGACGGGCCTCAAATCAGGCACGCTCTACCCGATCCTGATCCGGCTGGCCGACCGAGGGCTGGTCGAGGCGTGCTGGCAGGACGAGCCGCAGCCAGGCCGGCCGCGGCGGCACCTGTACCG
>DAIOWC010000107.1:14459-19981 GCA_036758685.1 Streptosporangiaceae bacterium | reverse complement strand
CCGCCGGATTCGGGCACAACCGAGCGCTCCCGAGCGTTACAACCGCGCGGACGAGTTAGTAAAGATGGAGGGGTTAGAGCCGACATGGCTACCGACTACGACAGCCCGAGGAAGACAGACGACGAGCTCACCGAGGACAGTCTGCAAGAACTGCAGGCTCGGCGGATGGACAAGTCGTCGACGGCGATCGATCTTGATCCCGACGACATAGCCGAGTCGCTGGAGCTGCCCGGGGCCGACCTTTCGAACGAGGAGCTCTCGTTCCGGGTGATCCCGCGGCAGGCAGACGAGTTCACGTGCTCAAGCTGCTTCCTTGTACACCACCGCAGCCAGCTCGCCGACAGTCGTGGCGGCCAGCTGGTCTGCCGGGAGTGCGCCGCCTGACCTGCGGATTAGCAGATGGGACGCGTACTTACTCCGGCACGGGGTGACGCATGCCACCGGAAGACTGCCGATGAGTCCCGGCTCGGCGGTCCCGGTGGCCCGACCTGCGAGGTGAGCTGCGTTCCTTCATGATCACGTGGTATTTGGGTCCCGCACCGAGCCAAAGTCTTCGCGATCACGAAGGATTCTCCTGACCGTGCGCTGCTTCTGCGCGCCGCAAAACCGGCAAAGGCCGCGACTTCGGCCCCCCGTCCGGCGGTGCCCAGAGCTGGGCGAGCGATCCGGCCCGACGTTTGCATGGAGAGTACGAATAGTTCGTACTCTCCATGCAAACGTCGGGGAGTGCGGTAGGGCGGGGAGCGATTTGCCCGAGTTGCGCGCTACCTGGGATAGTCGGCGCTGGCCCAGGCCCTGCGCTGGTCGCCGCGCGGGTCATGCACGACCTCTGCCGTCGCGCCGTCCCAGGTCATGACCGGGTAGCTGGCATCGAACGGCTGCCAGCCGGGGTCGCCGGTGGTCGCGAACCGGATCCAGGTGGCGTGCATGTCGGCGGCCAGGCCCGCGGGCGGCGCGGAGCCGAGCAGCTGGTCCGCCCCGGCCAGCGCGAGATTGTCGAAGACGAACGCGATCTCCATCCCGTGCGCGGCCCCGAGGTTCTGGACCGGGCTCCGCCAGGCGAACTCGTACACGTAGGTAGACGCCGGCCCGTCCGCCCGGGCCTCCGCCGCGGCGAACGCAGGCACGCGGAAGAAGAGGTCGGTGACCAGCGCGCACAGGATGTCGCCGGCGCTGTCCTGCGGCCGGTCCGCCCGGTAGACGGCCGCGACGTGCGGGCTGATCCCGAGCCCGGAGAGGAACGCGGGCAGGTTCTCGTCGGTGACCATCGCGGCCACGCCGTTCGGCACCAGGAACAGCCGGAACTCCTCGGTGTTGGTGCCGACGAGCAGCGGGATGTCCGAGCCGCCGCCCGCGGTCAGCGCCGCGAGGGGATGGACGGGAAGCACGTCCCCGTCGATCACCGGGAGAAACGGCAGCGAGCTCGCGACCACGCTGGCGCCGAACCTCGCCGGGTCGGGCGCGGCGCCGAGCGCGTCCCGCACCGCGGTCTGGGCCGCGATCAGCTTGTCGAGGTCAAGATCCGCCAGGCTGGCCGCGGTGGCCTCAAAGCCAAGCGCCGAGCTGAGCTCTCCGGTCACCAGGCGCGCATCCGCGGCGGTCGCTGCGACCTGGGCAGCCCCGCTCTCCGCAATCGCGCGGGTGAACAGACCCTGCGCCCTCGGCATCCCGAGCAGCGTGGTCACGCTCATGCCGCCGGCCGACTCACCGAAGATCGTCACGCTGGCCGGATCGCCGCCGAACGCCGCGATGTTGTCCCTGACCCACTCCAGCGCTGCGACCTGGTCAAGCAGGCCGCGGTTGGCGGGGGTTTCCGGCAGCAGCGCGAAGCCGTCGATGCCCAGCCGGTAGTTGATGCTCACCAGAACGACGCCGTCGCGCGCGAACGTGTAGCCGTCGTAGACCGGCACGGCCGAGTTGCCGTTGCTGAATCCGCCGCCGTGGATCCACACCATCACCGGCGCGTGACCGGCCAGGCCGGGCGTCCAGATGTTGAGATTGAGCCAGTCATCGCCGGGGATGTTGGGCTCGGGCAGCAGGGTGTCGAACGGCGCGGCGTAGTCGGGCTTGGGCGGCGTCGGGCCGAAGGCCACGCACTCGCGCACGCCGTCCCAGGGCGGTGGCGGCGCTGGCGCCTGGAACCGCAGCGGCCCGGTGGGGCTCGCCGCGTACGGGATCCCGAGGAACCTGGCGACGCCATCCACCGTCTCGCCGCTGACCGTGCCGTATCTGGTGATAGCTGTGACCATGCGGGCACTGTGCCACATGAGGGACCGCGGGACCAGCCCCGGCTAACAGCCCCGGGCACGGTAGAGTCGCGCCCGTGACAGATGAGAGCACGGGGACAGGCGGCGGCGCCGAGACCGACGACAACGACTACCGGGTGACCGTCCGGCTGCATGAGCCCGCTCACGCCGGCCGGGCTACCGCCGCGCTGAGCGCCCACGGCGTCGAGCGCGAGGTCCAGGAACGGCTCGGCGGCCGGGTGATGGTGGGTACCGACGGCGGCGACGAGCTGTTCCTCTACACCCACTCCAGGGACGCCGCCGCGACCGCGCAGCAGTCGGTAGGCGACCTGCTTGCGAGCCACAGCCTGCAGGCGGACTACTCGGTGCAGCGCTGGCACCCGATCGCGGAGGAGTGGGAGTCAGCCGACATCGGCCTGCCCGATACCCCGGCCGAGGTCCGGGCCGAGCACAAGGAGCTCGACGCCGAGGAGACCAAGGAGTCGCTGACCGGGGGCGTGGCGCTCTTCGAGGTGCGGGTTCAGCTGCCCTCGCATCACGACTCGGTGGCACTGGCGGCGCGCCTTAAGGGCGAGGGCTACTCGGTCGTGCGGAGATGGCGGTTCCTGGTCGTCGGCGCGAACAACGAGGATCAGGTCGCTGAGTTCGCCACCAAGATCAAGCAAGAGGCACCGGCAGGCTCGGTCATCACAACCGAGGAAGTGGGACCGGCTCGGCCCTACACGGTGTTCGAGATCGCGGCCGGCTCAGGCCTGTAGGCCGACGGCGCGGGAGCGTCGCAGCTGGTGCAGCATCCACCCCTTGCCCGCGGGATCTAGCGGCCTCGTGGCGTCGGTGAAGATCTCGGCGGCCCGCCGGTAGGACATCCGGCCCCGGCCGGTCAGCGGGCACGCCCCGGCAGCGCGCGTCCCGGCCGGAGCGCGCCGGTCGGTGAGGAAGACCGGGCCCACGTGGCGGCCCGCCAGCAGCCAGCCGAGGAGATCGGCGGTGCCCGCGCCGAACCGCACGATGCCCGCCGACGCTGACCTCGCCCGGCAGCCCGCCACGTCAACGCCGCCGGCATCGAGCGCGAGCGCCGCCTCGGCGGTCATGCCGGTGTCCTGCAGCAGATGCCACAGGGCCTGCTCGCGCAGTCCCGCCAGGGTCGCGAAGAGCGCCGCCCGCTGAGCGCCGGTCAGCGGCGGCAGGGCCTCGAGGCGGCCGGTGACCTGCTGCAGCGCGGCCGTCGGGTCGGTACCGATCCACTGCCGGTCCTGCCACCAGGCGATGGCGCTGCGGAGTACGGACAGCTCGCGGTTGACGGTCCTGGCCTGCGCGTAGCGGACGCGGTGAGCCACGGCCGCGGCTAGCCTCCGCTCGGCGCCGGGGTGATCAAGCAGCGCGAGCGGCACCACCGGCGGGCTGGCCAGGCGCCGGCTCTGGCCGGCGGGCGGCACCTTCCCGACCAGCGGCCATGCCCAGCTGGTCAGCGAGATCCGGTACACCCGCCGCGAGCCCGCCCCGAGGTCAGCCCCGGCCAGGTAGTGCTCGACCGCGACCGCGTACTCGACGGGTGCGGCTTCGACCGTCGCGACCGAACTCATCCCGGCTCCCGCTCACGCTTGCCTGTCATTCCCGCGATCAGCATAACTCACGGATGGTAATAGCGGGGCGCGGTATTTACTGCGACAGAGATTGCAGATAGCAAGCATAGTTTGCTTTCCCGCGGCGCTTTCTGGCACCCTGAATTGCGTGTCGCAAATAAAGCCGCCGGCTAATTCTAAGCGCAGTAAATACCGGCTGGACCGATGGTCCAGCGGCCGGCTGGCTGTACTTGGCGTCCGCGATTTCCGGGTGTTCTACACCGGCTATGTCACCTCGCTTCTCGGCACGGCCATGTCCGCCATCGCCCTGACCTTCGCGGTGCTCGACTCGGGTGGCACGCCCGCCGACCTCGGGTACGTGTTCGCCGCCTCCGTGTTCCCGCAAGTGATCTTCATGATCGGCGGCGGGGTGCTCGCGGACCGGCTGGGGCGACGGCCGGTCATGCTGGTCACCGACTCCGTCCGCTTCGGCGTGCAGGCCACGCTGGCCGGGGCCCTGTTCATCGGCCGCCCGCCGATCTGGCTGTTCATCGTGCTCTCGGGCCTGCTCGCGGTCGGCGAGGGCTTCTTCAGCCCGGCGCTCGGCGGCCTGCGGGCCGACATCGTCCCGGCAGAGCGGCGGCACGACGGCAACGCCCTGCTCGGCATCGCCCAGTCAGGGACGTCCGTCCTCGGCCCGGCGGTGGCGGGCGTCCTGGTCGCGGTCACGAGCCCGGCCATCGTGATCGCACTCGATGCGGCCAGCTACGGCATCAGCGTGCTGGCGCTGGCGGCGCTCACAATTGCCCCCGCCGCGCCCTCGGTTCAGTCGCCCTGGAACGACCTGGCGGATGGCTGGCGGCAGTTCCGCTCGCAGACCTGGCTCTGGGTGACCACAATTCAGTTCGCGCTGTTCAACCTGTTCACCTGGGCGCCGTTCCTCCTGCTCGGGCCGATCCTGGCCAGGGACTACCTCGGCGGCGCGCGGGCCTGGGGGATCGTGACGGCGTGCCTCGCGGCCGGGGCCGTGCTCGCCGGCCTTGGCCTCGTCGGCCGGCATCCGCGCCGTCCGCTGGTCATCGCCGTGGTCGGCACGTTCGGCTACGGGGTGCCGGCGCTGATGCTCGCGCTGCGCGCGGGGCTGCCGCTCGTGGCCGCGGGAGCGGCCGTCGCCGGCGCCGGCGGAGCCGTATTCAGCACGTACTACAACACCGTGATGCAGCAGCGGGTGCCGCAGCAGATGCTCGCGCGGGCGACCGCGTTCGGGACCACGGGCTCGTACGCGCTGGGCGCAGCCGGCTACGCCGTCATCGGCGTCGTGGCCGCGCCCATCGGGCTGGGCCGCCTGCTTGGATTCGGTGCCGCCTACGCGTTTATCAGCAGCGCGGTGGTGCTCGGGCTGCCGGCTATCAGATCGCTGCGGTGGCGCGACGCGGACACCGGCGTGAAAGCCACTGCCTAATGCGAGCCGTATTTACCGCGCCACGTTTTCTTCGTGATTCTCGCGGGCGCCTGGCATTGTTTGGCGAGCGCGATTTCCGGGTGTTCTTCACGGGGTACGCGACCTCGCTGGTCGGCTCGGCGATGGCACCGATAGCCATCACCTTCGCCCTGCTCGACCGGGGCGCCAGCCCGGCTCGACGGTCTCGACCACGCTCTGGTCGACGGCGATCCAGAAGCACGTGCCGCCGGAGTACCTGGCCCGGATGACCGC
>DAIOWC010000107.1:0-14359 GCA_036758685.1 Streptosporangiaceae bacterium | reverse complement strand
AGCCTGACCGGCTCGTACGCGCTCGGCTCGGCCGGGCTCGCCGTGGTCAGCCTGCCGGCGATCTGGCGGGCGGACCAGGCGGATGGGGCCGGACGCCACGCAACCAGCAGCGCCGTGGTAAGGGTGGTTCCAGCGACGATGCGAGAGGCAGGTGCGCATGGGTCAGCAGGCAGAACTGGTCTTCGCGGGCGGCCCGATCTACACCGCGGACGCCACGAGGCGGCAGATGGCGCCGGCGACCTCAGCCGACGGCCGTCCGGCGAGCGCGGCGGCCGTGATCGGCGGCCGGATCGCGCTGCTCGCCGACGCTCATGACCGCGACATCGCCGATCTCATCGGGCCGGCCACCCACGTCGTGGACCTGCGCGGGCGGGCGCTGCTGCCAGGCTTCCAGGACGCGCACGTTCATCCGGCGTTCGCGGGCATCACGATGATCGCCTGCAATCTCATGGGCGCCGCCAGCCTGGCCGAGGCGCTTGACCGCATCGGCCTGTACGGGCAGGCCCACCCCGAGCGCGAGTGGATCGCCGGCTCGGGCTGGCGGATGGAATGGTTCCCCGGCGGCACCCCTGACCGCCAGACGCTCGACCGGGTCACCGGCGAGCGGCCCGCCTATCTGTCGAACCGCGACGGCCACGGCGCCTGGGCCAACACGCGGGCGCTTGAGCTGGCCGGCATCGACAAGGACACCCCGGATCCGGCCGACGGGCGGATCGAGCGCGAGGCCGATGGCGGCCCGCAGGGAACCCTGCACGAGGGCGCGGCGAACCTCGTGGGCGACCTCGTGCCCGGGCTCAGCCTGGACGAGCGGCTGGCCGGGCTGATGCTCGCCCAGCACCACCTGCACGCGCGCGGCATCACGGCGTGGCAGGACGCGATCGTCGGGGACTACCTCGGCAGCCCCGACCCGCTGCCGGTGTACCTGGCCGCGGCGAGCAGCGGGCAGCTGACCGCGCGGGTCGAGGGCGCGCTGTGGTGGGACCGCTACCGGGGCCTGGACCAGCTGCCCGACATCCTGGCCCGGCGGGAGAGCGGTCAGGCACCGAGGTTCCGGGCGAACACCGTCAAGATCATGCAGGACGGCGTCGCCGAGAACTTCACAGCCGGGATGCTCGAGCCGTATCTGGATCCGACCGGCTGCCACGAGCACGGCAGCGGCCTGTCCTACGTCGACCCGGTCGTGCTGCGCGAGTACGTCACGAGGCTGGACGCGCACGGGTTCCAGGTGCACCTGCACGCCATCGGGGACCGGGCGGTCCGCGAGGCGCTGAACGCGATCGAGGCCGCGTGGCTCGCCAACGGTGTGAACGACAACCGGCACCACATCGCGCACCTGCAGGTCGTGCACCCCGACGACGTACCCAGGTTCCACGCGCTGGGCGTGACCGCGAACATGCAGGGTCTGTGGGCCGCGCACGAGCCCCAGATGGACGAGCTGACAATCCCGTTCATCGGGCCCGAGCGGACCGCCAGGCAGTACGTATTCGGCGATCTGGTGCGCTCGGGCGCGCGCCTGGCGGCCGGGAGCGACTGGGCGGTGAGCAGCGCTAACCCGATGCGGGCGATTCATGTCGCGGTGAACCGCGCGCTGCAGGGCGCGACCGGCGCCGAGGCTGACCCGTTCCTGCCCAACCAGAGCCTGGCGCTTGGCCAGGCGCTGGCGGCCTACACGATCGGGTCGGCCTACGTGAATCACCTGGACGACGAGACCGGCACGATCGAGGCCGGCAAGCTCGCCGACGTCGTCGTGCTCGACCGCGACCCGTTCGCCGCGCCGCCCGAGGAGATCGGCACCACCAGGGTGCTCGCTACCTACGTGCAGGGCGAGCCGGTGTACCTCTCGGCCGGCTAGGGCGCCCGTGGCGGGTAGCTGCGCTCGATCCCAAATGTGCCGTGGGTGACGCAGCGATCGGTCATGACGGTTCTCCTGTCCGCGCCAGGTAGCCGGTCAGCTGGTCGAGCATCTCGGTGGTGCCGTCCTCGCGGAGTGCGGGCGCCTGCGGCCCGTCGAAGCCGTCCAGGTAGGCGCCCTGCTCGGTGAAGGAGAGCTGGGTGCCGTCGCCGCTCTTGATGAACTCGATGGTGGTAACCGACACCGAGATCCGGGCGCCGTCCGCGTACATCTCGTAGCTGTAGACGATCCGCTGGTCCGGCACGATGTCGTAGTACCGCCCGTCGTAGAGGTAGGTCGTCCCCTGGTACTTGTGGCCGAAGCGCTCTCGCCCGCCGACGCGGAAATCAAACTCGGAATCCTCGGCGGCCGCGCCCTCGGCCGGCTCGAGGTCGCCGGTGTCGCCCCAGGCGTTCTTCGCCTCCTCGGAGGCGAACGCGGCGAACACCCTCGACGGCGTCGCCGGGTACGTGCGGACGATCGTGAACGTGTCGTGAATGACTGACCGCGTGGTCATGCCGGGTTCTCCTAGGTCAGCTGTCGGGGGTTTGGGGCTTGCCGGGCTTGCGGGGCTCGTCGGCGGTCTCGGCCAGGTAGTCGCCCAGTCGGTCGAGCCGGCGCTCCCAGAGCGAGCGCCGCTCGGAGATCCACTGCTCCGCCGATCGCAGGACGGCGGCGTTCATGCTGCAGGTCCGGGTCCGGCCGATCTTCTCCGACCGCACCAGCCCGCAGGACTCAAGCACCTGCACGTGCTGGACCACGGCGGCGAGCGACATCGTGAGGGGCCTGGCCAGCTCGCTGACCGAGGCCGGACCGCGGCTCAGCCGGTCCACCATCAGGCGCCGGCCGGGGTCGGCCAGTGCCTGGAAGACCCGGTCGAGATCCGCCGTTTGGTTAACCATGCGCTTGAGTATGTCCGGGGTCGGGCCAGATAGTCAAGCGACTGCTTCAGTGTTGGCGGTGTTGGCGAACCCGGCAGCGGCCCCTGCGCGACTACGTTCCGGTTCGGTGGGCAGGAAACCCCACAAAACGTCGCGCTAGTTGACTCAAACCGGAACGAAGTTGGAGAGCCGGTCCACCTACCCCCGGTTCCATCCGCTTTGACGGGTGCTATCGACCGATTTGTGCGAACGGAACTGAAGGCAAGTCCCGACGGTGCGGCATGCCATGATGGCGACCGTGACCACGGACGGGAGCGCGCCCTCGGCGCCCGGATCGGTCGCGGCGGCTCGCTTCCGGGCGCAGCTGCTCAGCGGTCCGCCCGCGCGCAGTCCGGCGGAGGTGACCGGGCGCTTGCTCGCGGTGCAGGGGCAGGACCCGCGCGGCGCTCGTCTCGCGATCCGGGCGCGCAGCCGGGGACTGACCGCGGCGGATGTGGACAAGGCGCTGACGGCTGACCGCTCGCTGGTCATCACCTGGCTGAACCGCGGCACTCTCCACCTGGTGCGCGCCGAGGACTACTGGCTCCTGCAGCAACTCACCGTCAGGCCCCAGTATCAGCAGGCCTGCTTCCGGCACGCCGCATCCGGGGGAGTGACCGCGGACGACACCGAGAGGGCCGTAACGATCATCGCCGGCGCGCTGGCGGACGGGCCGCTCACGCGCGCGCAGGTCGGCGAGCGCCTCGCCGCGGCGGGCATCCGCGGCACGGGCATGGCGCCGCTGCACCTCATCATGCTGACGTGCCTGCGCGGGCTCGCGGTGCGCGGGCCGATGGTCGGCGCACAGCATGCCTACGTGCTCGCGCGCGACTGGGTCGGGCCGGCCCCGCGCGACTTCGACCGCGACCTGGCGCTGGCCGAGATGGCCCGCCGTTACCTGGCCGGTCACGGCCCAGCGTCGGACCGCGACCTGGCCAAGTGGGCCGGCCTGCCGCTCGGCGAGGTCAGGCGCGGGCTGCGGGGCATCGGGCCGGAGCTTCGTGAGCTTCCCGGCGGCCTGGCCGAGCTGGCCACCAGTCCAGGCGAGCCGGCGGAACTCCCGCCCCCCCGGCTGCTCGGCTCCTTTGATCCGGTGCTGCTGGGCTGGGCCTCCCGTGAGCCGATCCTGGGCGAGCATCAGGGGATCGTGAGCGACAACGGTCGGTTCCGGCCGTTCGCGCTCGTGGACGGCCGGGCGGCGGGGCTCTGGACCTGGACCTCCGGGCAGGTCGCGCTGGACCAGTTTGCGGAGCTGCCAGAGCCCGTGCGGGCCGCTCTCGCCGAGGACGCCAGGGACGTGCGCCGCTTCCTGGCCGGAGAAGAACCGGAGGCCAGCGATGACGGCGGTGCCTGAGCTTGCCGATCTGCCGTTCGCGGAGCACCTGGTCGCGCACAAGGGTGATATCAGGGCACAGGGTGACTACGACACCGTCCTCTTCGAGGGCGCCGACTACGCCGAGCCGAGCGCGTCGAGCGCCCGGTTCCTGGAGTGCGCGTTCAGCCGGGTGTCGTTGTCCGGCGGCGTGCTGAAGCGGGCGAGCTTCCGCGACGTGTGGATGCGCGGCCTGCGGCTGACCGGCACCAGCATGACCGAGACGGCCTGGCAGGACGTCACCGTCGCCGATTCCTCCCTGGCCGGGGTTCAGATCTACGGCGCCGCGCTGCGCCGGGTCGTGTTCAGCGGCTGCAAGCTCGAGTCGGTCAACTTCCGCGGCTCCAAGCTGACCGACGTCAGGTTTGACAACTGCGTGCTGCGGGACGTCGACTTCGCCGACGCCGAGCTGACGACCTGCGGGTTCGACGGCTCGCAGCTGTCGGAGACCGACTTCAGCCGGGCCGCGATGGACCGCACTGACCTGCGCGGCGCCACCCTGGGGATCATCATCGACGAGCGGTCACTGCGCGGCGCGATCGTCAGCTCGGGCCAGCTCGCCGTCATCGCTCCGGTGCTCGCCAAGACCATGGGCATCGTCGTCCGCGACGACTAGCCGCCGCCTGGCGACGAGCGTTCGGGTCGCGTTCTGAACCGTCAGCGCGAGAACCAGCAGCAGCGCGGCGACAATCCCGTCGAGCCAGAAGTGGTTGGCGGTCACGACGACCGCGAGGGAGGTCATCACCGGGTACAGCAGCGCCAGCCAGCGCCATCGCGTGCGTGCCGTGGTGATGATCGCGATCGCTACCAGGATGGCCCAGCCGACGTGGACCGAGGGCATGGCCGATAGCTGGTCGGGGTCGAAGCCGCGGACCGTGTTGTACACCGACTGGTGGTAGAGGATCGCGGTGTCAACCATCCCGGTGGACGGCAGCATCCGCGGCGGCGCGACCGGGAGCAGCTGAACGAGCAGGCAGGAGACGGTGAGCAGCACGACGGTCGTGCGCACCCGTTTGTAGGCGTCCCGGTGCCAGATGAACAGCCAGGTCAGGGTCGCGATCAGTACCGGGAAGTGCAGCGAGTCGTAATAGAGGTTGAAGAACTGGATCAGCAGCGGATGCGGCAGGAAGAACCGCTGGACCGCGGCCTCATTGGGCAACCCGATCACGCGCTCGAAATGCCAGATCCAGCGCGAGCGGTTCAGCGCGTCCGTCGGGCCGAGGAGCGAGACCGAGCCCGCCAGCTGCCAGAGCGCGAACAGCCCGAGCACCAGGCCG
The DNA here is from genome assembly GCA_036758685.1 of Streptosporangiaceae bacterium. Taxonomy (GTDB): domain Bacteria; phylum Actinomycetota; class Actinomycetes; order Streptosporangiales; family Streptosporangiaceae; genus JAJYUU01. Next base: position 8,899 of record DAIOWC010000107.1, on the reverse strand, counting down.
CTTTCCTGCGTGAACGTCGCCGCCGCGGCCAGCCGCGGACGGTGCGTGGCCCGCAGCACGACGGAACCGCCGGCCAGAGCAGCCGCCCCGGCGGCAGCCTGCCGCCAGTTCATGACGAGATCGATCATGCGACTAGCCGGCCCCGGTTCCCCACATGAGCCAAGGTTACGGCCAGGTGACCCGCCGATGACCAGGGGACTAGAGCTGAACGATCGCGGCGAATTGCGGGACAATGAGCGCATGCGGTCCGCCGACCGGCCCGGCGCCGGTGACATCGACGACGAGGTGACGCTGCCCTGGGAACGCGACGACCTGGCCGAGCGTCTGTTACGGCTGCCGCGCGATCATCCGTCGGCGCCGACGGCAGGCCGGGGGCCGCACCCGGCCGAGGCTAGCGACGAGCCGGACGAGTGGTGGGCAGGCGTCCAGGTCAGGCCGGGCAAAGATGGGCGGGAACGGGCTGGCGCGGACGCTGATGGGGCCGAGAACGCTGGCGCCGAGCCCGGCGACGTCGATGAAGACGCCGCCGGCAGCGAGGCGGACGCCGGTGAAGACGAGCGGTCCGATGCCGGCGGTGGGGGCCAGCCGGAGCGGGCTCCCGGGCATCACTCCGGGCGTGGCGGCGCCGGGGAACTGGCCGGCGGCGGTAGCCGGGACCCGTACCGGCCATGGTTCGCAACCGGCGGCCCGGGTGAGCCGTGGTTCGCCGCCGGGCCGGATGAGTAGGGGGACGGCCCGGCCCGGAGCCCCGCGGGTTACCGCCCGCCGTTAAACGCAGCCGGGTCGGACTGCTGGCGGGGCAGGAGGACGTCGGCCGCGACGTCGGCGGCCAGCCGGACGACGTCGCCGTCGGCTAGGCGCACGGCGACGCCCGGCAGGACGCGGTCGCCGTTCACGAACGTGCCGTTGGTCGAGTTCTCGTCCCTGATGCTCGCGCGGCCCGCGTCGTCGACGATCACGGTCGCGTGCCGCCTGGACACGTTCTCATAGGAGGCGAACGCCGCGGCCACCAGTGACTCGGCCGGGTCTCGGCCGAGGAGCAGGGACGTCCCGGCGGGAACCTCGACGTTCCCCGTCGGGAATGCCAGCCGCAGCACGGCGGGGGAGATGGAGCGCGAGCGGCGGTCGGGCCGGAGGGACTCCTGCATGACGGTGGTGGGGGCCGGGGTGTCGTCGCGGCGGCCCATGGACCGCGGCAGGTTGGCACCGCAGGTGAAGCAGATCAGGTCGCCCGGCTTGACCTCGGCAGCGCAGTTCGGGCAGGTGGGCGTCGCCATCGTGTCCTCCAGTGCAGCATCGTCGCCGGACGGCCAGGAATCCCCACAATAGTGCCAGGCCGCCGGGCGCAGCTGGCCCGGCTGGGACCAGGTGGGCTCGCGGTGAGGCGCTGACCTGCGCGGCGCCCGGTAGCATCGCTGGCATGGTCGGCTTCACGCTCAATGAGGAGCACGAGGCGCTCCGCAGCACTGTCGAGGATTTCGCCAGGGAGGTTGTAGCACCCGTCATCGGCGGCTACTACCAGCGCGGCGAGTTTCCTTACGAGATCATCGCGAAGATGGGCAAGCTCGGGCTTTTCGGCTTGCCTTTCCCCGAGGAATACGCGGGCATGGGCGGCGACTACTTCGCCTTCTGCCTGGCCCTGCACGAGCTCGCCCGGGTGGACTCGTCCGTGGCGATCACGCTGGAGGCCGGCGTCGCGCTCGGCGCCATGCCGATCTTCAGGTTCGGGACCCCGGATCAGCGCGACCGCTGGCTCCCTGACCTGTGTCAGGGGGAGCGGCTGGCGGCCTTCGGGCTGACCGAGCCCGGCGGCGGCTCCGATATCCCTGGCGGGATGCGCACGACCGCGCGGCTGGACGGTGAGGAATGGGTGATCGACGGCTCCAAGTCGTTCATCACGAACTCCGGCACGTCGATCACCTCGGTGGTCACCGCGCTGGCGATCACCGGCCGCGCCGAGGGCAGGCCGGAGATCTCGGCGATCATGATCCCGGCGGGCACGCCTGGCTTCACCGTGGCGCCCGAGTACTCCAAGGTCGGCTGGTGTGCCTCGGACACCAGGGAGCTGTCGTTCTCTTCCTGCCGGGTGCCCGCCGAGAACCTGCTGGGCGATCTCGGCCGCGGCTACGCCCAGTTCCTGCGGACGCTGGACGAGGGCCGGGTGGCGATCGCGGCTCTGTCCGCCGGGCTAGCGCACGGCTGCGTGGACGAGTGCCTGCGCTACGTCCGCGAGCGCACGGCCTTCGGCCACGAGCTGGGTCACTACCAGGCCATCCAGTTCAAGATCGCCGACATGGAGGCGCGGGCGCACACGGCCCGGCTGGCCTGGTATGACGCCGCGGCCCGGCTGGTGGCGGGTGAGCCGTTCAAGAAGGAGGCCGCGATCGCCAAGCTGGTGAGCTCGAACGCGGCCATGGACAACGCCAGGGACGCGACGCAGATCTTCGGCGGCTACGGGTTCATGAACGAGTTTCCCGTGGCCCGGTTCTACCGGGACGCCAAGGTCCTGGAGATCGGCGAGGGCACGTCCGAGGTGCAGCGCATGGTGATCGCGCGCCAGCTCGGACTTGACCGCTCGGCCTGACTCGGCTACCCGCCTTCGGGCACGACCAGCTGGCTGACCGTCATCTGGGAGCCGCCCGAGAGCAGGCCCCGTTCACTCAGCATCGTCTGGACGCGCTGGAGGGCCAGCGTGCTCGTCTGCGTCGGGTAGCTGCCGAGGGTCACCATGTCCGCGGTCTGGGTGGTAATCCCGGCGCCTATCTTCGGCAGTTCCTGCTGGACGGGCCCGTTCAGCGCCGAATCCGCCTGCGCCTGCGAGATCGCCGCCTGGAAGTCGGCGACCGCGGCCGAGTTCGCCTTGACCCAGGCCTGCTGGGCCACGTAACCCGACATCGGCATATTGGCCGTCTGACCACTGAAGGCGTCGAGCAGTTCGCCGTCGCCGTACTGGGACTCGGCCTCGTAGAGGTACGGCTCGGTGAGCAGTGCGGCCTTCAGCAGCCCCGTGCCCAGTTCCTGGACTTCCTGCTGCTCCGGCATCGGCGCCCAGTTCACCACCTGGGCGTTGCTGACGAGGTAGTTGGAGAGGACCTGGGCTGCCGCCGCGGCCAGCTCGCTGGCCGGGACGCCGCTGGGCGGCTTAGTGACGGAGTACTCCACCGGGACGCCGACCGAGTACTTCGGCAGCTGGAGCGGAGTCTGGATCCCGGCATTCGGCGCCGTCACGATCTCGGCTGTCCCGGAGCTGGCGTCGAACCCGTCCGCGAGGATGCGCAGGTTCGCCGCCGACTGCTCAACGGTGAAGACATTGCCGTAGTCGCTGTCGGCGATCTGGGCCTTGCCGCTCTCCACCGCCGCAAGGTCGGCGGCCTGGGAGCCATAGTCGGTGATCTGCACGTGCAGGCCCTCCGCCGCGAACAGGCCCCTGGTCTGCGCAAGGTAAAGGGGTGCGTCCTCGACGCCGGGAGTAGCGGCGATCGTGATCGTCCCGGAGACGGGGGTGCCCGCGCCGCCTCCGCCAGAGCAGCCCGCGGCCATCAGGACAACGGCGCCGGAGGCAGCCGTGATCAGGAGCCGCGAACGGACGGAACGCCGCCTCCGGATCAGCAACTGGGTGCCGGCCGGGTCAGGCCTCATGATTCTCCTCAGGCGCTGGTCTGATCATGCGATCGTCCGGTTATCCGGGAGGGCATCCGGACAGTTTTCTGAACACGGACGATGCGGCAGAGAGTACCCTAATGCTGCCAGGTGACAGGGCAAACGTCACGTTACATCGGTTTTTCCGGTTCGTGCGCGTATTGACGTACGTAACCCGGATTCCAGATAGAGTTGCGCCTGGCTGCGTGACTGCACCCGATGCAGAGTCGTTATCTGGGAGGATCGCCTTGTCGGTAGTGTCCCATACCGTCATGGCTTGCTCCCGCGCTACGGCCATCACATGAGGGGTTCAGAGACTGTGCCGTCCCGAGAGAAGAAGGCGCGCGCCGGCGTCCAGGCTGCTGTGAGCCCGCCCGCTGGCCGTCCGGCAGAGACTGTGCTGGCCCCGCCAACCCCGGCCGGCAGCCAGCAGACGCAGCCAGCCCCCAGCGTGAGCCGCCGGGCGCTGAAGAACTGGCGCGTGCGGTCGCGACTTCTGCTGCTGATCATCATCCCCACGCTGACGGCCGTGGTTCTTGGCAGCACCTACATCGTGACCTCAGTGCAGAACGAGGTTTCCTATCAGCGGGTCGAGCAGCTGGCTAATCTCAGCTCTGCGATTACCACTCTGGCCGGCAAGCTCGAGGACGAGCGAGACGCGACGGTCCAGTACATTGCCGGTCAGTTCGCCCCCAATGAGCCCACCTATAAGAGCCGCAACGACTACGGGGCCGCGAATCAGCCAGCGGTGCAGCTCGTCACCGGGCCGCAAGAGCTCACCAATCCCTGGATCGCCACGCTGAGGCACGAGATCGCCGGCGTTGAGTCTGGCTACCCCGCCGCCGTCGAGAACCAGGCTCAGAACGTCACCGCGTTGCTTGCCGACGTCGGAGCCCTGCGGTACTCCGCCATGCACACCCAGCTGCCGGCTCTCGACGTGGTGGCGAAGTACACCACCCTGATCGACTCACTCCTCGCGATCGACGACGACATCGCGCTCGGCAGCAGCGACCAGGCGCTGGCCACCGACGTCCGCTCGCTCGGCCTGATTTCCAGGAGCATTGAAGAGGCATCCGAGCAGCGCGCGCTGCTGGTCTACGCCTACACGCAGGGCAGCTTCGCCCCGGTTGTGCTCCCGTCCCTGACCGCGGCCCAGGCCGAGGAGAACGCCAACATCGCTCAGTTCGATGTGGAGGCGACCCCGCAGCAGCTCGCGCAGTACGACAACACGGTCGTGGGCAGCCTGGTCGACAACGCCAACCAGTATCTGTTCCAGGCGATCGCGTTCGGGTCAGTCAACAAGAAGCTGGTGACGACGCCGCCCACGGCCGATGACGTTTTCGGCGCCTACGAGAACGGGCCAATCGGCGGCATGCGCAAGGTCGAGCAGGGCCTGGTGTCCGCCACCATCGGCCGGGCGACGGCGCTGCGCTCGCACGCCATCCTGACGGCCGCCGCCGTCGGCGCGGCCGTCCTGATCGTGCTGCTCCTGGCTCTGCTGCTGACCACCGTGATCGGCCGCTCGATGGTGCGGCCGCTGCGGCGGCTGCGGTCCGGAGCGCTCGAAGTGGCGGGCGTGCGGCTGCCCGAGACTGTCCGCCGGATGAGCGACACCGACGGGACTGCGGTTCCGCTGGAGGTCGAGCCGATCGACGTGGACTCCGCCGACGAGATCGGTGAGGTCGCCCGGGCGTTCGACCAGGTCCACCGCGAAGCGCTGCGGCTGGCCGCCAACGAGGCCGCGCTGCGCGGCAACGTCAACGCCATGTTCGTGAACCTGTCCCGGCGCAGCCAGTCGCTGGTCGAGCGGCAGATCAGGCTGATCGACGACCTGGAGCAGGGCGAGCAGGACGCAGACCGCCTGAGCAGCCTGTTCCAGATGGACCACCTGGCCACCCGAATGCGGCGCAACTCGGAAAACCTCCTGGTCCTCGCCGGCCACGACGCGACCAGGCGGTGGAACCAGCCGGTCGCCCTGGTCGACGTGCTGCGGGCCGCCGTCTCCGAGATCGAGCAGTATGAGCGGGTGACGCTCAACGTCCAGCCGGGCATCGCGGTTCGCGGCCACGCCGTGAACGACGTGGTCCACCTGCTGGCCGAGCTGGCCGAGAATGCCACGTCGTTCTCCTCGGCCGAGACGCCGGTCGTCGTGGCCGGGCACCTGCTGAGCAGCGGCGGCGTGCTCCTGGACATCACCGACCAGGGCGTGGGCATGGGCGCCGAGGAGATGGCCCACGCGAACTGGCGTCTGGACAACCCGCCGGTCGTGGACGTGGCGGTGTCCCGCCGGATGGGCCTGTTCGTGGTCGCGCGGCTGGCGGCGAGGCATGGCATCAGGGTCCGGCTCCGCCCTGCGGCCGCCGGCGGCCTGACGGCTCTGGTCTGGCTGCCCGACGAGGTCATCAGCCACAGCACGGACACCGGCAGCGGCTATCGGCGCTTTGACCAGGCCTCGAGCCCGGCGATGTCAATGGCCGTCCCCGGCACTGTCGAGGACGTCGTGTCCGCTACCGAGCTGGAGATCAACGCCGCCAGGGCGCCGAAGTTCGCGTCGCTCCAGGCCGAGTCCGAGGGCAATGGCAAGCTCGGCCCGCGGCGCGTGCCCGGTGCTGGCCCGCGCCCTGGCGCCGTAGCGGGCGGGGCGACATCGACCGGGCCCCTGCCGGCGTTCCGTTCTAGTCCGCAGTCGGCGCAACCGGACGGTGATCCGGTGTCGGTGGCCGGGACGTCCGCGGATCTGACGCCTGCCCCCGCGTATCCGCCGACCGACGCATTCGGGACGAGCCCGCTGCCGGCCATCGACGGGGACGGGCCGCCGCCTGCTCCCGCCAGTGACGTGGCGGTGCCCGTCGTGACCGGAGCGAGCCGGTCCAGCAACGGCTTCGGGCGGGACCACCTGGGCGCGCGCGGCGATGTGGTCGTGCCGCCCGCCGAGCACGTGGCCACCGAGAACCGCCTGCCGATCTTCGAGGCCGTGGAGTCGGACTGGTTCCGGCGTGGCCGCAGCGGGCTCGGCGGCTGGCCGGGGCCGCAGGAGTCCGGCGGGACGCAGGAAATGGCGCCTGTACCCGACGTCGCCTGGACCACGCCATCGGACCAGGGCTGGGAAGCGGCCGCAGCGGTCAGCGCGCCGTCGACCGGGGGTACCACCTCGGCCGGTCTGCCCAAGCGGGTGCCGCAGGCCAACCTCGTGCCGGGCACCGCGCAGCCGGAGCCGATTCTTCCGGCTCCGACGCGGTCGGCATCGGTGACAAGGGACCGTTTTACGAACTTCCAGCGAGGCAGCCGGGAAGGCCGGGCCGCTGCAGGCAGCGACGCAGACGGGCCGGACCAGGAAGACAGTTCGCGATGAGGATGACACGACCTGCCGGCATGGTCATGCTTAGTGTCGGATCGTGGCTGCGCCAGCCGGCTAGCCCGATAGCAACTATTGCGTCGCCGGGGCCAACTGGCCGGGATGCTTGCCGCGAGAGGAAGGAGCGCCTGTGAGCCCGCTTGTGCGTCCTGCCCAGGACCTGAACTGGCTGATCACGAACTTCGTCGAGCGCGTGCCCTCGGTCGCGCACGCGATCGTGGTCTCCTCTGACGGCCTGCCCATGGCGTTCTCGCACGGCTTCCCTGCGGACCGGGTCGACCAGCTTGCTGCGGTCACGTCTGGCCTCACTAGCCTGACTCAGGGCGCGGCCAGGGTCTTCGAGGGCGGCATGGTCACCCAGACGGTGGTCGAGATGCAGCGGGGCCTGCTGGTCATCATGGCGATCAGCGATGGCTCGAGTCTGGCCGTCCTCGCTGCTGCCGATTGCGACATGGGCCTGGTTGCCTACGAGATGGCGCTGCTCGTGGAGCGAGTCGGCAGCGCCCTCACTCCCGAAGTGCGCGGCGTGGTGCCCGGCTGGGGCGAGGGCGGGCGACAGTGACAGGAGGCTGCCGTGTTCGGCGTCGGCCGCGATGAATGGGACGCGGACGAGCGCTTGTACTCCGGCGACCGCGGAGATCTGGCAACACCGGAGTACGACTTCGGCGGGGGCGGCTATGGGAGCGCATTTGGCGCTGACCCAGGGGATCCTCGTCAGTACGAGCCGGCGGGGCGAGGTCCGGCCGATGAGTCCAGCGCCCTGGTGCGGCCCTATGCGGTAACGGGCGGCCGGACAAAGCCCAGGTATCAGCTGCAGATTGAGGCCATGGTGGCTGCCTCGCACTATGAGGCGCGCGACCTGTCGGTGCTTAGCCCCGAGTGTCAGGCGATTCTCGGGTTCTGCCGTGACTGGCGATCGGTAGCGGAGATCTCGGCGGTGCTCAGGATGCCGCTGGGCGTCGCCCGGGTTCTGATCGCGGACATGGCAATGGAAGGACTGGTCCGGGTGCACCAGATTGACCACGCACAGGGTCGCCCGGATATAAACCTGCTGGAAAGGGTGCTCAGTGGACTACGCAAGCTCTAGGGCCGTCCCTGGCATGGCCACCGCGGACGCCGCGATGACGTCGGTGAAAATCGTCGTCGCGGGCGGCTTCGGTGTCGGCAAGACCACTTTCGTCGGATCGGTGTCGGAGATCACTCCGCTCACCACTGAGGCCGTCATGACCACGGCCAGCGACGGGCTGGACGACCTGAGCCACACCCCGGACAAGACCACCACCACGGTGGCCATGGACTTCGGCCGGGTGACCCTCGATGCAGGACTGATCCTCTACCTGTTCGGGACGCCCGGGCAGCACCGGTTCTGGTTCATGTGGGACGACCTGATCCAGGGGGCTATCGGCGCGGTGGTGCTGGTGGACACTCGCAGGCTGGCCGACTCGTTCCCGGCGGTGGACTACTTCGAGTCCGCCGGGCTGCCGTTCATTGTCGCCGTCAACGGCTTCCATGGCGACTTCCCGCACGCGATATCGGACGTCCAGGAGGCGCTGTCCATCAGTCCGCGCGTGCCGATCATGCAGTGCGATGCCCGCGGCCGTAACTCCACCAAGACCACTCTCATCGCCCTGGTCGAGCACGCGATGGAGATGCAGCTCAGCGCGCGGTAGGCCTCGCTGGGTGTATGTCCGGTGCCGGCGCTGGCGCAGCCCGGACACTCGGGGGGCGTCGGCGGACTGAGATTCTGCTGTAATGGTCACGCAGTTCACGGGGCGGTAGCTCAGCTGGTCAGAGCAGCGGACTCATAATCCGCCGGTCCTGGGTTCGAGCCCCAGCCGCCCCACCGTATGAAAGCCCTGGTCTGATGCCCCTGACCTGCGGTGATACCGGACTCCGTGATCTTGC
>DAIOWC010000106.1:0-19999 GCA_036758685.1 Streptosporangiaceae bacterium | reverse complement strand
TCAGAGGATCGCGATCGGGTTGACTGGGGATCCCGTCGCCGCGGGCAGCCGCAGCGGTGCGATCACCGCGAAGAACGTCCAGCGGGATGCCCGCTCGCACGCCTGCACCAGATCACCGAAGTCGAGGTAGTCGAGCAGCTGCAGCCCGAGTGCGTTGATCGCCAGCGCGTGCACGGGAAAGTCGACCCCGGCGACGACGCTCGGGGCGCAGTCGCTGTTCCCGTCGCTGCCGAGCAGCGCCACCCGCCGGTCGGCCACGAACTGCATGACCTCGGGGTGCAGGCCCGCCCTCGCCGAGGCCGCGTCCCACGCGCCGAGCTCGCGCTTGCGCCGGCGGTGCCCGACCCGGACGAAGAGTAGATCGCCCTCGCCGACGCGCACCCCCTGCGCGGTCTCGGCGGCGGTCAGGTCCTCGGCCGTCACGTGATGCCCTGGCTCCAGCCACCGGATTCCACGCGTCCGCGGTATGTCGAGCAGGACGCCGCGGCCGACCAGGCCGGCATGCGCCGTGTCAACGGCAAGCTCCTGCGCCCCGGCCTGCGTGACCGCGTCCGGGTCGAGCCCGTTGTACAGGGTGCCGTCAAAGATGACGTGACACAGCGCATCCAGGTGCGTGTCGGCGTCACCATGGATGTTCATGGCAAACCGGTCATATGCGAATGCCAGGCCGGCCGGGCTGGTCTCGGCTCCGGCCGGGCTGAGCATCTGGTGGCGGGCCGGGTCCTGGTTGTCCGGCCCCGGCAGGTGCTCGATCTCGGCCGCCAGCGACACGTGGCGGCCGAGACGGATCTGCCCCGCGGCCTCGATCACCATCTCCGGCTTGATGTAATTCAGCGCTCCGCGGCGATCTGCCGGTCCCCATGGCACGCTGGCCCGCAGGCGCTCGTGCATGGACCGGAACTCGGCGGCGCTGACCTGGGCGCTCATGCAAGGGAGCTACCCGGTGAGTTGCTGACCCAACAGATCCGGGTACTCGATTGCCGTCGGGCGGAGGCGGGCTAGGGCATCGCTACCTGATGATCGCCGAGGCCGAGTGTCCTGGCGCCATCCGCGGCGCGGGCGCCCGCACTTCTGCGGTGCTCGCACCGAGCCGCTCGGCGATGTGCTCGCCGACGCGGATCCCGTTCGCGATGGCGGTCAGCGCCGGGTTCACCGCGCCGATGCTCGGGAAGAAGCTGGTGTCGGCCACGTAGAGGTTGTCCACCTCGTGGGCCTTGCAGTTGATGTCGAGCACCGAGGTCGCCGGGTCGGTGCCGAACCGGCAGGTGCCGGCCTGGTGCGCGACGCCTGCGACTGGGACGTTCATGCCCATGTAGAAGTTCTTGTGGAGCACGTGATGGTTGGCCAGCCCGACGTGGTTGAGGATCTTGCGGAACTCCCCGTACAAGTCCGCGGCCTCGGTGTCGTTGGTGGCCGTGTAGGCCAGATGGATGGCGCCGTCGCCGTCGATCGTGATGCGGTTGCCGGGCCTCGGCAGGTCCTCGGTGGTCAGCCAGAAGTCGACGGCGTGCCTGGCCACGTCCTCCAGGCTCCAGTTCGGGGCGAGCTTGGTCAGGTGCGGCTCCTCGCCCCTCATCGCCCCGGCGTTGGACTTGCCGAGCATCTGGATGTTGCCGAACGGCCACTGCCGGTCGTCGCCGGGCAGGTAGAAGTCGTTGATCGCGAGGGTCTTCTGGAAGACCGTGTCGTTCGGCTCCTTGCCCACTGCGACCGCAGCCTTGCTGTTGTGGAACATGTAGTTGCGGCCCACCTGGTCAGACCCGTTCGCGAGGCCGGAGGGGCAGGCGTCGGAAGCCGAGCGGAGCAGGATCTTCGCGGTGTTCGCGGCGCCGGCGGCAAGCACGACGATCGCGCCGCGGTAGACCTCCTCCTTGCCGTCTCCGCCGCGGTCGACGACCACGCCGGTGACCGACCGGCCGGAGGGATCGGTTTCCAGACGGACGACCTCCGCCTCGGTCACGAGCGTGACGTTCGGCTGGTCGAGGATCGGCCGGACCCCGATGATGTCCGCGTCAGCCTTGGCGTGCACCATGCACGGGTAGCCGTCGCAGGTCGCGCACCGGATGCAGGCGCTTGCTGGCCGGTTCGCCTCGTCCAGCAGGATCCCGCACGGGGCGGGGAACGGGTGGTAGCCCGCGTGCGCGAGTGATTCGGAAATCGCCTGGATGCGGGGCTCGTTCGTGACTGGCGGCCACGGGTACTGCCGCGACCACGAGCCCTCGGTCGGGTCGGTGCCGTGCTCGCCGTGGACCTGGTACAGCCACTCGGCCTTGGTGTACCACGGCTCGAACTCGTCGTAGCTGACCGGCCAGGCCGGCGAGATGCCGTCGGCGTGCTGGGTCTCGCCGAAATCCTGCGCCCGCAGCCGGTAGAGCGCTGCGCCGTACATCTTCGTCGCGCCGCCGACGAAGTAGTGCACCTGCGGCTGGAACGGGGTGCCGTCCCCGTCGTACCAGGTATCGGGCGAAATGTAGCGGCCATCGACAAAGACCTGATCGGGATCCCAGTTCTCGGTCTCCTTGGTCAGGAACGTGCCGCGCTCCAGCAGAAGGATCCGTTTGCCCGACGGTGCGAGCGTGTGCGCCAGCGTCCCGCCGCCCGCTCCGGTCCCTACGATGATGACGTCGAAGTCGTCTGCCACGCCAGCCTCCCTACCCAGCCTCGCGCCCGGAAACCGCTAGCTGACCTGCGCCAGCGCCGGCTCGGGCTTGCCGGCGCGCCGGTCGAGCTCGCGGTTGAGCGTGATCGCCGAGTTGATCAGCGAGAGGTGCGTGAAGGCCTGCGGGAAGTTGCCGAGCTGGTCGCCGGTGGAGCCGATCTCCTCGGAGAACAGGCCGAGGTGGTTGCCGTAGGTCTGCATCTTCTCGAACGTGAGCACGGCTTCGTCGAGCCGCCCGGCTCGCGCGAGCGCGTCGACGTACAGGAACGTGCAGAGGGAGAACGTCCCTTCGTCGCCGTGGAGCCCGTCCGGCGAGGCGGCCGGGTTGTAGCGGTAGACCAGGCTGTCGGACACCAGTTCCTTGTCCATCGCGTCGAGCGTCGACAGCCAGAGCGGGTCGGATGGCGCCAGGAAGCCCTCCAGCGGCATCAGCAGCAGCGAGGAGTCCAGCACCTCGGTCGAGTAATGCTGGGTGAAGGCCTTGACCTTCTTGTTGTAGCCGCGCTTCATGATCTGGTTGTAGAGCCGGTCCCGCTCGACGACCCAGCTCGCGACGTTGGCGGGACGGCCGTTGCGCTCGGCCAGCCTGATCGCGCGGTCGAGGGCCACCCAGCACTGGAACCGCCCGTAGGTGAAGTCCTTGCGGCCGCCGCGGGTCTCCCAGATGCCCTCGTCGGGCTGGTCCCAGTTATCGCTGACCCAGTCGATCATCTTGGTCAGGGACTGCCAGCCCTGGTGCGCGATCGGGATGCCGTACTGGTCGCCGGTAAAGATGGCGTCCATGGCCTCGCCGTAGATGTCCAGCTGCAGCTGGTCGGCGGCCCCGTTGCCGATCCGCACGGGCCGCGATCCGCGCCAGCCCTCGAAGTGGTCGAGGGTCTCCTCGGTCAGGTCCGAGCTGCCGTCGACCCGGTACATGATGTTGACCGGCCCGTTGCCGTTGCTGCCCGCGCTCTCCGTCACGCGGTCGCGCAGCCAGCCCGCGAACCGGGTCGCCTCCTCCGCGTACCCCAGGTTCAGCAGCGCGTGCATGGTCAGGGACCCGTCGCGGATCCAGGTGAAGCGGTAGTCCCAGTTGCGCTCGCCGCCCGCCTGCTCGGGGAGCCCGAACGTGGCCGCCGCCACTGGCGCCCCGGTGGGCTGGTAGGTCAGCAGCTTGAGGGTCTGCGCCGACCTGATCACCGTCTCCCGCCACCGGCCGGTATAGGTCGACTGGTTCAGCCAGGCCTTCCAGTATTTCGACGTCTCGTCGGCCATGCGGTTCAGCTGTGCTGGCTGCAGCGACCGCGGCTCGCCGCCCATGGACTCGAGGACGACGCCGGGGCCGCTCTCGCCCTCGCGGAGCTCGAACGTCGCCCGCAGTCCGTCACCCTCCCGTTCGACCGTTACGCCGCCCTCTGCCGCCGGACGGCGCCTGCCCGCCGTGTGCAGGGTCAGTTCCATGCCGTCCGCGGTGCGGAACACCGCGCCGGCGTCGTTCACCTTCACCTTGTGCTTCGCGCGCCCGTAGTCGAACCGGGGCTGGAGATCCATGACGAACTTCATCGTGCCGCGCGCGACCCGCAGGTGCCGCACGATGCGGTGCCGGTCGGTCGGCTTGCCCTCGATGACCGGCATGAAGTCCAGCACCTCGCCGACCCCGTCGGGCGTCATGAAGCGCGTGATGAGCATGGCCGTATTCGGCATGTACAACTGCTTCGATACGTAGTTGTCCGTAGCCGGCGCTATTCGGAAATAACCGCCATTCTTCGCGTCGAGCAGGGACGCGAACACGCTGGGCGAGTCGAATCGCGGGCAGCAGAAGAAGTCCACGGTGCCGTCCGTGGTCACCAGCGCCGCGGTCTGCAGATCGCCAATGAGGCCGTGATCGCTGATGTTGGGATAGCGCTCCACCGTCATCTCCTTTGAATTCGGATCAGTCAAAACGCTCCTACGGCACGGGACAGCGGCACATCACCCGCCGTGGATGATTCGGACTGCAGGCGCCACATTCGCTCGTACAGCCCGTCGGCCTGCAGAAGCTGGGCGTGGGTCCCGCGCTCGGTCACCCGGCCCTGGTCGAGCACGACGATCTCGTCGACCTGATCGAGGCCGCCGAGGTCGTGGGTGATCAGCAGCGTTGCGCGCCCGGCCGTGGCGGCGAGCAGATCGGCCGTCAGCGCCCGGCGGGCGGCCGCGTCGAGATGGGCGGTCGGCTCGTCCAGGACCAGCACCGCCGGGTCGGCCAGCAGCGCCCGAGCCAGCGCGAGCCGCTGCCGCTGGCCGCCAGACAGCAGCGCCCCGCGGGGTCCGGCCGGGGTATCCCAGCCATCGGGCAGCGCCTGTATCCACGCCAGGAGCCGGGCCCGGCTGGCCGCCTCGGCCAGGTCCGCATCGGTCGCCGCCGGCCTGGCCACGCGGAGGTTGTCGGCGATGCTCGCATCGAAGATGTGCGGGTCCTGGGCGCAGCCGCCGATGAGCGCGCGGAGGTCGCCGGAGGCGTATGCCGACAGATCGTGGCCGCCGAGGGTAGCCGAGCCGCCGGCCAGCTCGCAGAACCTCAGCAGTACCGCGGCGGTCGTCGACTTCCCGGCGCCGGCCGGGCCGACGAGGGCCACGCGCCGGCCAGGCGCCAGGTCCAGGTCGAGCCCGTCAAGCGCGAGCGGACCGCCGGGCCGGTACCTGACCCGGGCGCCGCGCAGCCTGACGGTCGCGCTGTCCGCGCCGGATGGAGGCTGGCGGGCGCACTCCGGCTCGCCGACCGGGTCGGGCGCGTCCAGGACCTGGCCGAGACGCCGGGCCGAGGCGACCGACTGGCCCAGCGCGATGGCCGCCGCAGGCAGCGGCGCGACCGCCTCAAAGGCGGCCAGCGCGGTCAGCGTGATGACCGCGAGCGGCACCCTGGTCAGGGTGCCGCCGGACACGGCGGCCACGCCGAGCACCAGCATGCCCCAGACGGTGAGGCCGCTCACCAGAGCGGTCAGGCCCGTACCGAGGCCGGCCGCGGTCGCCGACCGCCGGGCGTGCCTGGTCAGCTCGGCGTCGGCCGCCTCGCAGCGCCCGAGCGCCGCGCCGTCGGCCCCGAAGGCCTGCAGGTCCGCGGCTCCGGTCAGCAGCTCGGAGACCGTGGCCGCGAGCTGCCCGCGGGCGGGCGCGGTCCTGGCTGCCGCCCGCCGGGCGATCCGGGCCGTGAGCACGGGCACGAGCGTGCCCGCGACCAGCAGCCCGGCCGCGAGCGCCGCGCCTGCGGGAGCGAGGATGAGCAGGCAGAATGTGGCCGCGCCCGCACCGACCAACGCCGCGGTGAGTGGCGGGCCCAGGCCGCGGATGAAGAGGTCCTGGATCCCGTCCACGTCGCTGACAAGCCGCGCCAGCAGGTCACCCGACTGGAACGCGGCGAGCCCGGCGGGTGCCAGCCGCTCGAGCTTGCGGTAGATCGTCACCCTGGCGTCGGCCAGGATCCGGAATGCCGCGTCGTGGCTTGCCAGCCGTTCCAGGTAGCGGAACAGGGCGCGGCCGATGGACAGACCGCGGACGGCGACGACCGCCACGGATATCGCGATGATGCTCGGGTGCTGCGACGCGCGGGCGAGGATGAAGCCCGACACGGCCAGCAGCGCCACGCCGCAGCCGGTCGCGAGGGCGCCCGCCAGGACCGCGGCCAGAAGCCGCACTCGCAGTGGCCGGGCGGGCCACAGGACCCGGACAAGCATCCCGGTCACCCGCAGCCACCCCTCCGGCTCGCTCGTTACCGAGGTCATGGCGCCGCCGGGGCGGCGATGGGCCAGCCACCGGGCGCGGGAGCCGGCGATTCTGCGATCGCGGAATGTCCGATCTCGGAATGTCCGGCCGCGGCCGGCTCACGCCACCGGCCGTGTTCGAGAGCAAGCTGACGGCTGGCGTGCGGGGCCCAGGCCTCGTCGTGGGTCACCACGATCACCGTCCGGTCGGCCAGCTCGGCGCTGACCACGTCACGCAGCCCGGCGGCGCTGGCCGCGTCCAGGTGGGCAGTCGGCTCGTCCAGCAGCAGCAGCGGAGCGTCCCGCAGGAACGCGCGGGCCAGGGCGATGCGCTGGCGCTGGCCAGCGGACAGCTGGAGGCCGCGTTCCCCGAGCGGGGTCTGGTAGCCACCGGGCAGCTGCCGGATGAACTCAGCCGCGCCGGCCCGCCTGGCCGCCGCGGCCACCGCGTCCGGGCTGGCGTCCGGACGGCCGAGCGCGATGTTGCCGGCGATCGTGCCGGTGAACAGGTACGGATGCTGGGGTACCCAGGCGATCTGCTGCCGCCAGGCCTCCAGATCGACCGCGGCCAGCTCGGCGCTGCCGACCCGGATGGACCCGGCCTGCGGCTCGACGAATCGCAGCAGCACCGCCAGCAGTGACGACTTGCCGGCGCCGCTCGGGCCGCAGATCACGATGTGCTCGGCCGGCCGGATCAGAAGACTGACCTGGTCCAGCGCCGGGCAGTCCCGGCCGGCATAATCGACGGTCACGCCGGACACTTCGATCTCGTCGCGCCGCAGGTCCGGCGCGATCCCGCCGCCGACGGCGGGCAGGCTGGCGGGCGAAGCCGTCGCCAGGATCTCGAACGCCCGGCCCGCGGCCGCGGCCCCTTCCATGCTCGCGTGGTAGAAGGTGCCGACCGCTCGCAGCGGGAGATAGACCTCGGGCGTCAGCAGCAGGATGAGCATTGCCGACTGGTAGCCGATGTGGCCGCCAAGCAGCCGGAGCCCCACCTCGACCGCGACCAGCGCCGTTGCCAGCGTCCCGGCTAGATCGAGCACGAGCGCGGACAGGAATGCCTGGCGCAGCGCTGACATCGTCGCCTGCCGGTGCTCGTCGGTAACCCTGGCGATGATCTCCGCCTGTCTGGGGGCCTGCCCGAAGATCTTCAGAGTCGGCAGCCCCTCGACGACGTCGAGGAAGTGACCGCCGAGCCGGGCGAGCAGCCGCCACTGGCGCTGCGTGCGCGCCTTCGTGTGCAGCCCGACCAGGACGGCGAAGATCGGAATGAGCGGGATCGTCACGCCGATGACGACCGCCGAGATCCAGTCCGCGGCCGCGATCCGGGCCAGCACCGCGACGGGCACCAGGCAGGCGAGCATGACCTGCGGCAGGTAGCGGGAGAAATAGGTATCGAGGCTGTCCAGGCCCTTAGTAGTCAGCGCGGTGATCTCGCCCGCCTGCTCGCGGCCAAGCCAGGCCGGTCCGAGGCGCAGCGCGTGCGCGATGAGGCGACGGCGGAGCTGGCCCTTGACCGTAACCGCGGAGCGCAGCGCCACGGACTCACTTGCATAGGAGACTGCCGCCCGCGCCGCGATGACGCCGAGCAGGGCGGCAATCGTGCCGCCGAGCGCGGCCGGGCCGGTGTCGCGGGCCGCGCCGGCCAGTGCCCGCGCGAGCAGCCCGGCCTGGGCGATGATCAGGCCAGTCGCGACGACGCCCAGGCCGACGGTCACGCCGAGCAGGACGCGGGCGGCGCTGGCGCTGCGGATCAGCCGGGGATCGAAAGGCCGCAGCCGAGGTGCCCGCGGGGGGTGCGGGGGGTCGTCCCCCCGGGCCAGCACCGCGTCCCGCTTAGGTTCGCGGGCCACGCGGACGCCGCCAGCCCCTGGGCAGGACCCAGCCGTGCCGTTGCGCTGCCGGGCGGGCGCCCGGTGCGGGCGCCGCCTGGGCGACCGGCACCGCCGTCGCGGCGCGCCTGGCGGCCGGCCGGAACTGCTGATCGCTGATCCGCCTGCGGAACACGTAGTACGTCCAGGCCTGGTAGCCGAGCACGAAGGGGAGCAGGACCAGCGCGACGACCGTCATGACCTTGAGCGTGTACGGCGGCGATGCCGTGTTATGCACGGTCAGGCTGTAGGCCGGGTTGGTGCTGGACACCATCACCCTCGGATAGAGGTCCACGAAGAGCGTGACGATGCAGACGGCGATCGTGACGGTCGTGGCGGTGAACGCCCACCCGTCCCGCCGGTCCCGCACCAGGAACGCCGCGGCGATGATCGTGATGCAGGCGAGCAGTTCCACCGGGTTCAGGAACGCCCCGCCGCCCGCGGTGACGTGCGTCCAGGCTACGAAGGCCAGCACGAGCAGGACCGTGACCGGGGCGGCCCGCCTGGCCGCCCGCCAGGCGCGATCCCTGACCACTCCGGTGGTCTTCATCGCGATGAAGGTGGCGCCGTGCACGACGCAGATCGCCACCAGCATGACGCCGGTCAGGATCGCGTAGGGCTGGAAGAGATTGCCGAAGTTGCCGGTGTACTCCTGATTCGCCCCGATCGGCGTTCCGTGCAGCAGGTCGCCGAGCGCGATGCCGATCAGGAGCGGCACGACCAGGCTGGCGCTCGCGAGCAGCCGGCTCCACGTCCGCCGCCACCGCCGGGTCGGGCTCTTACCCCGGTACTCGAACGACACCCCGCGGAAGATCAGCGCCACCAGCAGGAGCACGAATGCCAGGTAGAACCCCGAGAACCAGGTCGCGTACCAGCCGGGGAAGGCCGCGAAGATCGCGGCGCCCGCGACGATGAGCCACACCTCGTTGCCGTCCCAGAGCGGCCCGATCGTGTTGATGACCGCACGGCGGCCGGCCTCGTCCCGGCCCACGACGCCGTGCAGCATGCCGACCCCGAGGTCGAATCCCTCCAGCACGAAGAACCCGGTCCACAGAATCGTGATCAGGATGAACCAGAGCGGGACAAAAGCCATCGCGACGTCCTCAGTAGAGCATGGCGGGAACGGGCCTATCGGCGTCGGCCGGAGGAGGCGCGGGCGGGAGCTCCTTGCGCGCATAACGCAGCATCAGGATCAGGTCAATGGTGCCCAGGGCGCCGTAGAGCACGACGAAGACGAGGACGCTGATCCACAACTCGGCCGTGCTGACTGAAGGCGACAGGCCGTTCTTGGTGAGCATGATTCCCTGGACGATCCAGGGCTGCCGGCCGCTCTCGGTCAGCAGCCAGCCCGCGGTGTTGATGAGGAACGGCAGCACCACGAGCCAGGTCGCCACCCACAGGAATCGCTTCGAGATCGCCAGCTTCCGCCGACGGGACAGCCACAGGCCCCACAGACCGACCAGCACCACGATCACGGCCAGGTAAGCCATCACCCGCATGCCCCAGTACTGGATGAACACGTTCGGCACGTAGTAGCCGGGCCCGTACTTCGCCGCGTACTGGGCCTGCAGCGGGTTCATGCCGATGACCTTGCCGTTCCAGTGGTTGGTGGCCAGCAGCGAGAGCAGGTGCGGGATCGCGAGGATCTGGGTGGGCTTCTGGTCGTTGTTGCCGCCGCCGATCTGGATCAGGGAGAACGAGCACGGCTGGCACGTGGTCCACTGGGCCTCGGCCGCGGCGATCTTCATCGGCTGGTACTTAGCCTCGATGACGCCGAGCTCGTCGCCGACCAGCATCGCGAACAGGATCGCCGGGACCAGCACGACGAGGGCGAGCCGGGCAGACCGGCCGAAGACGGCCCGGTCACCGCCGCGGCGCAGCTGCCAGGCGGAGACCGCGAGCATGACCGAGGCGCCGGTGACCAGGGCGGCCAGCACGACCTTCGCGTAGCTCCAGACGAAGACCGGATTAGTGAAGAGCGCCCAGATATCAGTGAGCTGCGGGCTGCCATGCACCATCACGTATCCGACCGGATGCTGCATCCAGGAGTTGGCCGCCATGATGAACGCAGCCGACAGCATGCTGCCGAACGCGACGAGCCAGATCGTCAGCAGGTGCACCCGCGGCGACAGCTTGTCCCAGCCAAAAAGCCACAGGCCGAGGAACGTGGACTCCAGGAAGAAGGCCGCGAGACCCTCCATCGCCAGCGGGGCGCCGAAGATGTTCCCCACCAGCCGGGAGTAGGACGACCAGTTCATCCCGAACTCGAACTCCTGCACCAGGCCGGTCACCACGCCGATCGCGACGTTGATCACCAGCAGGGTGCCGAAGAACCTGGTCAGCCGCAGGTACTCCGGCTGCTTGCGGCGGTACCAGGCCGTCTGCAGCAGCGCGGTGAGGACCGCCAGGCCGATCGTTACAGGAACGAACAGGAAGTGGTTGACCGAGGTGAAGGCGAACTGCCACCTCGCCAGGTCGGTCCGCAACTAGCCTCCCGGCAGCCAGAAAGTGCGTGCCGGGTGGCCCCCGCGTGGGCTACCCGGCACGCGCTTAGGGTGCCGGTGACCCGGCGCGTAAGCGCCGGGTCACCGGCCTAGGTGATCGTGCGTGAGGCGGCTAGGCGCGTGCGCTGTGAGCGTGCACGCCGTTCGCGCCATGCCACGCCTGGGCTCCGGCCATCGTTGCGGCCTTGGCCTGCCCCCACTTGTGCTTGACGACCTCGGTCGGCGGCACCTCCAGCTCCCCGAACCAGCGCTGCATGGCGGAGACCATCGCGTGGCCGCCGACAATCGCGCCTGCCAGTCCGATGAGGCTGCCGGCTCCGACGAGCACGGCGCCGACCATGACCTGCGTGGTGTTCATCTGGAACGCGGCCGCCGAGTTCTGACTGTTGTGCATAGCGTCCTTCCTCGTGACGTACCTCACTGGCTATGTCTCCACTGCCATCCGCCGGGCGTCATCCGTAGCGGGTGATTTCAGGCGGCCCAGTGCCGGTAACGCAGTGCTGGTTAGAGGTGACCGCTGTGGGCCGGAGTGCCGTTGCCACGCATGGCCCGCATGCCGGCCTTGGTGCCGATCTGCGACTGCGCGGCCCAGTTCGGCCTCATGTCCTGCATGGGCTGGTCGGCCATGGACAGGAACCACCGGCGGGTGCCCGCGAGCACCGCGTGGCCGCCGACGATCATGCCGGCGATACCCATCAGGCATCCGGCTCCGACGAGTACGGCGCCGACCATCATCGGCGCGGCCTTGGGCTGGAGGCGAGGTATATAGCTCTGGTTGTTCATCGCGACCTTCCTGGAGATGAGACTGACTGCGAATATCTCCAGATCTCGGCCGGCGACCTCACCCGCCGCGGGTCATTCGGTACTAGGTTCCGGGAGTATGGACGCCCTGATTGCCCGCAAACTTGCCCGGACTGCCAACCCGTATCCCTCGGTCATCTTCCTGACGCCCGAGGCGGAGGCCGCCTATGCGGCCGCCGGGCTGCGCCGGGGCGCGATGGGATATTTCGCCGGCCGGGCAGCGCCGATGGGCCCCGTGCCGGCCGAGGTAGTCATCGCCACGTTCTACAACTTCCAGCCGGACCTGATCAGGTCCTTCATTCCCGCGGCCTGGTCCCTGGCGTCGCCGGCCGCGATCCTCGAGCACCGCATCGGCGCCGTCCACGCCGCCCTGCTGCGGATCCTGGGCCACGAGGTCCTGGCCGGACCGCAGGTCACCGAGGCCGCCGGGCTGGCCACCGCGGCCGCGCTGGCCTGCCAGCCCGACGGCCGCCCGCTCTACGCCGGCCACGCCTCGCTGCCCTGGCCGGACGAGCCGCATCTGGTGCTCTGGCACGCGCTGACCTTGCTCCGCGAGCATCGGGGCGACGGCCACATCGTCGCCCTGCAGGCCGCCGGCTACTCCGGCTGCGAGGCGCTGATCATGCACAAGGCCATCGGCGGCGTTCCCGCCGCGTTCGTCGGTACCAGAGCCTGGTCACCCGATCAGTGGGCCACCGCGGCCGACAGCCTGCGATCGCGGGGCCTCATCGACGCCGACGAGGTCGCGACGCCGGCCGGCCAGGCCCACCGCGAGGCCGTCGAGCACCAGACCGACCTCCTGGCCATGGACCCGCTCGCGGCGATCGGCGAGGAGGGCTGCCTCCGCCTGCGGGAGCTGGTCAGGCCGATGAGCGTCGAGATCGCCGCTCACCTGCAGCCACCGGCCAGAGCAGCTGGCTAGAGCTTGCGGCCGACGCCGCACCAGGCGGTCACGTCCGCGCCCGTCCACGGACCGGCCGGACGCCAGCGCTGCGGCTGGACGATGCCGGGCGCCAGGAGCTCGAGCCCGTCGAAGAAGCGCGCGCAGTCGTCGCGGGCACGCGGCGTGCCGCGCCCCCTGCCGAGCCGCGAGTTGATCCGCCTGGTCATCTCCGCGATCGCGTCTCGCCGGATGTCGCTGGCGGGATGGGAGATCACCAGATAGCTGCCGGGCGCCAGCGATCGCATGAGCCTGGCCACGAGCTCGTAGGGATCTTCCTCGGGCGAGATCATATGCAGCACGATCAGCAGCATCACCGCGATCGGCTGGCTCATGTCCAGCGTGGCGGAGGCCTGCAGCAGGACCTTGTCGATGTCCCGCAGGTCGGCTTCCACGTAGGCGGTCGCGCCCGCCTGCGAGCTGGCCAGCAGCGCGCGGGAGTGCTGGAAGACGATCGGGTCGTTGTCGACGTACACAACACGCGCGGCCGGGTCGACTGACTGCGCGACCTCGTGGGTGTTGTCGGCCGTGGGCAGCCCGGTGCCGATGTCGAGAAACTGCCGGATGCGTTCTTCGCCGGCCAGGAACGTGACCGCCCTGGAGAGGAAGGCCCGGTTGGCGCGAACGTCCAGCACGATCATCGGATTGGCCGTGATGGCCTGCTCCGCCGCCTCCCGGTCGGCGGCGAAGTTGTTCTTGCCGCCCAGCCAGTAGTCATAGATGCGGGCCGGATGGGCCACGCCGGTGTCGAGAGAGTCGGTCACCAGGTCCCCCTCAGGGCCGCAACTGCCGCGCTACTTGATCGTAGCCCTACCAACCGGTAGCCCGCGTCGTTCATGCTAGGGAGCGCACGCACTAGGAGGATAAATGTCCGAAGTGAGCGCGGCCCAGGACGCCGCGGTCGAGAAGGCGCTTGCCGAGCTTGATCTGGCGGCGAAGGTCGCGATCCTGGCCGGAAAGGACCTGTGGTCGCTGCCGGCGCTGCCGCAGATCGGACTGGCGTCGATCGTGATGTCCGACGGGCCTGTCGGCGTCCGCGGGACCACGTGGTCGGCGTCCGACCCGTCGATCGCGCTGCCCAGCCCGACCGCGCTGGCGGCGAGCTGGGATCCGGCGCTCGCCCGCCGGGCCGGGCAGCTGCTCGGCCAGGAGGCACGGCGGAAGGGCGTTCACGTGCTGCTCGCGCCGACCGTGAACCTGCATCGCAGCCCGCTCGGCGGCCGGCACTTCGAGTGCTACTCCGAGGACCCGCTGCTGACCGGCGAGATCGGCGCGGGCTACGTCGCGGGCGTCCAGGATCAGGGCGTCGCAACAACGGTCAAGCACTTCGTCGCCAACGACTTCGAGACCGAGCGGTTCACCGCGAGCGTGCAGGTGAGCGACCGGGCGCTGCGGGAGCTGTACCTGGCGCCGTTCGAGGCGATCCTGCGCCGGGCCGCCCCCTGGGGCTTCATGTCGGCGTACAACTCGGTGAACGGCGTCTCGATGACGAACAACGCCGCCCTGCAGCTCGGCCTGCTCAAGGGCGAGTGGGAGTTCGACGGCGTGATCGTCTCCGACTGGCTCGCGGCCAGGGACACCGTCGCGACGGCGAACGGCGGCCTTGACATCGCCATGCCGGCGATGACCAACCCCTGGGGCGAGCGCCTCGTGGCCGCGGTCCTGGCCGGGCAGGTCAGCGCCGAGGTCATCGACGCGCAGGTCCGGCGGGTGCTGCTGCTCGCCGCGAGGGTCGGCGCCCTGGCCGGAGTGGCCGAGTCGGTGCCGCCGGCCAGCCGGCCAGCCGCAATCGACGGCCCGCGACTGGCCCAGGAGATCGCCGAGCGCTCGTTCGTGCTCGCGGCGAACCCCGGCGGACTGCTGCCGCTGGACGCCAACGCGATCTCGAGCGTCGCGGTGATCGGAGCCCTCGCGAGGGACGCGCGGGTGCTCGGCGGCGGCAGCGCGACGGTGTTCCCCGAGGGCGTCGTCTCGCCGCTGCAAGGACTCGCCGAGGCACTGCCAGACTCGGTACGGGTGTCCTACTCGATCGGGGCGGACCCGCGCACAGGCAAGCTGTCCCCGGCCGCGGCACCGCAGTGGACCGGGCTGCGGGCCACCTTCCGCGACGCTTCCGGGGCAGTGGTCTACCACACGATCCTGGCCACCGGAACGGGCCGCTGGCTGGAAATGCCGCCGGGCGTGAATCCCGAGCAGGTCGCGACCGTTGAGATCGCCGGCCGTCTCACGGCTGAGGTCAGCGGCGAGCATCAGCTCGGGATCCGCGGAGTCGGGCAGTTCTCGCTGACCGTGGACGGGCGCGTGCTCTTCGACGGACCGGTCCAGCCGGAGGACGACGACATCGCAGGGGCGTTCCTGTCGCCGCCGCAGGAGCAGGTCATCGTGCCGCTGACGGCGGGCGACAGCGTCGAGGTGTCGCTGACGCAGCAGGTCAGCCTCGTGGCCGGCTTCGCGGTCGTGTCGCAGACGCTCGGCTACGGCGAGCCCATGGCACCCGCCGATGAGCTGATCGCCGAGGCGGAGCGCACGGCCAGAGCCGCCGACGTGGCGGTTGTGGTCGTCGGAACCACCGACGAGGTGGAGTCCGAGGGCTTCGACCGCACGACGCTCGCGCTGCCGGGCAGGCAGGACGAGCTGGTGCGCCGGGTCGCCGCCGCCAACCCGCGGACGGTCGTGGTCGTGAACGCCGGCTCGCCGGTCGAGCTGCCGTGGGCCGACGACGTGGCCGCGGTCCTGCTGGCCTGGTTTCCCGGGCAGGAGGCGGGCCGGGCCATCGCGGCCGTCCTGCTCGGCGCCGCCGAGCCGGGCGGGAGGCTGCCCACCACGTGGCCGGTCGCCGAGGCCGACTGCCCGGTGCTGACGGTCACGCCGACCGCGGGCGTGCTGGCCTACGACGAGGGCGTTTTCATCGGCTACCGCGCGTGGGACCGGGCCGAGGTGGCCCCGCGGTACCCGTTCGGGCACGGCCTGGGCTACACGACCTGGTCCTACGAGCAGCTGGACGCCGACGCCGGGGCCGTGACCGTCACCATCCGCAACACCGGCAGCCGGCCCGGCCGCGAGGTCATCCAGGTCTACGCCGAGCCGCAGGCGCCGGACGGCGACCGGCCCCGGCGCTGGCTCACCGGGTTCGCCAGCGTGACCGCGGGTCCGGGCGAGACCGTGACCGCTACGATCGGCCTGCCCGAGCGAACCTGGCAGATCTGGACCCCGGACGGCTGGCGCACGGTCCCCGGCGACTATGCCGTCGCCGCCGCGCACAGCCTGGCTGACATCCGCCTGACGTCCGTCATCACCGTCGCCTGACGCCCTGGCCATGACTGACATGGAGGTGACCGGCACCCCGGTCGCGGTCGCCGCCAGCCGCCGCTCCGGTTTCAGGCGGCTGCTGGTCAGCCTTGGCATCACCTGGGGAGCGCAGTCGGCCCTGTACGCCGGCGTCGGCACGATCCTGCTCCCGCAGCAGGTCGAGAACATCGACCGGCCGCACAAGGTCCTGGTGCTCGGCCTCATCGCCGGCGTCAGCGCGGCCGTCGCGCTGGTCTTCAACCCGATCGGCGGCGCGCTGTCGGACCGGACCCGGTCGAGGTTCGGCCGGCGCGCCCCGTGGCTGATCTGCACCCCCGTGCTGCTGACCATCGTGCTGACTCTGATCGGGCAGGCCAGGACCGTGCCGCTGCTGCTGATCGGGTGGTGCGGGGGACAGGCGGCCGCGAACCTCTACCAGGCGCCGATGACGGCGGTGATCCCCGACCGGGTCCCCACCTCCCGGCGCGGTGCCGCCTCGGCGGTGACGGGCGTGGCGTCGGTCTTCGGCGGCGTCGCCGGCGTCGGCCTGGCCAGTCAGTTCACCAGCCATGTGGGCTGGGGCTACCTGGTTCTCAGCCTGCTGCTCACGCTGACCGCGTGGAGCTTCGTGCTGACAACCGCCGATCCGCCCGCAGACGGCATGCCGCGGCCGGAGCGCGACACCCGTCCGCTTGGCGCGCGGCTCGCCGACTTCCTGTCGGCGCTCCGGCACCGCGACTTCGCCTGCGTCTTCGCGAGCCGCGCCGCGTCGATTCTCGGCTACTTCCTCGTCGTCGGCTACGAGCTGTACATCGTCACCGACTACATCCGCCCCCCGCACGGGCTGAAGCCGGCCCAGGGCGTGACCGTGCTGGCCGCGATCAGCGCGGTCGGCGCCCTGCTCGCCGCCGCCATCGCCGGGCCGCTCTCGGACCGGCTCGACCGGCGCAAGCCGTTCGTGTTCGTGTCCTCCGCGGTCGCCGGGGCCGGATGCATCCTGCCGGTGATCTCGCCGAGGTTCACCACGCTCGAGATCTTCGCCGCGTTCGCCGGCATCGCGTTCGGCACCTACCTGTCGGTCGACGCGGCCCTGGTGACGCTGGTCCTGCCGAGCAGCGAGGACGCCGCCAGGGACCTCGGCGTCCTCAACATCGCGAACGCCGGACCGCAGGTGGTTGCCCCGCTGCTCGCACTCCTGATCATCAACTACCTGGGCGGCTACCCGGTGCTGTTCGTGGCCGGCGGCCTCTGCGGCGTCGTGGGCGCGTTCGCGGTCATGCCCGTCCGGTCCGTCCGCTGACCGGCGCGGCCGCGCGCCTCGATTAGGCTGGCCGGGTCATGGACGATCGCGACTCCTGGTTCGCCCGGCGCACGTCGCGCTGGCAGGACTGGCCGGCCGAGGAGCTGCTCGCCGCCAAGCGGCGTCTCGGCGTCACGGTGAGCGTCGTCATTCCGGCCAGGAACGAGCAGCAGACGGTGGCCGGTGTCGTCGGAGCGATCCGTCGTTCCCTGGTAATGCGGCAGCCGCTCGTCGATGAGCTGGTCGTCATCGATTCCGACAGCACCGACTCGACCGCGGAAGCCGCCGTCGGGGCCGGAGCGAAGGTACACCGTGCGGCCGACATCGTCCCGGCTGAGGGGACCTTCCCCGGCAAGGGCGAGGCGATCTGGAAGTCACTGCACGTGACGACCGGCGACCTGGTGGTGTTCGTCGACGCCGACCTCACGAGCTGGGGGCCGCACTTTGTCACCGGGCTGCTCGGCCCGCTGCTGGCCGACGGGGACGTGCAGCTGGTCAAAGGCTTCTACACCAGGGTGTGGACGCGGTCGGACGGATCGACCTCGACCGAGGGCGGCCGGGTGACCGAGCTGGTGGCTCGCCCGCTGATCAGCCTGTGGTGGCCGGAGCTGGCCGACGTGGTGCAGCCGCTGGCGGGCGAATGGGCGGCCCGCCGCAGCCTGATGGAGTCGCTGCCGATCCCGGTTGGCTACGGCGTGGAACTGGCCACGCTCATGGACACCGTCGCCGGTCACGGCCTGGATGCGGTCGCGCAGGTGGACCTGGGCAGCCGGGCGCACCGGCACCAGGCCAATCACGACCTTGCGATTATGGCCGCCGAGCTGCTCGTGGTCGCCGAGCGGCGGCGGCCGGCGGGGCAGCCTCCGCTGGCGGCGCAGCTGCGGCAGTTCGTCCGCGAGGACGGTCAGGCCCGGCCGGTGCTGCGGCCCGTGCCCGTCACCGAGCGGCGGCCCGCGGCCTCGGTGCGCTGCCAGTGACAGGTCAGCGCGTGCTGAAGCTCGGCTCGCATGCGTTCCCGCCCGGCCAGCCGCTCATCATGGCGATCGTGAACCGGACGCCCGACTCGTTCTTCCGGCCGGGGCTCACCTGGGACGAGAGCGCGGCCATGGCTCGGGTCCACGACGTCATCGCCGAGGGCGCGGACATCGTCGACGTCGGCGGCGTGCCCGCAGCGCCGGGCGCCCACGTGGACACGGCCGAGGAGATCGGCCGGACCGCCGGTTTCATCGCGGCGATCCGGGCCAGCTATCCCGACATCGTGATCAGCGTCGACACCTGGCGGCACGAAGCCGGCCGCGCCGCCTGCGAGGCCGGGGCGGACCTGATCAACGACAGCTGGGGCGGATTCGACGAACGGCTGGCCGAGGTGGCCGCGGAGTTCGGCGCCGGGCTGGTCTGCGCCCATGTGGGGCCACAGCAGCCACGCACTCGCCCGTTCCGCGTCTCCTATCCCGACGTGATGGCGGATGTGCTGGCGCGGACGCAGCAGCTTGCCGATGCGGCGGTCAAGGCCGGGGTGGACCCGGCCAGGATCGTGATCGACGCAGCCCACGACTTCGGCAAGAACACCTGGCACTCGCTCGAGGTGACCCGCCGGCTGGACGAGATGACGGCCACCGGCTGGCCGGTGCTGGTGTCGCTGTCCAACAAGGACTTCGTCGGCGAGACCCTCGGCGTGCCGCCCGAGGAACGCCTGGCGGGCACGCTGGCCGCGACCGCGGTCAGCGCCTGGCACGGCGCCCGGATCTTCCGCGTGCATCACGTCGTCGAGTCGCGGCACGTGGTCGAGATGGTCGCGTCCATCCGCGGTGACCGGCCGCCCGCCCGGGCGGTCCGGGGGATGGCGTAGTCGTGCTGATCGCCGCCGCCCTGTGCCCGTCGCCGCCGCTGCTCGCCCGCGAGCTGACGGGCGCCGACCCGGTCGTGCCCGAGCTGCGGCAGGCCTGCCTGGAGGCGGCCGCCGCGCTGGTCGCCGCGGGCCCGGACGTGGTCGCGGTCGTCGGCGTGGCCGGTGAGCCGGGGGAGCGGGACGCTCGCGGGCGGCTGGATCTCGCTGCGTTTGCGCCGGCGCTGTGTTCTTCCGACGGCGAGGGCTCAGCTGGTGCCGCCGCGCTGCCGGTCTCGCTCGGCCTCGGGGCGATGCTGCTCGATCAGGCCGGGTACCGCGGCGACCGGGTGCTGCACGCGGTCACCGAGGACAGCGAGGCCGGCGCGTGCGCGGCGCTCGGGGCGCGCCTGTCCGGCAGCCGGTCACGGGTCGCTCTCCTGGTCATGGCCGATGGCAGCGCCCGGCGCACGCTGCGGGCTCCCGGCTATCTCGACGAGCGCAGCGCGCCCTTCGACGCGGGCGTCACGCTCGCCATCGCGGCCGGCGATCTGGGGGATCTGCTGGCCCTGGATGCCGGGCTGGCCCGCGATCTGATGGCAACCGGGCGCCCGGCGCTGCAGGTGCTCGCAGGCGCGGCCGCCGGCCTGCGCTGTGTCAGCGAGTTGCGCTACGGTGACGACCCGTTCGGGGTCTGGTACCTGGTCGCGTCGCTCGGGTTCCCGCCGCCTTGACGGCATGCGGCCGGCTGTGGCTGCCTTGACCGGTGAGCGAGTCGAGTGTCAGCCGGCTAGCAGCCGCTGCTCCCCGTACGGTCGCAGCCCGGACGGCGCGGCTCTTCTATGCGTGGGCGGCCGAGCCGGTCCCCCAGCCCATTGAGCTCCGAGCCGAGGGCGTGGCCGACTTCGCCGCGCGGCGGGCCCGGGTGTCACAGGTAATGATGCCAGGGGCCCTGGCATCGGAGTTCGCCGCCGACGCCGCCAGGGAAACGCTGGCCAGCGAGCTCAGCGAGCCGCGCGAGACCATCTACGACGGGCCCAACGCCTATCTCCGCGTCGGCGGCAGCTGGACGGGATTCTTCCTCACCGATCC
>DAIOWC010000105.1:0-20003 GCA_036758685.1 Streptosporangiaceae bacterium | reverse complement strand
GGCCCGGACGGATGGTCAGCCGGGAGCAGGATCCTCGGTACCGGAGCCGACGGATGATCAGGATGGAGCTCGGGCGGCGGCACCCAGTCATTCCAGGGCTGCCGCTGCCACTCCTGCCAGGAGTCCGGCCCATCGTCGTCCGGTGCCGGGTAGCGGTTGCCCACGGGTCTGGCCCTCGCAGGTCCGGCGGCCTGGCCGTAGCCGACCGCCTCGGGCCAGAATTCATCGTCGTCGGCGGGCGCGCCAAGCCACGCCAGCGACGGCTCAACTTCAGACCTCCGGTGCTTGGGCACCTCGCGGCCTCCGGGAGTAAGCGCGCCGGGCCGGTTCTGGTCCCGGCGCGAGGCTGGAGATAGGGCTGACTCCGACATGCTCTGCGACTGGCGCCGCCGCGCATCGTGATGCTGCGCGGCGGCACGCTCGTCGTCTTCGGGGTGGCGGTACATGTGTCTGGTCGGCGCTTACCAGCCGCCGCCTCCGCCGCTACTGCTGCTGCTGGCGGAACTCGCCGGAGCGGGTGCGGTGCTCTTGTGCAGCTCGCTGCCGGATGGGGTTATCGCCCACCAGTAACCGCCCGAGGCGTTGAGGCCGTTGCCGTTGATCTGGCCGACCGACGTGTCGCCTGAGTACGTGTACAGAGGATGACCGTCATAGGTTGCCTGCACCTGCCCGTTTGCCCGCTTGATCGTCCCGAAGCCGTGCGGCAGCGACGTGCCGGTAGCGGCGGTCGGAGTTCCCATGAGCGGGGGCCAGTACTGAGCGCACGAGCCGTTGCAGTTCGACTTGCCTGCGGTGTCGTTGGCGTACCAGTACAGGGTGAGGCCGTCGGCCGTGGCGAGCACCGTTCCCTTGCTCGTGCTCACCGTCTTGACCGCGACGGAGGTAGTCGCGGCGTTGGCCTGAGTGACGGTGGGGACGTTGGAGGCTGGCGGATCGCTGGGGCTCTTGCTCCCGCAAGCTGCGAGGGCTAGGGCGGCGGCCGCGAGACCGGGGCCAATCCACCATCGGTTACGCATGGCATTGTCTCCGTTTCATAGACCAGGAATCTTCACGCTCAGTCGCGGTGGTGCTTGCCCGTGGTCGCCCGCCGTCTCCGGTGGGGTCGTCGGCCGGGGCTCGCGGGCAGTGACTGCCTGCGGCCACAGCCGTCATCGGGCGGCCGGACGAGGCTCTCCGCCTCGTCCGCGGTCACTCGCCCCAGCAACCCCGGCAGGGCAGCTAGCTCGGCGAGCTCGTTGCGGCAGTCAGCGCAGCCCGCCAGGTGGGACTCAACGGCACTGCGATCGGCCGCCCCGATTGCGCCGAGGACATAGACCCCGAGCTCCAGGCGAAACTGATCGGCCAAAACGTCCTCCAGCAGGGGAAGGAACGCACCGAGAGACCGAGCGCGGGTTCTCGGGCGGGGGGCAAGGAGCATCAAGTTCCTCACCCGGGGAGCGGCAGCAGACTAGAGCCGCTCGGCCCGGCCCCGATAGGGACCAATAACCCTCGGGGGACGCCAAACCCCCGGGGGGATGCCATCCGCGCGGACCCGTGGGGGTCTGGTGTCCCCCACGGGGTACTCGTCGTTTCCGGAACTGGCCGGCGGGCCCTAGCTTTGGCGACGGCGAAATACCGTGCGCCGAATAGGAGTACCCAAATGACCTACATCATCACGGGAGCCTGCGTCGATCTCCTGGATAAAACCTGCATTGCGGAATGCCCTGTGGACTGCATCTACGAGGGCGAGCGCATGATGTACATCCATCCCGACGAGTGCGTTGACTGCGGGGCGTGCGAACCGGTCTGCCCGGTGGATGCGATCTTCTTCGAAGACGACCTGCCGGGTGAGCTAAGGGATTACCACCGGGTCAACGTCGAGTTCTTCACCTACCTCGGCTCGCCGGGCGGTGCGTCCAGTGTGGGCAAGATCCATTCTGATCACCCGGCCATCGCCTCGCTCCCGCCGCAGCCGGCCAGGTTCTGACGGCTCTAGTCGCGCCGGCGCGCCCGGCCAGGGGGGACGACCCCCCGAAGCCCCCCGCGGTCACACGAGAGCCGGCGGTGCCCACCGCGGTCGGCGACCGCCGGCAGATCGTTGCCTGGTACGCCGCCTTCGCCGCGC
This sequence comes from Streptosporangiaceae bacterium, assembly GCA_036758685.1. Lineage (GTDB taxonomy): Bacteria > Actinomycetota > Actinomycetes > Streptosporangiales > Streptosporangiaceae > JAJYUU01. Next base: position 17,899 of record DAIOWC010000105.1, on the reverse strand, counting down.
TCGCGGCGGGCGTCTTCGCGGCGTCCGGCCAGCCGGTGCAGTGGATCTGGGGGATCTGGGCCGCCGGGGGCTACGCGCTGGCCGCGCTCGCCGCCGCGCTGTGGCGGTCGCGAGGCCGCGAGGCCGCGGTGCTCATCGCTCTGGCTGGCGCCGTCGCGGCTCCGCTGGCCTGGCAGGTGACGTTCGGCCGCCGCATGTCCACGGTTGGCGAGAGCTCGCTCGCGGTCGTGGCGCGCGCCGGGCTGCTGCTGTTGCACCACGGCACGCCCTACCTGCCCTCAGCTCGGATCTCGCACGTCCTGCAGTACAACCCGTACGAGCCCGCGATGGCGATCTTCGGCCTGCCCGCCGCGCTTGGCCTGCACGGCGCCGCCGGCAATCCCCGGCTCTGGATGGGCATCACGGCCGCCGCGGTCATCGCCGCCGCGTTCCGGCGGGCAAGGCCGGGCAGCGCGCTGCGCAGCACCGCGTTCGCAGTTGGCTCGCCGGTGATCGCACTGCCGCTGGTGACGGGGCTCACCGATCTGCCGGTGCTGGCCCTCCTCAGCCTGACGCTCGCCTGCACCGCCGCGCGCCTGGACCGGCGGGCAGCGCTGGCAGGCGCGATCGCACTCGGCGTGGCCTGCGCCATCAAGGCCACCGCCTGGCCCGCGCTGCCCGTCATCGCCGCGCTGCTCGCGGCCAGGGACGGAGTCAGGGTGGCGGCGAAGTTCGTGGTGACCGCGGTCGTCACGATGGCGGCGCTGGTCGCGGCGACGGCGTCGGCCGCGGCGACATCGCCCGGAGCGTTGTTCCAGAACACGGTGCTCTTCCCGCTCGGCCTGACGAGGTATCAGTCGCAAGCCGCCAGCCCGCTGCCAGGCCACCTGCTGGCCGTGACCGGCTCTTCGGGCCGCTGGGCGGCCATCGGCCTCCTGGGCTTCGTCAGCCTGGCGATGGTGGCGTCGCTCGTGGTCAGGCCACCCGCCGACGCCATGGCGGCAGCATGGCGGCTCGCGGCTAATCTCGGGCTGCTGTTCGCACTGGCTCCCGCGAGCCGCTGGGGATACTTCGTCTATCCGGCGGCGCTGCTGGGCTTCGCCGGCCTGACCAGGCGGCTGGCTGCTGAAGATCACCATGCCTTGCCGGCGGCTATCGTGGGAGGAACGCGCCTAGCGGGGCGCGGGCGTCGGACGTCGGCTCGAGGGCAGCTGCCATGCGCATCGGCATACTTGGTCAGCTCGAGGTGCGAAGCGCCGACGGGCACCTGCTGCCGGTCGGTGGCGCCCGCCTGCGCAGCTTCGTGATCCGGCTCGCGGCAAGCGAGGGCAGCCCGGTGTCGGTAGACCGGCTTGCCGAGGACCTGTGGCCACACGACCAGCCGGCCGACGCGGCCAACGCGATCCAGGCCCTGGCCTCCCGGCTCCGCGGCACCGCCGGCCGCGATCTCATCGAGTACGGCCCGGCCGGCTACCGGATAGCGGTCGACGCCGACCAGATCGACGCCTGGGCGTTCGAGCGGATCATCATCGCCGCCCGCGCCGAGATGGATCGCGGCCGCACCGACGCCGCGGCGGCCCGGTTCCGCCAGGCTGTGCAGCTGTGGCGCGGTCCGGCGCTGGCTGATGTGGCCGACACGCCGTGGGCGGCCGGGATGATCGCCCGGCTGTCCGAGCTGAGGCTGGCCGCCCTGGAGGACCGGATCGATGCCGACCTCGCGCTCGGCCGCGGTCCTGAGCTCGTCGCGGAAGTGGAAGAGCTGGCCACCGAGCATCCCCTGCGGGAGCGACTGCGCGGCCAGCTCATGCGGTCGCTCTACGCGGCCGGCCGGCAGGCGGACGCGCTCGCCGTGTTCGAGGACACTCGCCAGTCACTGGCAGCGAGCCTCGGCATCGACCCGTCGCCGGGGCTGGCCGCCGTGCACCTGGCCATCCTGCGCGGCGAGCTGCCCGCCGGGCCAGTGCCGTGGCTGGCCGACGGAGGTGAAGCCGAGGTGGCACATCCGCGGGGGGTCCGGGGGGTCGCTCCCCCGGGTCGCACGGCCGGGAATGGCCGCCCGGCCAGGAGCCGCAGTGGCAACCTGCCCGCGCAGCTGACCAGCTTCGTGGGCCGAGACGACGAGCTGAGCCGCGTAGCCAAGCTCCTGGAGGAGTCCCGGCTGATCACGCTCACCGGGCCGGGCGGCGCGGGGAAGACCCGCCTGGCCATTGAGACCGGGGCCGGCCTGGATCTGCCGGACGGTGTCTGGTTCGTGCCGCTGGCGCCGGTCCGCGATGCGCTGGACGTGCCGCAGGCCGTGCTGGCTGCGATCGGCACGCACGAGGCCGTGTGGCCGGCCGACGCGATGGAGGCCGCGCGAATGGCCGCGCTTGGCCCGCTCGAGAGGCTCTGCGAGCTGCTGGCCGCGCGCGACCTCGTCCTGGTGCTGGACAACTGCGAGCATCTGCTGGACGCTGCGGCCTCGCTGGCGGCGCAGGTGCTGGCCGCCGCGCCGGGCGTCCGCATCCTGGCTACCAGCCGGGAGCCGCTTGGCGTGACCGGCGAGACGCTGTCGCCGGTCCCGTCGCTGCCGCTCCCGTCCCCGGAGGCAGACCCAGCTGAGCTCGCGGGAAACCCGGCAGTGCACCTGTTTGCCGACCGGGCGGCAGCGGTCAGGCCCGGCTTCGCCGTGAACGACGAGAATTCTGTCGCCGTGGTCACGATCTGCCGGGCCCTGGACGGCATCCCGCTGGCGATCGAGCTCGCCGCCGCACGGGTCCGGGCGCTCACCCCGGCCCAGGTCGCCGCTCGTCTTGCCGACCGCTTCGCCCTGCTGTCGGTCGCCAGCCGCGGAACCCTGCCGCGGCACCAGACCTTGCGCGCCATCGTCGACTGGAGCTGGGATCTGCTCGACGACGCGGAGCGCACGATCCTGCGCCGGCTGTCGGTCTTCAGCGGCGGCGCGACCCCGGAGAGCGCCGAGCAGGTGTGCCTGCTCGGCCCTGGCGACGTCGTCACGGCGGACGGCCGGGACGTCATCGACATCATTGCGTCGCTGCTTGACAAGTCGCTGGTGACAGCCGGAAGCGAGCATCACGTCCGGTACCGCCTCCTGGAGACCGTGCGCGCCTACGCGGCGGAGCGGCTGGCGGAGGCGGGCGAGACCGAGGCCGTGGCCGCTGCGCATGTCCGGTACTTCATCGATCTGGCCGAGCGCGCGGAGCCGCAGCTTCGCTCCCGCGATCAGCTCGCCTGGCTGCAGTTGCTGTCGGCCGAGCACGACAACTTCGCGGCCGCGCTGCGGTACAGCGTCGAGATCGGTGACGCCGCCACCGTGATGCGATTCGTCGCTGCCCTGGTGTGGTACTGGATCTCGCACGACTACGACGCCGAAGCCCGTGAGTGGGCCGTGGCCGCGGCGCAGCTGGCGCCCGCCCAAGTCCCGGCTGAGCTGTCGGAGGCACACGCGATCTGCCAGATCGTCAGCCTCATGACCGGCATGAGAGACATGGATGCGGACTACCCCGCCCAGCGTCTGCGCGACGTGCTGGCGGGGCTGCCCGCGCTAGCCCAGGACAGCACGCATCCGATCCTGGCGCTGATAGCGCCGATGCTCGAAGCGCTGGGCGGCGACCATGGGGCCGTGGGCGCCAGCCTGGACAGGCTCGCAGCCCACCCCGACCCGTGGGTTCGCGCGGCCCGGATGCTGGTCAGCGGGCATCTGGCGCTCAGCACCGGCGACCTCGAAACCGGCAGAGCCGATTTCGCGGACGCCTACGGCTCGTTCCAGGATCTCGGAGACCGGTTCGGCATCATGGTGAGCCTGAGCGGCCTTGCCGAGGCGGCCATGGCGGCCGGCGAGCCCGCCGAGGCGGTCCGCTCGCTGGAGGAGGCCAGGGCGCACGCAGTCGAGGGCGTCGCCGGACACTGGGCGCAGACCGTCCGCGTGCCGCTGGGCCGGGCTCGCGCGGCTGCGGGCGACATCGCCAGGGGCCGCGCGGAAATCGAGGGCGCCGTTCGCTTCGCCGAACGGATCGGCGAGCTGGACGACGCTGCCCAGGGCTACGTGCACCTCAGCGAGCTGGCCAGGGAGGCGGGCGACCTGACCGAGGCCCGCGTGATGCTGGAGCACGCCGTGCAGATCGTCGAGCCGCGCCAGCGGCGGCCAGACATGGCGTTCGTCGCCGCGACGACCTTCACCAAGCTCGGATGCGTCGCCGAGCAGGAAGGCGACCTGGATGGCGCGGCCAGATGGCACCACAAGGCCCTGGCCGTGCTGAACGGCTCGGTGGTGACGCTGATGCAGAGCAATCAGAGGCTGGCCGTGGTGGTCGAGGGCATTGCCGCGCTGACCGCCGCGCGCGGCGATCACGCGCGGGCCGCGGAGATGCTAGGCCTGGCCAGCCGCCTGCAGGGGTATCGCAACGCGGCCAGCCTCGAGGTGGCCAGGGTCGAGGCGGCCAGCCCGCTGAGCGACGCTGAATTCGAGGCCGCGTACGCGTCGGGCCGGCTCCTCGGCCAGCCCGACGCGCTCGCACTGTCTTTCTAGGCCCGCCTGATGTACATCCGGAGGGCCAGCGGGAACGCGACGGCCACGATGCCGACGGCCCACGCGAGGGTGATCAGGGCGTGATCACCGACCGGTCCGCCGATCGTCAGCGCGCGGACGGCGTCGGCCAGGTCGGTGATGGGGTTCACCTTGACCCAGGCCTGCAGCCAGCCGGGCATCGTGCGAGTGTTGGACAGCAGCACGCTGCTGCCGAATACCAGCGGCATGGTCCAGATGAACGAGATGCCCTGCACGGTCTCGGGGGACGGTGCGACCAGGCCGATCAGGACGGACACCCAGCAGACGGCCAGGTAGAACACGTAGGCAAGGGCGTACGCGGCGATGATGTCCAGCGGCCCGGTGTGGAACCGGAAGCCGAGCGCGGTGCCGAAGCCGGTCAGCACGGCCATCACGACGCAGAACCGCACCGTGTCCCCGATCACGGCCCCGATGAGCGGGGCGGACCGGGCGATCGGCAGGCTGCGGAACCGGTCGAAGACGCCCTTGTGGATGTCCTCGCACAGGGCCGTGCCCAGGCTCATCGTCGCGAACATCGCCATCTGGCCGACCAAGCCCGGCAGCAGCACCTCCAGGTAGGCGTGGGTGCTGCCGGCGACGACGCCGCCGAACACGTACAGGAACAGCACCAGGAACACGATGGGCATCAGCGTGACGTCCATCAGCTTCTCCGGCGAGTGCTTGAGCTGCATGATGTTGCGCCACGCCAGGGTGAGGCCGTTGGCGAGGGTCTGCCGTACGCCGATCCGCCGCGGTAGCGCCCGCGCCGGTATCGCCGTGGTGATGACGGCCTCGTCCGTCGTCGAGCCAGCCAGCTGCATGGTCATGCCGCCCTCCCGTTAGTCGTGTCCGCCGCGTCGTCTTCGGCGCGGTGCCCGGTCAGGGTCAGGAACACCTCGTCCAGGCTCGGCAGCCGCAGCGTGAGCTCGGCGGCCGTGATCCCCTCGTCGTCGAGCCGGCGCACGACGGCCGCCGCCATCGCCGGGTCGCTGACGCTGGCCATGACCAGGCCGGTGTCCGCGTGGACGTCGGGGCGCACGCCGACGATGTCAGCTACGGCGGCCGCCACCCGCGGGATCAGCCCGCGGTCGGCCGCGCGTACCGCGAGCGTCTGCGTGCCGGTCCTTGCCTTCAGCTCGGATGGCGTTCCGGCCGCTACGACCTCGCCGTGATCGATGACGGCGATGCGGTCAGCCAGCTCGTCGGCCTCCTCGAGGTACTGCGTGGTCAGCAGTACCGTGGCGCCCGCTGCCACCACGCCTCTGACCGTGTCCCACATCTGCATGCGGGCCCGCGGATCGAGCCCGGTGGTCGGCTCGTCGAGAAACAGCACCTCGGGGTCGCCCAGCAGGCTGGCGCCCAGGTCAAGCCTGCGCCGCATGCCGCCCGAATAGGTCTTCACCGCCCGGCCGGCCGCGTCGGCCAGGTCAAACCGCTCAAGCATCTGCCGAGACCTGGTCCTGGCCTCCGGCCGGCTGAAGCCGAGGAGCCTGCTGATCATGATCAGGTTCTCCGTGCCGGTCAGCTGGTCGTCCACCGACGCATACTGTCCGGTGAGGGCCAGCAGCTGACGGACCTGAACGGCCTCGGTCACCACGTCGTATCCGCAGACGCGGGCGTGCCCGCCGTCCGGCTTCAGCAGCGTGGACAGCACGCGGACGATGGTGGTCTTGCCGGCCCCGTTCGGCCCGAGGAGCGCGAGCACGCGTCCTCGCTCGGCCTCCAGGTCAACGCCGGCCAGCGCCCTGGTGGCGCCGAAGTTCTTGGTGAGACCAAATGCCTCTATAACTGGAGTCATCGACTGCCCTATCTCTCGTTGTCCCGGCCATGGTTGCGGTGGCCGCTGACAAGGCACGGACAGTCCGCTGACAGATGACCGTCAGGGCGCGGGTGCAGAGATTGGCGGAGTCAGCCGTTCCTAACTGCTGGTCAGCGCCATTGTGTGAATCGTCCCTGATCCCATAAGATTGGGCTAAGCCAGACGAATTATGCCTAATCAATCACTTGGAGGACAGGTGCTTGCAGAGCAGCTCGCGGCTGGTTTCGACGCCTACGTAAGCGCGGACGAGGTCGCGCAGGAGGCGGCAGTTCCGCAGGACGCGGCCCTTCGGGACCCGACCACGTCGATCGCCTCAACCCTCTGCATCATCAGCGCTCACTGCCACCGGGACGAGGACTGACCGACACCGCTGAGGCGGGAGCCGGGACGGTCGCAGCCGAGATCGACGCGCTGCTCTCCCGGCTCTGCCTCGGAGCTTTCTGCCCTCTCGACGAAGCGGACGCGCTCGCTGGCCGTAACCAGACCTGGGCCGGAGTTACCAGCCTGGGCAGTCACCTGTTCATCAAGCACTTCCGCGGACCTGGTCGCGACGCTCGTCGTCGGCTCGACCGGTCGCTGGCGTTCGAGCAGGCGGTCGAGACTGCCACGCCGCGGTGGTTCGCGACGCCGCGGTGTGCTGGCTGGGACCGCGATGCCGGCCTGATGGCATTCGAGTTCGTCGAGGATGCGCGGTCGGGCACGGACCTGCTGCTCGCCGCTGACTGGGACGACGACCTCGCCCATCAGGCCGGCCTGGCCATCGGCGAGATGCACGGGATGGGCGGGGGCGCCGGGCCCGGCAGCCCCTGGACCGCAGCCGACCGGTCCGCCCCGGCGCTGCCATCGGCCGAACTGATCGCGGGCCTCCCGGTGGATGTCTACGCCGCGTGCAGCGCCGCTGAGCTGCAGGCCTGGAGTCTCCTGCAGCACGATCCGGCCCTGGCCGAGGCGATCAGCCGTCTGCTGCGGCGGGCGGATGAAGCTGAGGCGACGCCAGCGCATTGTGACTTCCGCCTGGAGCAGATGTTCGTCGCGGCGGACCGGCTCTACCTGTGCGACTGGGAGGAGTTCCGGATCGCCGACCCGGCTCGTGACGTCGGCAGCTTTGCGGGCGAATGGCTCCACTACGCGGTCACCTCCGCGACCGCGAGCGATGCCGACGCCGAGCTCGGCTCGCCGGCCGAGATCATCCGCCGGATCGCCGGCGGCATCGAGCGGCAGCAGCCGCGGATCGCGGCGTTCTGGGCCGGATACCGATGCGCGCGGCCGTCTGCCGACCGGGATCTGGCCATTCGCGCCACGGCCTTCGCCGGCTGGCACATGTTCGACCGGATGCTTGCGATCGCCCGGCGCTCGCCGCGGCTGCGCGCCGTGGACCGCGCCGCCGCCGGCCTCGGCCGCACGATCCTGCTGTCCCCGGTCAGCTTCGCCGCCACCCTGGGCCTTGAGACCTAGCGCGGGGCGGCTCGCACCGTCGCTGGCGGCGGCGCTCGAGTGTGTCACCGTTGCCGATGACTGCCGGCGGGCGTCCGTCGGCGGCCGGCAGATCGAGGCGAGCGGAACGGCCGAGCTCGCCCACCGGCTCGGTCACGCGATCTATGAGGTGCTGCACGTGGGCTGGCCGACGCAGCCCGCCGACAAGATCAGGACGAGCACGGACGAGGACTTCGAGCGCCGGCTGCTGGCCGCTACCCCGCACGCTTCGGTCGTGCGGACGGCCAGCGTGGCCGCGGCCGACGACACGCAGGTCTTCGTCGAGCTGGACGGCGTCCGGGTGGTCATCCCGCGGGCTGAAGCCGGTGAGCCGGGCCCGCCTGGTGGCCCGCTCGCGGTCCGGCTGCCCTCCTTCCGTCCCGCGCTATCGCCCGGCTACTGGATGGCTGATGGGACCAGGGCGCTGGCCGCCGGCGATCGTATCCTGCGCCTGTATGTTCATCTGACCACCCCGGCGGCGGCGGTCGCGGCGTGGGCGGCAGTCCTGGCGATGCTCGAGGAACGGGGCGTGGCGTTCCGGGCGAAGGTAACGTCGGTGCCCGCGTTGCTGCCGCGCCGGGACGGGCTCGTGGTTTACGCCGGCAGCGCCGATCTGGCGGCAGTGCTGACGATCGCCCGGCAGATCGGCGACATGACGCCAGTAGGTCAGGAGGTCTCGGTGTTCACCGAGCGGGTCGGCCCGGGCGTGGCGGTTGCCTGGGAGCCCAGTGACCGCAGGCCGGCGATGCGCGGGCTGAGCTTCGGCGAGCATCGCGCCCGGGCGACTGCCGAGGGACTGGTGCGCCACGCCGGATCGAATGACGCCAGCACGGCCGCGGAGTCCGTCCGGCTGGCGCTGGCCGAAGCCGGCATCGACCCGGCGCACCCGGCACGGAACCTCCCCTAGGGCCGGCCCGGTGAACCCCTGCCTCGCTCGCCTCACTGGCAACAGGCGCCTCGCCGGCCCGCGCACCGCGGAGTACAGCATCGAACGTTTGTCTGTTCGGTGTGGCGCCAGCAACACCCGACGCGCAAACGTCGCCGATCCTCCGGCGCAAACCCGGTGAATCGCTCCGACTCGAACAGCCCAGGTCGACGTTTGCGTGGAGAGTACGAAGGGTTCGTACTCTCCATGCAAGCGTTCACGCCGCATGCTCGCCGGGAGTCAAGTGGTCCAGATTTCTATGATCAGAGTGCACCTCGGGCGGGTGCTGGGCGCCATCCCGCGGGCGAGGAGGCGCTGACTATGTTTGACGGAGTGCTTGCGCTCGCCCGCAATCCGCACTCGGACCGGATCGCTCAGCTTCGACTGAGAACTGGACAGCAGGGAGGCACAGACCAATGCCGGCGTGGATCTGCGTTACCTGCGGGGTTCAGCAGCGCGATACCCCGCAGCCCCCGGAAACCTGCGTCATCTGCGCGGACGAGCGGCAGTACGTCGGCTGGGGCGGCCAGCGGTGGACCACGATGGCCGAGATCGCGGGCGATCACGCGGTTGTTGTGCGTGAGGAGGAGCCTGGCCTGTTCGGCGTCGGGATGGAGCCTGCCTTCGCGATCGGGCAGCGGGCTCTGCTCGTCTGCACGCCGCACGGCAACGTCCTCTGGGACTGCACATCACTGCTGGACGACGCGGCCAGGGCGCGGATCGCCGAGCTCGGCGGCATTGCCGCGATCTGCATGTCGCACCCGCATTTCTATGCCGCCAACGTCGAGTTCGCCGATGCGTTCGGCGCGCGCATCTTCATTCCGCGCGCGGACGAGCGGTGGATCCAGCGGCCGACGCCGCGCATCGAGCTCTTTGACGACGAAGCCGAGCCGGTACCTGGCCTGACGCTCGCCCGGATCGGCGGGCACTTCGACGGGGCGGCGGTGCTGCACTGGCCGGCCGGGTCAGAAGGCCGAGGCGCGCTCCTGACCGGCGACACGATCACCGTCGTCCCGGACCGCGACTGGGTCAGCTTCATGTGGAGCTATCCGAACCTCATCCCGCTCGACGAAGCCACGGTGCTCGAGATCGCCCGGCGCACGGAGCGGTTCCCGTTCGACCGGGTATACGGCGGGTGGTGGGGGCGCATAGTCGTGCGGGACGGGGCGGCGGCGGTGCGTCGGTCCGCCGACCGGTACGTGGCCCGCCTGCACGGCGAGCGCCCGTAGCCCCAGGGGCGAGCCGCCGGCCCGCGCTAGCAGTGCGTGCCGGCTGCGTACAACCGGCAGAGCACGATGTTCTTCGGCTGCCCGCCCGGCGTCTGCAGCAAGGTCAGCCCCACGGCCTCAGCGAGCGAGACGTGGCGGAAGCCGGCCGGGACCGGCACGGCGAGCCTGGCCAGGTTCGGCTTAGTCGGCTGCAGCCAGGTGATATCTGCCGTCAGCTCACGCGACGGCGGCCCGAACGCTGAGCTGATTGTCACCCGCACCGGCAGGTAGGTGCCCGGACTGACCCAGATGGTCTCGGAGATCAGGCTGCGCGGGCGGCTCGTCAGCTTGGTCGCCTCGACCCCGTTGACGCGCTGCTGGCCGGCCACTCTCAGGTATCCGCAGGAGACCGCGGTGCGGAGGGCCCTGGCGGCGGTTGCGGGCGGCGAGCTGGCGGTGAAGCCGATTCCCGGCAGCCCGGGCTCGAACAGCAGCTGGACGACGGGGGTCAGGGGATCGCAGGCGCGCCCGTCGGCCCCGATGGGCGCGGCCGGTGAGAGCGCGGGGGCGACCGAAAGGCCGTTCGGGCCTGGGCCCGACGCGAAGGCTCGCGCGCGGAACTGCGCCAGTCCCAGGGGGCGGCCAAGCCCCCGCTCGCGGGCCCAGGCCCGGCTCGGGTAGCTGACGAACGTATAGACCGACGAGCTGCTGAAGCCCTCGTCATAGACCGGCTTGCCGGCCGAGGAATACGTGACCGAGCGCCACTGGTCACCGTAGAACCACTCCTCGGCGGTGGCCGTCCCGGTCGCGGAACCCAGGACGGAGCCGCGGGTGGTGACCATCATCTGCGCGATATCGCCGGGCTCGGCCGCGCTGAGCGCGCTGTCGACGCGCTTCACCACGTATGCGGCCGCAAGAGCCGGCGCGCCGCCGCCCGCACCGGGCACCACGACGGCAACCAGAGCCACCCCAGCCGCGGCCAGCACCGCGGCCACTCCGTAGGCGGAGCGCTGCGCCACGCTCCGGCGGCGCCGCCGCGTGACTCGATCGAGCAGTCCCGTCGGCGCCCGCAGGTCCCTGGTGAACCGTTCCATGCCCTCGCGGAGCAGTTCGTCGACGTCGGTGTTCATGATCGCGCCCCGTTCCGGCCGCTTACGGCGGCCGTGTCATTCCAGAAGTCGGCAAGTTCGCGCAGCCGGGCCAGGCCCCGTGACCCGGCGGACTTCACCGTGCCCTCAGGACAGCCGAGAACGGCTGCCGTCTCGGCGTCAGTTAGCTGCTCCCAGTACCGCAGCACGAGCACGGTGCGCTGCCGGACCGGAAGCTGCAGCATGAGCCGGACCAGCGCGTCGCGCAGGTCCACCTCGCCGGTCGCGTCCTGCGCCGGCTGGAGCCCCGTCTGCAGCAGCCGTTCCTTCTGCCGCCATCGGCCGGCCCGGCGGTAGCCGTCGGTGGCCAGATTGCAGAGCGTCCGGCGCAGGTAGCCCTCCGGATCGCCGTCGAACCGCCGCCATCGCCGGAGCAGGCGCTCCACCGCAGTCTGCAGCAGGTCCTCGCCGGCCTCCCGGCTGCCGGTGAGCAGCACGGCCGTACGCAGCAGGTGATCGGCGCGCTCGGCCAGGAAGCGCTCGAGCTCAGTTGTGCTCCGCTCGGCTGCCATCGGGGAATCCTCCTCGTCCGCAAACCAAGCACGAAAGACTCGGCGCGAACGTTCCCGGCAGCAGCAAAATCAGGATCGGCGCAGGATCAGGTGCGCGAGCTGGCCCAGCTGCCGGTACGGGTCGGTCGCGCCGAGGCGCTCTTCGACGTCGAGCAGCGCGGCCAGCTCGCGAGGGTCGGATGGGGGTGGCGGGTCGAGTTCGTCCATGTCGACCGCGATCCGCACGCCGTACCAGTTCTCCAGGGCCAGACCGGATGAAGCTGCGGCGTTCCGGAGTGCGTCGAAGTCGTCGGCGCGGGCCGGCGCGCCGATCTCGTTGACGTACCGCACGTCACGTCCCTCGGCCCGGGCGTGATCGAGTTCCTCGAACGCCGCCAGCGCCGCCCGCCAGTCCCCGCGGGCCGCCGGCCGCCAGACGGCCGAGGTCGTGGTCCGTGCTGCCAGCGCCAGAAGTCCGCCGGGCGCGACGTGCGCCGCGAGCTCAGCAATGACCGGCCCGCTCGCCTGCAGGTACATCAGGACTCCGAGCAGGAGCACCGCGTCGAAGACCTCGCCGCCGGTGGCCGCGGCCAGGCCGCCGACCGAGCCCGCGCGCACGGTCACCCGGTCCCGGACCTCTGCGGGCTCGCCGCCGAGCCAGGTCAGGAACGCGTCGCGCATCCCGGGATCGGGCTCGACCGCGAGCACCCGGTGCCCGGCGCGGGCCAGCCGGATGGACTGCGTTCCCTGCCCCGCGCCCACATCCAGGATCCGCGCGGGCGGCGCCGGCAGGTGACGGTCGAGCTGGCGGGCGATCAGCTCCTGCCGGACCACGTTGCGCACGTTGCCGAGATGGCTGAGCCAGCCCTGACGGCCATCGCCGAACGTGCTGGCAGCGCCGAGGGGCTCTATGTCTGATGGGGTCACCGTCACTATTGTGGTCAGCCACGTTCCCGGCCCAGAAAGGACCGGCGGTGCAGGACGAGATCACCAGCAGCGCGGCGAGGGACGGTGCTCGCACTGACCTGCTGGCCGCCGAGAAGTCAAAACTGCGCCGGAACTTCGGGCGCCTCGACATCTTCTTCTTCCTGGTCTGCACGCTTGTCGGGGTGGACGGGCTCGGCCAGCTGACGACCAAGGGCGGGGCCGCGTTCACCTGGATGGTCGGCTCGGTCATTCTGTTCGCCATACCGTCGGCGCTGCTGCTGGCCGAGCTTGGCGCGGCGTTCTCCGACGAGGGCGGCCCGTACGTATGGGTGCGGATGGCGTTCGGCCGGCTTCCGGCTGCCATGAACAACTTCTTCTACTGGGTGAGCAACCCGGTCTGGGTCGGCGGCACCCTGGTCGCCGCCGCCATCGGGGCGCTGGTGGTCTTCTTCGGCCGGGGAACGGGGTTCAGTCTGCCGGTCTCCTACGCGATCGGGCTGGTGTTCATCTGGGCCGGCGTGCTGCTGACCGTGTTCTCTTTCCGGGTCGGGCGGTGGGTCGTCGCGATCGGCGCCGTCGCCAGGTTTGCGCTGTTCGGCGTATTCAGCGTCGTCGTCCTCGGCTACGGGCTGAAGCACGGCTTCCACGGCGTCAGCGGCTCGAGCCTGGTCCCGACCTTCTCCGGGTTCACCGCGCTGGTGCCGCTGATCCTGTTCAGCCTGGTCGGTTTCGAGCTGCCAAGCGCGGCCGGGGAGGAGATGCGCGACCCGGCCCGTGACGTTCCGGCTGGCATCGCGAAGACCGTGCTCGCCTCGGCGGCGCTGTACGGGCTGCCGATCCTGGGAATCCTGCTAGTGCTCCCGCCGGGCCAGGCCAGCGGGCTGGCCGGCTTCCCGGAAGCGGTCAAGCAGGCGGTGACCATCTTCGGGGGCCGGGTCACGGTCGCGGGCGGGCAGGTCACCACGACGCTGTCGGGACTCGGCACGGTTATCGGCGGGGTGATGGGCGTCCTCATCGTCATCGTCGCGTTCACCTCCGGCGTCACCTGGATCATGGGCTCGGACCGCGCACTCGCGGTGTCCTGCCTGGACCAGGCGGGCCCGCGGGCACTAGGCCGGTTCTCGGCCCGGTTCGGCACGCCGGTCCGGGTCAACCTGCTGTCCGGTGTGGTCGCGACGGCTGTACTCGTCGCCGCTGAGCAGATAACCGGCGGCAACACCTTCAAGTTCTTCTCGGTCGCGCTCAGCCTGGCCATTTCCACGACGCTGATGTCCTACCTGGCGATCTTCCCGGCCGGCTGGGTGCTGCGACGGCGGCGGCCGGACGCGCCCAGGCCGTTCCGCGCTCCGATGATCGGGCTGCTGACCCTGGTGTCGACCGCGCTGGTCGTCTTCTGCACGATCGAGTCGCTGCTGCCGGGCCTGGGCGGGGGCTGGTTCGACCCGGCTAACCTGCCCGGCCCGCAGTGGCACCCGGACGAGCGCTGGACGTACCTGGCCGGGGCGGGCGGCCCGCTGCTCGTGTTCCTGCTGATCGGGGCGGCCTTCTGGGCCATCGGGACCCGGCAGGCCCGGTCGGCGGCACCGTCCGCCGAACAGATTTCTAAGCCGCCGTCCAGAGCCTGACGCGCTCGGCGTCGAGCAGATCCGGCCGGCGCAGCTGAGCCACCATCAGCGCAACCGTGTCCCGGACGTCCCGGGTGAGCTCGAAGCACGCAGGCGCGGACTGGCACCGATCGGGCGCGAACTGCTGCGCCAGCGCGACGATCGGAGCCGACAGCCCGCTGAGCTCCCGGCTGTCGGCCGGGTCCAGCTGCCACGTTCCGCCGCCGAGCTGGGCAAACTGCGAGCCCAGCCATTCCCAGGGGCTGGCCGTCAGGTGCGGGCTCCACTCCCTCGGGCACGGCTCGTTCCCGTCGAATTGCGGGTGGTAATGCGCCGCGCCGAAGCTACCGGGCGCGTCGGTAAGCCGGTCAAACAGATCGGCGCGCCACATGGGCCGGTCGACCACCACCAGCTGAGCCGCCGACTCGCTGCCGCGGCGCGGCTGCACGGCCAGGTCGCGGAGCTCAATCCGGGCACCGTGCTCCATCGAGGAGTCGTCCAGGTCGATCTCGAACCAGTGCCTGATGACGACCGCCGTCCGGGCGAGAGCTATGACGTGCTGCACGACCCCTAGTCTGCGCCCCACGGCAGGGTCGCCGCGCAAATCAGAACGCCAGGGCGGCCCCCCAGGGAGTTACCGCGGCCGGCGCCCGAGGAATCGGCACGAACTGGTTGCCGCTCAGCACGCCGAAGGCCACCTGACCGCGTTCTCCGCCGCTCTTCACCGGCGCCGCAACCACAAGAACGCTGCCCGATGAGTTGCTCCATTGCACCCACTCGTTGAAAGCGCCGCTCGGCCAGAGGACGCGCAGCTGCCGCCCCGTCGCTGCGGAGAACTCAGCGAACTCGGAGAGGACGGTGTAATGACGCCGGGAATCCAGCCGTTCCCTGGACACGGCATCAACGATTACCTTGCCGCTCCCGGTCAGAAGGCCGGCGTTGGAGGGGAAGGTGTAAAGGCCACCGGGCACCCTCTGACGGACGGCATGCCGGCTGTCCGCGAGCAGGCCGCCGCCTGCGGTAGCGGCATTGAGCAGCCAGATGCCGTCGTTTGCCGGTCTGTCATCATCTCCCCAGGTAAAGGCCAGGGTCCTGCCGCGTCCCCAGGAGATGCTCGGCTTGTCGAACCCGAGCAGCGCATCCCCGTTGATGAACCCGTGGCCCTGCCATACCTTGCTGATCAGTGACTTGTCGGTCAGCGAGTAGATCCTGAGCTGCGTTTCGAACTCTCCTCGGGGCCCCTCGTACTCGAGGACGATGGCGAGCGCGGCTCCGTTCGGCGCAAGGGCAAAACCGCCGAGCCACCGGTTGCGGGGCGTCTCGGGCACCGGCAGCGGCGTCAGGCTGACGCTTCGGCTGGCGGGCTCGAACCGGGCTTGGTACAGCCGGGCGGGAGTATTGGACTGGTCGCCGACCGGTCCCTCCTGCGCAGCGAGGATGAAGGTCCGGTCGTTGGCGCCGGCGGCGACGAAGCTGAACCGGCCGAACGGCTTAGGCGGCCTGACCGTCGCGACCGTCGCGCCGGTGACCGTATTGCGGATGACCGCATCCGCCGACGGGTAGATGTTGCCGTTGACGCGCGTCGGAAGCAGGGCCAGGTAGTATCGCGGCACACTGCGCAGGCCAGCGAAGCCTGCCGGCGCGGACGGACGCGGGGACGGGGCCTGGTCGGCCAGTACGACCGAGGCGGCGATCACCGCAATGACGGCGACGGCCGCCGCGAGCGAAGTCAGCAGCCGCCGCTGGCGGGGCTGGCGGATGACTCCGGCCGGCAGTGAGAGCGGGGGGATCGTGTCCGGCGCGATGTCGTCGGCTACATCTCGGAGGGCGGCCCGGAACTCGTCCTGGCTGATGCTCATGATGACTCCTTCAGCGCGATGCCGAGGGCAGCGAGCGCCCGGTACAGGGTCGAGCGCACGGTGCCCTTGCTGATCCCCATGTCGCCAGCTATCTCCGCGTCCGACAGGTCCAGGTAGAAGCGGAGCACCAGCGCCTCGCGCTGACGATCAGGCAGCCGCCTCAGGGCCGCTACGACCTCCCGGCGCTGCTCCTGGCCCAAGATCATGGACTCCGCCGAGACCACCGGCTGCAGATGGTCGGCCCGCGCCTGGCGGAGCGAGCCGCGCAAGACCGTGCGACAGCCGTTCAGAACGCTAGAGCGCAGGTAAGGCAGGGCCTTCTCGGCGCTGGACAGGTGCTCCCAGCGCCGGTACAGACCGCAGAACGCGTCCTGGACAACGTCCTCGGCGGCGGTCCGGTCGCCGAGCATCACGTACGCCATGCGGGTCAGCCCGAGTGCATGCTCGCGGTAGAGCGCAGTCACGGCTTCGGCTCGCCCATTGAGGGCGTGCGCAGGCGCGGCAGGGAGTAACTCCATAGTTCAGAGACGCAGATCGCGCCGAATTACTGCCTGGCGGGCAGAACTTCTCTGGCCGGTCATGCGAGGCCCGAGGCCCGGAGGATCGCGCTGGCGATGACGCGATAGCCGGCCGGGTTCGCGTGCTGGTTCGGCCCGCGCGGCGGGGGCGCGCACTCCCACGTCCACTCGCAGATCCTGGCCACGTTGCGCGGCACGGACCCGACGCCGGGGAGGGTGACCGGATTGCCGAAGTCGGAGGTGTCGAACGCGCTGAAGATGTCGGCGACCTTCACGTGAGCCTGTTCGTAGGCCCGGCCCAGCAGGTCGTTGTACGCGACGGCGAGACGCTCGCTGGCCCACGCGATGGCGTGGCCGACGACGCCGTCACGCCACTCCGCCAGCTCGGGCAGGTAGTAGCTCATCCCCACGATGCGCACGCCCGGTCCGGCGGCGCGCAGGCTGGCCAGGATCGTGGCCAGCCGTCCGGCGGCGGCCGGGACCCGCGCCACGCAGGACGCGAGGCTGACGAGGCTCGCCTGGCTGCCGCACGTCTCGGGATCATTGGCGCCGATGTCGATGGTGACCAGCAGCACGTGCCGGCGGTGGGCGCGCAGGAAGGCGGTCGCGGCGGTGAGCTGCGAGCCGCCGCGGTAGCGGCAGATGCCACCGCGGATCATCGTCGCCGTGGTCTCGCCCGGGCAGCCGAGCCGCACCAGCTTCAGACCGGGATGGTCGCGGGCAAGCCGCGCGTACACCAGATCCGGGTAGCCGTATCCGGTCTCCACGCTGCTGCCCGCGGGGTTGGGCTGCACCCCCTGGGACAGCGAGTCCCCGAGCGCCAGGTAATAGGTCGCCGGAACGGGCTTCGCGGGGTGCGCGGTCGAGCAGGCCGCTAGTGCCACCATGGCCAGCGCGGCCGCGGCGGCACCTCGCAGCAGGTTCCTGATCATGTGTCGCGACTCTTCGATGATGTCCGCTTGCGCTTCCTCATCAGGTATACGACGAATCCGACGATGGCAACACCAAGGATGGCGGGGACTGCGGGGCCTATGTTCGATCCCAGGGCGATTCCCATTGCTCAGAGTTCCTTTCGCTCTTCGTGGTTCAGGCGTCGCGGGTGGTCATCTTCCAGGCCCCGATGGCGAGCCAGCCTCCGATCCAGCCGACGATGACGGCGGTCACAGCCCAGGGGGGCATGGGCGGAATCACGAGGCCAACGCCGCCGGTCGGACCGATATGGGCGCCTCCCGCGAGCACCGCAGGCTTCAGCTGGTCCATCGCGACCCCGACGACGAGCCGCTCCTTGCTCCCGCCGTCACCCGCCGGCTGATCGAGGACTTCTGCAGCGGCCCTGCGCCCGGCTCGCGGGCCGCTGACGGGGCGGCGCGTCTCAGCGAACGCGAACTCGGCGTCGTCCGGC
>DAIOWC010000104.1:10928-20361 GCA_036758685.1 Streptosporangiaceae bacterium | reverse complement strand
CCAGCCGGGTCAAGCGCGGCATGGCCGACATGCTCAAGGGCGGCGTGATCATGGACGTCGTCACGCCGGAGCAGGCCAAGATCGCCGAGGACGCCGGGGCCGTGGCCGTCATGGCCCTGGAGCGGGTGCCGGCCGACATCAGGGCCCAGGGCGGCGTGGCCCGGATGAGCGACCCCGACATGATCGACGGCATCATCGCCGCGGTCTCCATCCCGGTCATGGCCAAGTGCCGGATCGGGCACTTCGTCGAGGCGCAGGTCCTGCAGGCCATCGGCGTCGACTACATCGACGAGTCCGAGGTCCTCACCCCGGCCGACGAGGCCCATCACGTGGACAAGTGGGAGTTCACCGTCCCGTTCGTATGCGGCGCGACCAACCTCGGCGAGGCGCTGCGCCGGATCACCGAGGGCGCCGCGATGATCAGGTCCAAGGGCGAGGCCGGCACCGGGAACGTCGTGGAGGCCACCCGGCACATGCGCTCGATCCGGTCCGACATCCGCAGGCTGGCCGGGCTGCCGCCGGAGGAGCTCTTCAGCGCGGCCAAGGACCTGCAGGCCCCGTATGAGCTGGTCGCCGAGGTAGCGGCGGCGGGCAAGCTGCCGGTCGTGCTGTTCACCGCGGGCGGGCTCGCCACCCCGGCCGACGCGGCGATGATGATGCAGCTCGGCGCGGACGGCGTCTTCGTCGGCTCGGGCATCTTCAAGTCGGGCGACCCGGCCGCCAGGGCCGCGGCCATCGTGAAGGCCACGACGTTCCATGACGACCCGGACGTGATCGCGAAGGTGTCGCGCGGGCTGGGCGAGGCGATGGTCGGCATCAACCTGGACGAGCTGGCGCCCGAGCAGCGGTACGCCGGCCGCGGCTGGTGATGGCGCAGTCCGAGGCGCTTGAGGACGGCGGGCGAGAGGGGCGCGGCCCGGGGGGCGGTCAGCGGCCGTCCGTCGGCGTCCTGGCGCTGCAGGGCGACGTGGCCGAGCACCTGCGGGCGCTGCGCGCGGCGGGAGCGTCCCCGGCGGGCGTGCGGCGGCCGGAGGAGCTGGACCGGGTCGAGGGGCTGGTCATTCCGGGCGGCGAATCGACCACCATCTGGAAGCTGATCGACATCTTCGGGCTGGCCGACCAGCTGCGGAAGCGCATCGCGGACGGAATGCCCGTGTTCGGCTCCTGCGCGGGGATGATCATGCTCGCGGACCGGCTGCCCGATCCGGCCTCGGGCCAGGAGACCCTCGGCGGCATCGACATGACCGTCCGGCGCAACGCGTTCGGCCGTCAGGTGGACTCCTTCGAGGTCGATCTGGACATCACCGGCCTGCGCGGGGCGCCGTACCGCGCGGTCTTCATCCGGGCGCCCTGGGTCGAGGAGGTCGGCCCCGGCGTCGAGATTCTCGCGACTGAGCCCGGCACGAGTAGGATCGTCGCCGTTCGCCAGGGTCGGGCGCTCGCAACGTCGTTCCATCCCGAGCTCACCCCGGACTGGCGCATCCACGAGATGTTCGTCGAAATGGTGAGGGATCGGGCATGAGCGGCCACTCCAAGTGGGCCACCACCAAGCACAAGAAGGCGGCGGTTGACGCCAGGCGCGGCAAGCTGTTCGCGAAGCTGATCAAGAACGTCGAGGTGGCGGCCCGCTCGGGCGGGGCCGATCCGGCTGGCAACCCGACGCTCTACGACGCGATCCAGAAGGCCAAGCGCAGCTCGGTCCCGAACGACAACATCGACCGGGCGGTGCGCCGCGGCGCGGGCCTGGAGGCCGGCGGGGCTTCCTACGAAACTGTCACGTACGAGGGTTACGCCCCGGGCGGCGTCGCCGTCCTGGTTGAATGCCTCACCGATAACAGGAACCGCGCCGCGTCCGAAGTGCGCACCGCGCTGACCCGCAACGGCGGCACGATGGCCGACGCCGGCTCGGTTTCCTACCTGTTCAGCCGCAAGGGCGTCGTCATCGTCACCAAGGCCGGCGGGGTCACCGAGGACGACGTGCTGGGCGCCGTGCTGGACGCCGGCGCGGAGGAGGTCAACGATCTTGGCGAGTCCTTCGAGGTGGTCAGCGAGGCGACAGACCTGGTGGCCGTCCGCACCGCACTGCAGCAGGCGGGCATTGAGTATGAGTCGGCGGAAGCGGCCTTCCTGCCCTCCGTGGAGGTCGAACTCGATGAGGAGAACGCCAAGAGGGTGTTCCGGCTGATTGAGGCCGTCGAGGACTCCGACGACGTCCAGGACGTCTACGCGAACTACTCGGTCTCGGACGAGATCATGGAAAAGATCGGGTGACGGCCGGCCACCTGGACATTAGGCCGTTCGGGCCCGCCGACGACGTCGAGGCGGAGCTTGACCTGCGGCGGCGCGCTTTCGGCCCGATCGCGGCCGGCGACCGGCCGCGCTGGATCGCCGGCGTGCAGGCCAGCGTCGACGCCGGACAGATCTTCGGCGTCTTCGACGGGTCCCGGCTGGTGGCCAGCGCCCGGTATTTCGCGATGCGGCAGTGGTGGCTGGGCCGCTCGATACCGATGGCGGGCGTGGCTGGCGTCAAGGTGGCACCGGAGGAGCGCGGCCGGGGCGTCGGCCGCGCGCTGATGCTGGAGATGCTGGCCGGCCTGGAGGACCGCGGATTCCTGCTCTCGACGCTGTATCCGGCCACGGCCAGGCTCTACCGGGCGCTCGGCTGGGAGATAGCCGGGGGCAAGTACGAGACCGTGCTGCCCACGGCGGACCTAGCCGCGCTGCTTCCGCCCGACCCGCTCGTTGGCGGCGACGATGCGGGTGACCAGCCGTCGGCGCCCGGACTGCGCCGGGCCACCGTGCACGACGGCGCCGCCGTGGTGGAGGCGCTCGGGGCTGTGCACCGGACGCTGCGCGACAGCGGCCCGGCCACCGAGACTCCCGACCTCGTGTCGGCCTGGCTCGACGATCATGATCACTTTGCCTACCTGGCCGACGATGGCTTCCTCAGCTACCGCTGGGCCTCCCATAGATCGCCGACGGGCGGCCATGAGCTGCAGGTCGACTTCGTCGCGGCGGCATCGGCCGGTACGGCGCGCACTTTCTGGCAGATCCTGAGCTCGCATGCCGCCAACGCGGACACGATCCGGGCGTGCCTGTCGCCCGGCGACGCGATCGACTGGCTGACCAGGGAGCCGGTTGTGGCCATCCGGCGCAGGGACCCCTGGATGCTGCGGATCATCGACGCGGCGGCCGCGATCGGGGCGCGGGGCTACCCGCCGTCGGCAGCCCTGTCGGTCCAGCTCGACCTGGCCGACGACGTCATGCCGGGGAACGCCGGGCGATGGGCACTGGAGATCAGCGGAGGTGCCGGCACGCTGACTCGAGCGGCAGGACGGGAACGCGGCTCCGCCCTCCGACTCGGCCCCCGCGGGTTCGCCGCGCTCTTCGCCGGCGTGCCGGTCGCCACCCTGCGGCTCACGGGCCTGGCAGCCGGCGGCGGCCAGGAAGCCGATGGCGAGCTGGATGCCGCGTTCGCGTGCGGCCCGGTCCACATGCTGTTCGAGTTCTGAAAGATCCGGGCCGGACTTCTCGCGTGGCCAGCGTGCCGCTGCCCGCCGCGGCGTCATGACCGGTAACGTGCAAGCCGAACAGATGTTCGCAGTCAGCGGGATGGTGGTGGGATGCGCGTGCTCGGCGTGGATCCCGGCCTCACCCGCTGCGGCGTCGGGGTGATCGAGGGGGCGCCAGGCCGGCCCCTGCGGCTCGTGGGCACGGACGTGATCAGGACGCCGCCCGGAGACGACATCGGCGCCCGTCTGCTCGCGCTTGAGGTCGGGCTTGACCGCTGGCTGGCCGAGCACCGGCCGGACGCGGTCGCGGTCGAGCGCGTGTTCAGCCAGCACAACGTGCGGACGGTCATGGGCACGGCGCAGGCCGGCGCCGTCGCCGTGCTCTGCGCGGCC
The DNA here is from genome assembly GCA_036758685.1 of Streptosporangiaceae bacterium. Taxonomy (GTDB): domain Bacteria; phylum Actinomycetota; class Actinomycetes; order Streptosporangiales; family Streptosporangiaceae; genus JAJYUU01. The sequence goes on along the minus strand of DAIOWC010000104.1, from coordinate 16,456 downwards.
AGGCGCGGGGTGCCGGTGGCGCTGCACACGCCCAGCGAGGTCAAGGCCGCGGTGACCGGCAACGGCCGGGCCGGCAAGCCGCAGGTCGCCGAGATGGTGAGCAGGCTGCTGCAGCTCACCGACCCGCCCAGGCCCGCCGACTGCACCGACGCGCTGGCCCTGGCCATCTGCCATCTGTGGCGCGGGGCGGCTCAGCAGCGCCTCGCCGCCGCCCAGCGAGCCGCCGGAGGAGCGAGATGATTGCACACCTGACAGGCACCGTCGCGGCGCTGGCACCCGATGCCGCGGTCATCGAGGTCGGCGGGGTCGGCCTGCAGGTGCAGTGCGCGCCGGGCACGCTGGCGGGACTGCGCCAGGGAGAGCGGGCCAGGGTCGCGACGTCGCTGGTGGTGCGCGAGGACTCGCTCACCCTGTACGGGTTCGCCAGCGACGACGAGCGCAACACGTTCGAGCTGGTGCAGACCGCCAGCGGGGTCGGACCGCGCCTGGCCCTGGCCATGCTCGCGGTGCTGACACCCGACGCGCTGCGCCGGGCGGTGGCGGCCGAGGACCTCGCGGCCCTCACGTCCGTGCCCGGCATCGGCCGCAAGGGCGCCCAGCGGATCGTGCTCGAACTGGCCGGACGGCTCGGCGCCCCGGGCGACGGCCAGGCGGCGCTGGTGCCCGGCCGGGCCGTGGCGACGCCGGCGTCGGCCTGGCGGGACCAGGTGCGCGCGGGCCTGGTGAGCCTGGGCTGGCAGGCGCGCGAGGCCGACCAGGCGATCGCCGCGATCGAGCCGGAGCTGGCCGAGGCCGCCGGCCCCGACGAGGCCGAGCCCGCGATCGACGTCTCGCTGGCCCTGCGGGCCGCGCTGCGCGTGCTGGGGCGGACATGACGGGCCCGGACGGCCAGGAAGACCGGCTGATATCCGCCCTCGCGAGCAGCGATGACCGGGTCGTCGAAGGCGCCCTCCGCCCGAAGCGGCTGAGCGAGCTCATCGGCCAGTTCCGCGTACGGGAGCAGCTGTCCCTGGTCCTGGAGGGCGCGCTCGGGCGCGGCCGGGTCCCCGATCACGTCCTGCTGTCCGGGCCGCCGGGCCTGGGCAAGACGACGATCGCCATGATCATCGCGGCCGAGCTGGGCACGCCGATGCGCATCACCAGCGGCCCCGCCATCGAGCGGGCCGGTGACCTGGCCGCGATCCTGTCCACGCTCGCCGAGGGCGAGGTGGTCTTCATCGACGAGATTCACCGCGTCGCCCGGCCCGCCGAGGAGATGCTCTACCTGGCCATGGAGGACTTCCGGGTCGACGTGGTGATCGGCAAGGGACCGGGCGCCACCGCCATCCCGCTCGACATCGCGCCGTTCACGCTGGTCGGCGCCACGACCAGGGCCGGGCTGCTGCCCGCCCCGCTGCGCGACCGGTTCGGCTTCACCGCGCACCTGGACTTTTACGAGCCGGCCGAGCTGGGCGTCATCGTCAGGCGGTCGGCGGGCCTGCTCGGAGTGGCCCTCCGTGACGACGGAGCGGACGAGATCGCCGGCCGGTCCCGCGGGACCCCCCGCATCGCGAACCGCCTCCTGCGCCGCGTCCGGGACTACGCCGAGGTGCGCGGCGACGGGATTATCACCAGGGACATCGCCAGGGCCGCGCTGGAGCTGTACGAGGTCGACGAGAGCGGGCTTGACCGGCTCGACCACGCCGTGCTCAGCGCCCTCGTCCGGAAGTTCGGCGGCGGGCCGGTCGGCCTGTCCACGCTCGCCGTGGCGGTGGGCGAGGAGGCCGAGACCGTGGAGGTCGTGGCCGAGCCGTTCCTCGTCCGGGCGGGCCTGATGGCGAGGACGCCACGCGGCCGGGTCGCGACCGCGGCCGCCTGGGAGCACCTGGGCTTGTCCGCGCCCTCCCGCGACAGCGCGCCGAATGGCGGAGAAGTCACGCTTTTCGACTGAAGCAGCGCGTAACTGCAGGTCAGCATCTCGCAGTTTTGGACCCGATCGCCGGTCAGAGGGGATGAACCGCGCACCGCCAGGACGTTACAGCTCGTGACGGGCTGGTTACGAACACTCGCCAGACGCCGTAGCCTGTTGGTGCGTCGCTTCTGCGCCGCTACACTTCGGCAGTTAGTCCATGACAGGCCACCTTGGCGCGCCGGGCACCCAGGCGCGGCGCCATCCGTTCACCCGGATGCAGTGGCAACACTAATTGGAAGGATGTCCCGCCATGCATGGGACACTGAGTCTCGCGGCCGGCCACGTTGTTGCAGCTACGGCCAGCAAGTCGTCGAGTTCGAACTACACGCTCCTGATCTTCATCGTCCTGATCTTCGTGGTCATGTATTTCCTCATGATCAGGCCGCAGCGCAACCGGCAGCGCCAGGCCCAGCAGACCCAGCGTCAGGTCGGCGACGGCTCCCGGATCCGCACCACCGCCGGGATGTACGGCACCATCATCTCCGGCGACGACGATAACGTCTTGGTGGAGTTCGCTCCGGGTGTGCGGATCAAGGTGATGCGCCGCGCCATTATGGGCGTCGTCCCCGATGATGAGCCCGATGGCATCCGCCAGACGGTTCCAGACGTTTCCGATGCTGACGGGTCGGCCACGTTCGGCGACCGCGAGGACAACAGCATCTAGCAGCAAGCGCTGCCGACGACGGAAAGACGACACCGGTGCCTCCTCCAAGCACGACAACCTCCCGGCCCGGGCGGCTCCTGGCCGCCCTGGCCGCGCTCCTGATCGTGATGCTGGCCGGGGTGCTGGCCAGCAACCTGGCCAACCCGAGCCACTGGCATAAGAGCTTCAAGGTCGGCCTTGGCCTCGACTTGTCCTGGGGCACGCAGGTCACCCTGAAGGCGATCCCGCCGGCCGGCAAGGCGGTGGACCAGGGCGCGATGAACAAGGCCAAGTCGATCATGTTCTCGCGGATCAACTCGTCCGGCTTCGTCGGCGCGTCCGTGGTCCAGCAGGGCAGCAACGAGATCGTCGTGTCGGTGCCGCACGAGAACGCGCAGCAGGTCGCCAAGCTGGTCGGCACGACCGCGCAGCTGAACTTCCGGCAGGTGCTGCTGGGCGCGCCGAACTTCGTCGCGGCCTCGACGCCGTCGCCGAGCCCGTCGACCAGCACGAAGGTGTCGACGTCTCCGAAGCCGTCTTCCTCGCCGTCGACGTCCAGCAGCCCGAAGCCGTCCTCGTCCGGCGGCACCGGCCAGGCGGCCGCGGCCAGCGCCATCGGCGGGCAGGCGGCCTCGGCCACGCCCTCGCCATCGGTCTCGGCGAGTTCCTCGTCGTCGCCGAAGGCGTCCGCCAGCCCGTCGGCGAGTTCCTCGGGGACCCTGTCGACGACGGCCGACGGCCTGGGCAACGCCAGCGCGCTGACTTCGCAGACGGTGGCCGACTTCAACCGGCTGAACTGCGCCGACAAGAACTGGCAGACGCAGATCTACGGGTCCAACCCCAACAACTACGACCGCAATGACGCACAGGCGGTCGGCTGCACCAACTACGGCGGCGAGCTCTACAAGTACGCGATGGCGGCGCCGGTCATCCACGGCACCGACCTCACCGCGGTGAACGCCGAGGTCGACCAGACCAGCGGGCAGTGGATTGTCGACTTCAACGTCAAGTCCGGCCCCGCGGCCAAGCTGGGCACGCTGACCGAGCAGATGGCGACCCAGTACTACTCGACCGGAAGCACCAACCCGACGAGCCCGGACGCGTTCCTCGCGCAGCTCGCGGTGGTGCTCGACGGCCAGATCCAGTCCTCTCCTCAGGTCCAGGGCCAGATCACGACCTCCGGTGAGATCAACGGCGGCAGTGGCTCCGGCTTCACCCAGGGGCAGGCCACCTCGCTCGCCAACATCCTCAAGTACGGCCAGCTGCCGCTGTCGTTCCAGACGCTGGACAGCTCCAGCGTTTCGCCGCAGCTCGGCTCCGCCCAGCTGTCCGCGGGGATCATCGCGGGCGTGGTCGGCCTGATCCTCGTGGTGATCTACTCGTTCATCTACTACCGCGGTCTCGCCGTGGTCTCGGTGTCCAGCCTGGCCATTGCGGCGGTGATCACTTACCTCGCAGTCGTGCTGCTGAGCGCGCACGAGAGCTTCAACCTCACGCTCGCCGGCATCGCGGGCCTCATCGTCGCGATTGGCATCACCGCCGACTCGTTCGTCGTGTTCTTCGAGCGATTGCGGGACGAGGTCCGGGAAGGACGCTCGCTGCGCGCGGCCGTCGAACGCGGCTGGGCGCGGGCGAGGCGGACGATCCTGGTCTCGGACACCGTGTCATTCCTCGCCGCGCTGCTGCTGTACATCTTCGCGATCGGTGATGTCCGCGGCTTCGCGTTCACCCTGGGGCTGACCACGCTGGTCGACGTCGCCGTGGTGTTCCTGTTCACCAAGCCCATGGTTACGCTGCTCGCACGGACTGAGTTCTATGGCCGGGGGCACAAGCTGTCCGGCCTCGATCCAGAGCGGCTCGGGATGCGCTCGCCCTGGCGCGGATCCCGCGGCCCGGCTGCCCCGGCTTCCGGCGCCCCGGCCACCCCGAAGGAGGCGTGATGGCGCGGCGCAACAATTTCGCCGGGCGGCTGTACCGCGGCGAGGTCTCCTTCGACTTCGTCGGCAGGAAGAAGCTCTGGTACTCGATCTCGGGCGGGATCCTGGTTATCAGCGTCCTGGCGCTGGCCGTCTTCGGGCTGAACTTCAGCATCGACTTCAAAGGCGGCTCGCAGTTCCAGTTCCCGGCGCCAAGCGCGACGGCGACGCAGATCGAGCAGGTGGTCAAGAACGCCGGCGGCGGCGCCGACGCTAACGCCCAGGAAGTCAAGCCGTTCAACGCGCCGTCGTTCTGGCAGGTGCAGACCGAGCATCTGAGCCCGGCCGGGCAGACCACGGTTCAGAATGCGCTCAACACGGCCTACCACCCGCCGCGCGGGATCAGCGGCATCGCCGTCACGACGGTGAGCGCGAGCTGGGGGTCGTCGATCTCGCAGAAGGCGCTCGAGGCGCTGATCGCCTTCCTGGTCGTGATCGTGCTCTACCTGACGATTGCCTTCGAGTGGCGGATGGCGGCCGCGGCCTTCGTAGCCCTGGCGCACGACATCGTGATCACGGTGGGCGTCTATGCGCTGTTGCGGTTCCAGGTCAGCCCGGCCACGGTCATCGGGCTGCTGACGATCCTCGGCTATTCGCTGTATGACACTGTCGTCGTTTTCGACAAGGTCAGGGAGAATACCGCGCCGATTCTCGGCACCCGGCAGTCCAACTACAGCAGCGCGGCCAACCTGGCGCTGAACCAGACCCTGGTCCGGTCGATCAACACGTCCCTGATCGCGCTGCTGCCGGTGACGGCGATCCTGGTCGTCGGCACCGTGCTGCTCGGCAACGGCGAGCTCAAGGACCTGTCGCTGGTCCTCTTCGTCGGAATGCTGTCTGGCACGTACTCCTCGATCTGTATCGCGACCCCGGTGCTGGCCGACCTCAAGGAGCGCGAGCCGCAGTACAAGCAGCTCGCGGCTCAGGTGGCCCGCAAGGCGGCGGGCGGCCGCGGGGC
>DAIOWC010000104.1:0-10828 GCA_036758685.1 Streptosporangiaceae bacterium | reverse complement strand
AGTACAAGCAGCTCGCGGCTCAGGTGGCCCGCAAGGCGGCGGGCGGCCGCGGGGCGGCGCGCCGGGCGGCGAAGTCGCAGACCGCGGTGGCAGGCGCGACTGCCGGCAACGGCGGTACGACAAACGGCGGTACGACAAACGGCGGTACGACAAACGGCGGTCCTCCCAATGGCACGGGCTCGGCCGCAGGCAGCGGCGGGGCCACGGCGGTCAGCCTGCCGGACGCCGACGGCAGTCAGGCGGACAGTCCGGAGGATGCCGTGGCCGACGAGCCGGTGCCGGCCAGTCAGGCGGCCAGTCCCGGCGGTCAGGCGGCCAGGGGAGCTACTGCCCGACCGGCCGGGCAGCGCCAGCAGCCCGCGAGACGGCCAGGCTCGACGAACCGGCGGCCGAGCGGCAAGAAGAAGCGGCGGTAGCCGGCCGTGGACGCGGCTTCGGTCCGGGGCACGGGCGCCCCGGAATTCCGCCGCTGTGCCGGCCAACCCCGCGGGACCCGCCGGCGCTGTGCTCGCCCGGCGGGACGCCCCGGACTCACCCGGCGCGGCGGCGTATCGGAATGAGCGACGCCAGCGTCGATATCACCGAGCTACTGCGCGCTCGGATCCGCGATGTCCCGGACTTCCCCCAGCCCGGGGTCCTGTTCAAGGACATCACGCCGCTGCTGGCCGATGGCCCCGCGTTCGCGGCCGTGATTGCCGAGCTGGGCGCGGGATATGAGGGCGTGGACAAGATCGCCGGCATCGAGGCGCGGGGCTTTATCCTGGCCGCGCCCGTGGCTCTCGAGCTGACTGCCGGTTTTGTACCGGTTCGCAAGCAGGGGAAGCTCCCGGCCAAGACCTACGCCGAGTCTTATTCGCTTGAGTACGGGACGGCCACGCTTGAGGTGCATACCGACGCTTTTGCGCCTGGCGACCGGGTCCTGATCGTCGATGACGTTCTGGCGACCGGCGGCACGGCGGCGGCCACTGCTGACCTGGTGAAGCGGTCGGGCGCGACCGTGGCGGGAATCGTGGTGCTGCTGGAGCTGGGCTTTCTCGCCGGACGAGAGAAGCTGCCGGGTCTGGCGGTGCGATCGCTCCTTGTGGTGTGACGCAACGTACGGAGCCAGGCACGTCCCGAATCGTCCACCGATAGACTTGTAGCAACGGCGGACGTGAGGAGCGTATGTGGCCGGTGACGTTGCGATGGCCGGAACGGCCAGTACCGATGTCACCCAGGAGCCGGAGGCGGACCACGGGGTGGCATCCCCCGAAGGCATGCCCGCACCCGAAGAGTCCCCTGCTCAGGGCGGATCCGCAAAGCCAGGGAAGCCCCAGGGAAAGCCCGCGGCTGATGCTGCGCCCGGCGTGAAGTCAGAGCCCGATTCCGAGCCGGAGGTGGAGGCGGAGCCTGCGGCCGAGGCGGAGCTGGCGCCTTCGGGCCCGGCCGACGACGAGGCCGGTTCCGGGGACCAGGAGCCGGGCAGCGGCAGGCAGGACACCAAGCCCCCGGGCGGCAAGTTCGCGACCGCGAAGAAGGGTGCGGGCCGGGCGGCCGCGAACCGCGCTACGCGTCGTTCCGCTTCGGCGCCATCTGCTGGCAGCCCGCCCGCCACGGACGCATCGTCGGGTACCGCCGCCGTCCGGCGGCGGCTCGCCCGGCTCGGCACGGTCCGGGCCGGCGGGGTCAACCCGGTGCTGGAGCCGCTGATCAAGTCGGTCCGCGCCACGCACCCGAAGGCCGACATCCGGCAGATCGAGCGCGCCTACGAGGTCGCGGCCAGGATGCACGCGGGACAGGCGCGCCGCAGCGGCGACCCGTACATCACCCACCCGCTCGCGGTGGCCACGATCCTCGCCGAGCTCGGCACGGATCACGAGGCCATCTGCGCGGCCCTCCTCCACGACACGATCGAGGACACCGACTACACGCTCGCGCAGCTGCGCGAGGACTTCGGCGAAGGCATCGCGGCGCTGGTCGATGGCGTCACGAAGCTGGACAAGGTCAAGTACGGGGACGCCGCCCAGGCCGAGACCGTCCGCAAGATGGTCGTGGCAATGTCCCGCGACATCCGGGTGCTGGTCATCAAGCTGGCCGACCGGCTGCACAACATGCGGACGCTGCGCTACCTGCCGCGAGCGAAGCAGGAGCAGAAGTCGCGCGAAGTGCTGGAGATCTTCGCCCCGCTGGCGCACCGCCTGGGCATGAACACCCTGAAGTGGGAGCTTGAGGACCTGGCGTTCGCGACGATCTACCCGAAGCGGTACGACGAGATCGCCAGGCTGGTGTCGGAGCGCGCGCCGCGCCGGGAGATGTTCCTCCAGGAGGTCAAGGAGGACGTCGAGCAGGATCTGCGCGATGCGAAGATCAAGCACACGGTGACCGGGCGACCGAAGCACTACTACTCCGTCTATCAGAAGATGATCGCCCGCAACGTCAGCTTCGACGACATCTACGACCTGGTCGGCATCCGGGTCCTGGTCGAGTCCCTGCGGGACTGCTACGCGGTCCTCGGCACCGTGCACGCGCGATGGAACCCGGTGCCCGGCCGGTTCAAGGACTACATCGCGATGCCGAAGTTCAACATGTACCAGTCGCTGCACACCACCGTGATCGGCCCGGAGGGCAAGCCGGTGGAGCTGCAGATCAGGACCTGGGGCATGCACCACCGCGCCGAGTACGGCGTCGCCGCGCACTGGAAGTACAAGGAGGAGCTGGTCGGCGGCAACGCCTCGGACATGGCCTGGCTGCGCCAGCTCGTGGACTGGCAGCGCGAGACCGCCGATCCGGCCGAGTTCCTGGACACGCTCAGGTTCGACCTGGGCACCGCCGAGGTCTACGTGTTCACGCCCCGCGGCGAGGTCATCGCGCTGCCGCAGGGGGCCACGCCGGTCGACTTCGCCTACGCGATCCACACCGAGGTCGGCCACCGGACGATCGGCGCGAGAGTCAACGGGCGCCTCGTCCCGCTGGAAAGCACGCTGAGCAACGGCGACAGCGTCGAGATCTTCACGTCCAAGGCCGCCGACGCGAGCCCGAGCCGCGACTGGCTCAGCTTCGTCAAGAGCGCCAGGGCGAAGAACAAGATCCGGCACTGGTTCTCCAAGGAACGGCGCGAGGCGGCGGCGGAGACCGGCAAGACGGCGATCGCACGCATGATGCGCAAGCAGGGCCTGCCGCTGCAGCGGCTCGCGACGGCCGACGCGCTCAACGCGATCGCGACCGAGCTCCACTACACCGACCTGTTCGCGCTGTACGCGGCCGTCGGCGAGGGTCACGTCAGCGCGCAGTCCGTAGTCGCCAAGCTGGTGAAGTCCGCCGGCGGGGTCGAGGGCGCGCAGGAGGATCTGGCCGAGGCCACCCTGCTGACGCGGACCCCGAAGCCGCAGCCGGCCACGGCGGACTCCGGCGTGGTGGTCGAGGGCGCGGCCGACGTGTGGGCGCGCCTATCGAAGTGCTGCACTCCCGTTCCCGGCGATCAGATCACGGGCTTCGTGACGCGAGGGAACGGCGTCTCGGTCCACCGGGTCGACTGCCAGAACCTGGGCCACCTGCTGGAGTCGGAGCCCGAGCGGCTGGTCAACGTCCGCTGGTCGCCGCGCGAGGGCTCGCAGTTCCTCGTCGCGATCCAGGTCGAGGCGCTCGATCGCACCGGGCTGCTGTCCGACGTCACGCGGTCGATGTCCGACCAGCACGTGAACATCCTGTCCGCGACCGTCACCACCACGAGGGACCGGGTCGCGTTCAGCCGGTTCACGTTCGAGATGGGCGATCCCAAGCATCTGGGCGCGGTGCTGCGGGCCGTGCGCGCCATCGACGGCGTCTACGACGTCTACCGGGTCACGAACTAGGCGGCGGCGTCGCGTAGGCGGTTTGCAGCGTGACGCCCACGCGGACCGACCTACCCGGAGAGTTCCGCGAGCGTCCGCTCGGCCTCCGAGAGCCAGGACCGGCGAGCCGCGAGAGCCTCCTGCGCCTGCTCCTGCGCCTTCAGGTCGCCCTTGGCCTCGGCCTTCGCCAGCTGGCCCTCAAGCTGCGTGATCGCCGCCCTGATCTGGTCAACGGTGCCCTTGGCGCGCGAGAGCGCCTCGGGGTTGGTCCGCCGCCAGTGCGAGTCCTCGGCCTTGCGCAGCCCTTCCTCGATCCGGCGCAGGCCGCCCTCGAGCCGGTCCTGCGCGTCCCGCGGCACGGCCCCCGCCTTCTCCCAGCGCTCCTGGATACTGCGCAGGGCCGACCTGGCGGCCCTGGCGTCGGTCGCCGGGAGCAGCTTCTCCGCCTCGGCCAGCAGCTGCTCCTTGACCACTGCGTGCTCGCGCAGCTCGCGGTCCTTGGCGTCCAGGATCTCGGCCCTGGCCTTGAAGAACGCGTCCTGCGCGGTCTTGAACCGCTGCCACAGCTCGTCCTCGGCGGTCCGGTCGGCGCGCCCGGCCTGCTTCCAGGACCGCATCAGCTCGCGGAACGCGGTTGCGGTCGCGGCCCAGTCGGTCGATGACGACAGCGCCTCGGCCTGGCTGACCAGCTGCTCCTTGCGGGCCCTGATGCCTTCCCGCTCCTCCTCCAGGGTCGCGAAGTAGGCCTTGCGGCGCTTGGCGAACGAGTTGCGAGCGGCCGACAGGCGCTTCCAGAGCACGGCCTCGGCGGCGCGGTCACCGCGTGGCGCGACCTTCCACTCCTCCAGGAGCTGGCGCATCCGCTCGCCGCTGGCCTTCCAGTGGGTGGCCTCGAGAGCGATCCGCTCGGCCTCGGCGACGATGCGCTCCTTGGCCTCGTGCGCCTCGGTCTTGGCCTGCTCACGGGCGGCCTTGTGCTCCTCCCGGCGGTGCTCGACGGCGCCCGTCAGCGCCTCCAGGCGGCCGCGCAGGCCGGCGAGGTCCCCGATCGCATGGGCGTCGGTGACCGCGACGACCAAGCGGGTGATCGTGGCCCTGGCGTGAGCGGGGGATAGGTCTGTCCCGGTGATCCGCTGCTCAAGCAGGCTGACCTCAGTCTCCAGCGAGTCGAACTTGCGCTTGAAGAAGGCCAGCGCCTCGTCGGCGCTGCCGGCCTGCCAGGAGCCGATCTCCCGCTCGCCATCGGCGGTACGGCAGTAGACCGTTCCGTCCTCAGCTACCCGGCCCCACGGATCGCTTGCGGTACTCACCGCGTACCTCCTGCTCAGTGACCTGACCTGCTACTTTGTCGGTCAGGTCTTCTTGATCGTCACGCTTTCGATCTCGACCTTCTCCTTCGGATGACCATCGCCAGACCCGTTGGAGTTGTCGCTTCCTGCCTTTGCCACATTCTGGATGATATTGAGTCCGCTGACGATGGTGCCAAATGGCGTATAGCTCGCCGGCAGCGGTGAGTTCTTGTAGACGAGGAAAAACTGGCTGCCATTGGTGTCCGGATCAGTCGCGCGGGCCATCGCGACCTCGCCCGCCGGGTACGTCGCGCCGGTGAGATTCTCCGTATAGAACTGGTAGCCCGGCCCGCCCGAGCCGGTGCCGGTCGGGTCACCGCACTGCAGCACGAAGATGCCCGCGGTCGTCAGCCGGTGGCACGGCGTGGAGTTGAAGTACTTCTGATCGGCGAGGCTCACAAACGAGTTCACTGTGCACGGGGCCTTGCTATTCAGCAGGTTAATCACGATATTTCCGCGGTTCGTGGCAATCGTCGCCTGATAAGTCGCGGAAGTATCGGGCGTCGCCGGGGGCAGCGAGACCTTCCTGGCTGCGTCGCCGGCGGCCGTGTAAATGCACTTCCCGTCGACCATCGCCGAGGTCACGCTGGGCGACGGGCTGGCCGACGGCGAGGGGCTCGTGCTGCTGACCGGGGTGGGCGAGGCCGCCGCGGCGGGCTTGGGCTTCGGCTTGGCCGGCTTGAAGGCGCCGGCCGCGAAGGCCGACCCGACGCCAACCCCCGCCACCAGCAAGGCAACGATCAGCCCGACGCCCCACTGCTTGGCCCGCTTCTGCTGCGCTGCCTGTCGCTCCGCTCGCCGGGCGAGGGCTTGCCGAGCAAGCTCGCGCTGGCGCTCCTTCTTCGTGGCCACCCCTGCGATCCTCCTAGCTAGCGGCTGCCCGGCGGCGTCGCACCGGCGCAGTGCTCTGCGAAACTTCGCGAATCGTACCGTTGTGACGGCACTTGTGCCGCCGCTGTTACCTGTTCTCGCACCAACCGCGCCCAAGCCGTGTCCTAGCGGGTCCCTATCCGCTGACCAGCATGCGTTTCTCGGTAGCCTGGGCACACCGTAGCGACGCTAGTGCAGGACCGGGAGGACGAAGTGCTGGTAGCCGGGTTCCCCGCTGGCTCGTTCGCCGCGAACTGCTATCTGGTGGCAAGCGAACCTGGGGCGGAGTGCCTGATTATCGACCCTGGACAGGACGCTGAGCAGGGCATTGACGAAATTATCGATCGATACCGGCTGCGACCGGCAGCTGTGCTGCTGACACATGGGCACATAGATCACATCTGGTCGGTGGCTCCGGTCTGCGGGGCACGGAACATCCCGGCATTCATCCATCCGGCCGACCGGGCCCTGCTGACCGACCCGGCCAGGGGCCTGTCCCTGCAGCCGGGCCAGCAGCTCTTCGGCGGGATCACCTTTTCCGAGCCGGATGACGTGATCGAGCTCACCGACGGCATGAACCTGCAGCTAGCCGGCATCGACCTGATCGCCGACCACGCTCCTGGCCACACGCCGGGCTCGGTCACGTTCCGCCTGCCGCCCGAGGCGCAGGAGGGGATGATCTTCACCGGCGATCTGCTGTTCGCCGGGTCCATCGGCCGGACCGACCTGCCGGGCGGCGACTATGAGACGATCTTGACCAGCCTGGCCAGGGTGTGCCTGCCGCTGCCGGACGAGACCGTGGTGCTGGCCGGGCACGGCCCGCAGACCACCATCGGGGCCGAGCGGGAGCACAATCCTTTTCTGACTGGGCTAACGCCACCGGCCCGGTCCACCGGGCTGTAGCGACCGCGAATATACGGAACGCGGCGGGGCCGGGGCACCCGTCGTTCCCGTCCTAATGTCGTAGAGCAGAGAGGCTAGGCAAGCGATGATCCGCAGCCATGAGGCGGGCGCACTGCGCGCGGCCGATGCGGGCGAGCAGGTACGGCTGGCGGGCTGGGTGGCGCGGCGGCGCGACCACGGCGGCGTCGTGTTCATCGACCTGCGCGATGGCAGCGGGATCGTGCAGGTGGTGCTGCGCGAGGAGGACGTCGCGCACGACCTGCGGGCCGAGTACTGCGTGCTGGTCGCCGGGACCGTGCAGCGGCGGCCGTCCGGGAACGAGAACCCGGACCTGCCGACGGGCGATGTCGAGGTCGCGGCGTCCGAGGTCGAGGTGCTGTCGCAGGCCGATCCGCTGCCGTTCCCGATCGAGGGCGGCGGGGAGCTGAACGAGGAAGCGCGGCTGCGCTACCGCTACCTCGACATCCGGCGGCCTGAGATGGCCGAGGCGCTGCGGGCCAGGTCGACGGCGGCCTACCTGGTCAACGACGTCATGCGCAGGCACCGGTTCGTGAACGTGGAGACGCCGTTCCTGACCCGGTCGACGCCCGAGGGCGCGCGCGACTTCCTGGTGCCGGTGCGGCTGCGGCCGGGCAGCTGGTACGCGCTGCCGCAGTCCCCGCAGCTGTTCAAGCAGCTGCTGATGATCTCCGGGCTGGAGCGGTACTTCCAGCTCGTCCGCTGCTTCCGGGACGAGGATTTCCGGGCTGACCGGCAGCCCGAGTTCACCCAGATCGACCTGGAGATGTCGTTCGTGACCCGCGAGGACGTCGTGGTGGTCGCCGAGGACCTGGTGGCGCGGCTGTGGCTGGACATCGCCGGGTACGAGGTGCCGCTCCCGATCCCGCACATGACCTACGCGGACGCGATGGCGAAGTACGGCTCGGACAAGCCCGACCTGCGGTTCGGGCTGGAGCTGGTGGACCTGACTGCTTACTTTGCCCAGGCCTCGTTCCGCGTGTTCCAGGCCCCGCACGTGGGCGCGGTGGTCATGCCGGGCGGCGCCGCCCAGACCCGCAAGGAGCTGGACGGCTGGCAGGAGTGGGCCAAGTCCCGCGGCGCGCGCGGGCTGGCCTACGTGCTCATCGGAGCCGACGGGCAGGTGTCGGACGCCGGGCCGGTCGCCAAGCACCTGTCGGCAGAGGAGCGGTCGGGGCTGCCTGCCGCCGTGGGAGCCGGGGCCGGGGACGCGGTGTTCTTCGCCGCCGGAACGCCGAACGAGGCGCGGACCCTGCTGGGTGCGGCCCGGCTGGAGATCGGGTACCGGTGCGAGCTGATCGACCCGTCGGCGTGGGCGTTCACCTGGGTGGTTGACGCGCCGATGTTCGAGGAGGACGGCGATGGCGGGTGGACGGCGGTGCACCATCCGTTTACGTCGCCGCTGCCGGAGTGGGCGTCGAAGTTCACGTCGGAGCCGGGCGGGGCCCTGGCGGACGCTTACGACATCGTCTGCAACGGGACCGAGATCGGCGGCGGCTCGATCCGGATTCACCGCCCCGAGATGCAGCAGCAGGTGTTCGACGTGATCGGGCTGTCGCGGGAGGAGGCGACCTCGCAGTTCGGGTTCCTGCTCGACGCGCTCCGGTTCGGGCCGCCGCCGCACGGGGGCATCGCGTTCGGCTGGGACCGGATGATGATGCTGCTGCTCGGCCGGGAGTCGATCCGGGACGTGATCGCGTTCCCGAAGGCCGCGTCCGGGCACGACCCGCTGACCGGCGCGCCGACGCCGATCACGGCGCAGCAGCGCAAGGAGGCGGGGATCGACGCGAAGCCAGCCCCGGCGGGCTCTGGCGCGGGTGCCGACGCGCCCGCCGGCAAGCCCGACGCCGGCTAGGCGGGCGCTGGTGGGCTTCGGCTCGCGGCTGCGGGCGGCCTTCTGGGCTCCAGTCGGCAGCGTGTCGGCTTGGCGTCCGCTTCATCCGGGTTGCCGGGCGCAGGCGGAGCGAGGTCCGTACGTGAATGTGCCGTAGCTATGCCTATAGGGGCTGTCGCGTATTGGCTGGCGCTGGCGCTGGCGCTGGCGTTGCGGGGCTGGTTTGCGTCTGCGGTCTGGGGGTGGTCTTATGCCGGCTGTTCCGGGCCGGGCTGGGGGTGGGTCATGCGGGCTGCCAGCCGGTTGCGTGGATCTTCAGCAGGTTGCTGATGGTGTTCTCGAAGGTCCATTCGCCGCCGGCGCGGGCGATTCCGCGCATGCTGAACCGGCGGAAGCCGCGGTTGTGCTTACGGTTGCCGAAGGGTCCCTCGGCGATCGGCCCGCGTTGCCGGTAACAGGCCGGGCCGGGCGGGCTGGCTATCCGGGCAGCCATCGCCGCGGCGGCGCCGCCGAGCGGGCGCCCGTCGGCGCGGCGGCTGGCGTCGATCTGCCCGTCGGCGGCCCTGGCCAGGTCACGGCGCTTGCCGGTGGCGATGAGCCGGTCCGGTCCCGGGCAGGTGAGGTTGGCTTCGGACAGGTACCCGGCGTCGGCGAGCACGATCCCGGTCTTCGCCTTCAGCCGGTGCAGCGGCCCGCGGGCGTGCGCGCGGAGTATGTCCTGCGCGGCGGCGATGACGTCGAGCAGCGGCCCGAAGCAGCCGTAGTCGGTGGTCTGGGCGGTGACCAGGCCGCCGAGGCACAGTCCGTCCGCGCTATGGGCGGCCTGGGCGTTGTAGCCCTGGATGAACCCGCCGCCGCGGACCGGCATCAGGTGCGAGTCCGGGTCGGTGATGTTAGCGACCGGCCCGGGTCCGGTCCGGGCTGCTTCCCGTTCCGCGGCCTTCCGCCCGGCCTCAGCGGCCCGTGCCCTGGCCTTCTCCAGCTTCACGGCGGCCTGGCGGACCCGGACGTGCTCGCCGGCCGGGCGGCGCGGCGGGTTCCGCAGGCCGGCGCCAGTCTCCGCGACCTGCTGCGCGTTCCGCTGCTCCCAGTCATCGATCTTCGCCTGCTGCGCCGCCGTCGCCTGATCCAGCCGCATCTGCGCGGCGGCGACGTCCGCGGCGGGCGGCCGGCTCCCGGATCCGGGCCGCCCGGACGCCGCGGCCTGCAGGTAAGCGCTGGCCTGCGCATCCCTGTGCGCCTCGGCGGCCTGCCGCCCGGCGTCCAGCTGCGCCAGCGCCGCCGCGATCCGCTCCCGCCGCGTCCGCGGGTCAGCCAGCTCGGCCGGCAGCTCATCGCCGCGCGCGTAACCGAACAGCGCGTCCTCGGCCGCATCCGCCTCCTCGGCCTCCGCCAGGATCCGCGCCGCCAGCTCCCGCAGCTTCTGCTCGCTCCGGTTAGCGTCCTTCGACGCGTTCGCGCCGATCTTCGTGCCGTCCACCGCGACCAGGCCCAGCCGGCCCAGCCCCGCCGCCGCCGCGACCGCCAGCACCTGGGCGAACAGGTCCGCCATCGCCTGCTCGTCAGCGAAGTGCTGCCGCCGGAACCGGGCGATCGTCGCGTGATCGGGCGGGTCCTGCGCGCAGATCACCCGGAACGCCACGTCCTCGGTGCACGCCCGCTCGATCTTCCGCGACGACCGCAGCCCCCGCGCATACCCGTAGCACAGCAGCGCCAGCAGCACCCGCGGGTCATACGCCGCCCGGCCCGCCGCCGACCCCCGCGGCGTCGCGCGCACCGCGAACCGGGACAGGTCCAGCACCGCGACCGCGTCGATCACGAACCACGCCAGATGCCCGGCCGGCAGCCAGTCCCGCATATCCGGCGGCAGCAGAAACGGCTGATCCCGATCCGCCCGCCGGTACCCATACGCCATGACCAGATCATCGCAAACCATGATCTACCAGGCCAGACACCACGCCGGAGCACCCGCCGCCATTTTGCGACAGCCCCTATAGGGATAGCTACGGCACATTCATAAGATCATTTACGAGTCTTCCGGCTCA
>DAIOWC010000103.1:14622-20386 GCA_036758685.1 Streptosporangiaceae bacterium | reverse complement strand
CGACCTAGCTGCCCGGACGCACGTAGGTCGGGTCGACGTCGACACCGCCGTTGGTCACGGTGCTGTAGTCGTTGTTCTCATCCAGGCCCGCCGCGGAGACCTCGCCGCCGCCCGAGGCCTGCAGGAACGTCTGCAGATCGGTCGGTGCGTCCGCCGAGACCGCCACCGCGAGCGTCAGCAGATCCTGCTGCCCGGCCGCGAGCGAGTTGGTCGTGCACGTCGCCGTCGCGGCGCTGCAGGACCAGTCCGGCCCGGACAGCGACACCGCGTGCGCGCCGCCCGGCAGGTCGGCCGTGAACGTCACCGTGCCGGTCGTGGCCCCGTAGCCGTCGTTGGCCACGGTCACGTAGTAGACGTCCTGCTTACCCGATCCGCCCCGCAAGAACGGCGCATACGGCACGCCGCCAGCGGAGTCGTAGCTGCTGACCACGAGCTCCGGCAGCTGACCGATCGTCGTGACGTCACTGGTGCTGGCCGGAGCCGCGTTTCCGCCGCCAGAGACGGTCGCCGAGTTGGTGACCGAAGCCTCCGCGTTGTTCGCGACCGCCACGCGCAGGTAGACCGGCGGGAACGACGCGCCCGGCGCCAGCGACCCGAACCGGTAGCAGGTTGGCTCGGGCTCGTAGGCGTTCGGCTGCGGGTTACGCCGGGACGTCGATGTCACCGGCAGCGTGGGCGCGGCCAGCGAGCACGACCAGCCCCTGCCCCGCATCTGGACCGGCGTGAGCCCGGCCGGCAGCGAGTCGGTGACGACGACCATGCCGGAGCTCGCCCCGGCCGAGGCGCCGTTCGACACAGTCAGCTCGTACAGGTCGGACGCGTCGCCCTGGGCGAAGCTGCCGCTGTGGCTGCTCGACACCGCCAGCTGCGGCGGCGCGGGCGGCGCCGGCGGGGTGCCGGCCGGCCCGGTCTGCGCGATCGTGGTCGGATCGGTCCCGGTCTGCCCGCCAGCCGACGTCGACGAGTCAGTGCCGGACGTCATGCCGCCACCGGAGACCGTCACCGAGTTGGTCACCGACGCCGGGGCGTTGGCGGCGACATTCACCGTCAGCGTGACGGGCGGGTAGGAAGAGCCCGCCGCCAGCGTGTCGGTGCGGTAGCAGGTGAGCGCGTCGACCCGGCAGGTCCAGCCCGGCCCGGACATGCCCGTAGCGGTCAGGCCCCAGGGCAGGCTGTCGGTGACCGAGACGAGACCGAGAGCGGGTCCGCCGGTCGTCGCCGCGTTCGGGCCGTCGACGTCCGCGACCGTCAGCGCGTAGGTGTCGCCGGTGTCGCCCTGGACGAAGCTGCCCGTGTGCGAGCTCGCCGCGTTCAGGTCGGCCGCCTGCTGGATCGTCGTCGCCGCAGCAACCGATGCCGGGCCGCCGACGTTGCCGCCGCCGTCGACCTGGACCGTCTCGCTTCCCGATGCCGGGGCGTTGTCAGCGACGCTCGCCACGACGGTGATCGGCGGATCCTCGCCGTTCTCCCCCGCCAGCACGTCGCTGCGGTAGCAGGTGTCGGCGGGCTCGGTCACCGGCGCGGTGATCGCGGCGAGGCTGCAGGTCCAGCCGCTGCCGTACAGCGCCTGGATCGAGACGCCAGTCGGCATGCCGGTGATCGTCGCGGTGATCGGGTCGGTACTGCTGCCGTCGGTCGGTGCCCCGCCGGTGTTCAGCACGGTGATCTCATACCGGCCGGTCGCGCCCTGGCGGAACGCGCCGTCGACGGCGTTGTCGGCCGTCAGCCCGGGTACGCCCACGATCGGCGTCGGGCTGGCCTGCGACGTGGACGGCTGCGAGGCCGCGCCGCCGGTCACGATGACGCCGTTGGTGACGTGCAGCCCGTCGGTCGAGTCCTGGTTGCCGAACCCGGTGCCGAGCGGCACGTTCACCGTCAGGGTGATCGGCGGGTACGACTGACCCGGCTTCAGGACGGCGGGCCCGCCGCCTGAACCACCATTCTCGGTACAGACCTCGGTCGGGTCGTTGGAGGTGTCACAGCTCCATCCCGTGCCGCTGATCGAGGTCATGCTGATGTTCGGGTCCACGATGTCGGTCACTGTCACCGGCGTCGAGCCGTCAGTCGGCGCGTTGCCGGTGTTCTTCACCGTGATCGTGTAGGTGTCCGCCGCGTCGCCCTGGGTGAAGCTCGTCGACGGCGTGGTGTCCGGCGAGTTCGCCACCGAGGTGATCGTCCAGGCCGGAGCGTGGCTGGCGGGCGCGTCGGCGCCGGCCCGCGAAGCACCCGTTCCCGGCATCTGGCCAACGCCGGGAGTAGCGGTACCGGTGCGCAGCGGCGTGCCGTCGGCAACCCCGAAGTGCTCGACCCGCTGCGTGGTCACGGCGGCGTGCACGGCCGCGGCCGCCGCCGAGCTCTGCGGGGCGGCGAACACCTGGTTGGGGACGTTCCAGCCGTAGACGCTCACGACCGGGTCGGCGCCGTGCAGCAGCGACGAGCGGTAGCTCGCGGTGAGCGTCTCGGACTCGCCCGGCCACAGGGTGATGTCGTTGTCGCTCCAGGTGATCGGGAGCACCTCGTTGTCGCCGGCCTCCGCGGTGCCGTCGGCGTTGCCGCGCCGGACGTCGGCCCGCAGGAAGAACGCGACCGCCGAGTTCGACGACGGGTTGGTGATCGTCACGTTCGTGGTGACGTTGGCACCGTCCGGGCCGGACTGCGGCACGGTGTCGGCGGTGACCTGAACCGGCTCGGAGGGCAGCTTCTGCAGCGCGGTCATGTCGGCGTACTGGCTCAGCGGCGCGCCGTTGTCGGCCTGCGGGTTGCCCTCGGTGGTGGTCCAGTCGATGACATCCTGCTGGGTCGAGAGCCAGTAGACATTGCGGTCGACGACCGCGCCGTGCTGGCGCAGGATCAGCTCGACGAAGTAGGTCTGGGCCGGGGTCGGCGGCGTGGTCGTCGCGGGGACCTTGGGCGTCAGCACTCCGTTGCTGACCTGCTGCGACTCCAGGCTCAGGGGCCGGGAGGTGGTCTGGTCGTCGAGCACCTTGCCGTCGATGCCGTAGACCTTCGACTCGACCGACAGGCCCGACTGGCTGGTCCCGGTGAGGTTGTCGATCGTGACCTGGCCCGTGTCGTAGGCGTACAGGACGTGCAGGTCCTCGTTGGCCTTCTTCGCCCCGAAGTAGGACCCGGCCTCGTCGTAGTCGTAGTTGTAGAGGTCCCAGAGCAGCGACGGCCAGCCCTTGTTCATCTGCCAGTAGTCGGTGCCGGTGGACGGCGTCCCGCTGCTGGTCCAGTGGTCGATGTAGGCCTCGAACTGAGCGCGGACGTCCTCGTAGTTCTGGACCTGGGCCTCCTGCACGTACTGGGCCTCGCTGTCCCAGCTTCCGTACCTGGCCTGCATGGCCGTGTCGAGGTTGTCCAGGGTGCCGAACGAGTAGCCCGAGTGCGAGCCGTCGGTCGACTCGTAGTTCGTGTGGAACTGGTGCGCGTCCGGCTGCTGCCACAGGCTCGCCTGGTCGGCGGGCGACATGAACCGCTGGATCGAGTCCATGGTCGGCACCGTGTCGCCCGAGCCCTCTTCGCTGTCGAAGCCCCAGGCGCCGCCCACGTTGGTCAGCGTGGAGTCATCGTCGTTGTTGTTGTTGCTGGAGTGCGTGGTGTCGTACCAGTAGGTCGGCGGCACCCAGTCGTAGGGCCCTTCCTTCTCGCCCGACGGGCCGAGGATCCCGCTTGAGTTGTACTCGGCCGAGGAGACGATCGGGTCCTGGAATCCGGACTGGCTGAAGCCGGCGAGCGATGCGGTCTCCTGCTCGTTGATCGGCTGGTTGTCGCTCCAGCTGAAGTTCAGCACGCTCGGGTGGTCGCGCAGCTGCTCGCCGATCGTGAGCGACGACTCGTACATGACGTGATATTCCTGCGAGCTCACGCCGCGGCCGCTGGAGGACGGGGCCCACTTGTCGCAGCACTGGAAGCCCGCGTCGATGAGGATGCCGGCCCGGTCCATCTGGTTGTAGAAGTCCTGCGGCATCTCCTTGCCCTCGGTCCGGATGCCGTTGACGCCCATGCTCTTGATGATCGAGATCTGGTTCGCCAGGTCCGAGGCCGAGTAGTGCAGGAAGAGGTTTTCCGCCCAGCCGCCCGCGCGGTAGTCGAACGGCACCCCGTTGACCTCGAAGACCCGCGAGCCCTCCGGAGTAAGCACCGACGGCTTGGTCAGGTAGGTGGAGACCGTGCGGATGCCGAAGTCGACGGGCGCGGCGGAGTCGGACGGGCCGCCGTCGGCAGATACCGAGGCGCGCAGCTCGTACAGCGGCTGGCCGCCCATCTGGTAGGGCCACCACAGCTGCGGGTGGCTGATCACGAGCTGGCCGTAGTTCGCGGGCGTGAACGTCACCGTCTGGCTGGCCCCGGCCCCGAGCGTGACCGGCTGCGATACCTGGATCGGCGCGCCGCCGCCCGGCGGGCTGACCGACGCGGTGACCGTGCCGGTCTGCTGGCTGCCGGTGTTGTTCGTGACGTCGGCGTGCACGGTCAGCGCGGCACTGCTCATGTCGGGCGCGTCGTCCTGCGTCACGTAGGTGTTGGAGATGCCGAGCGCCTGCGACACGTGCAGCTGGACCGGGAACTGGATGCCGGTGTTGTTGTCCGGCGGGATCTGGTTCCAGTCGACGTCGTCGAGGGTGAACATCGTGCTCGGGTTGTTCGGGTACATCTCAAGCGCGAGCGTGTTGACGCCCGGCCGCAGCAGCCGCGTGACGTCGAAGGTGTAGCTCGTGTAGTCGCCCTCGACCGTCGCCTCGGTGCCGACTTCGACCCCGTTGACCCACACGTCGGCCTGACCCATGACGCCGTTGATCACGAGCTTGGCGTCCTGCCCCGGCTGCACGCCCGTGAAGCTGGTGCGGAACCACCAGGGCACGTCGAACAGCGGGTTCGTGTCCGCGGCCGGGTTGGTCATCGGCGCGCCGAAGCAGTTCGACAGATTGTCGGAGTACAAGACGCTGCTGGGGCTGTCCGCGCTCTGGTTGACCGGCTCCAGCGCAGTGTCGTCGGGGCAGACGCCGTTCTGGAGGAGCGCCTCGACCTCGGTTCCGACCGCGCCCGCGTCGTCCGGGGTGACCGGCAGCCAGCCGGTGGCGTCGAAGCCAGGCTCGGAGATCTGGCCGCCGGCCTGGGTGGCCCCGGCATCGGTGGTCCAGCTGGTCGTGGCGGCGCTGCTCTGCACCTGCCAGCCGGACAGGCCGAGGGTCCTGGTCCCGCCCGCGCCGTCGGTGGCAGCCGCCACGGTCACTGCGCCGGCCGTCTTCGCGGCCTGCGCCGAGGACGCCAGGCCGGCCGACGCCGCGACAGCCGCGCCGGGGATGCCGAGCAGGGCAAGACTCGCGACGCAAGCGGTGATTCCGGCCATCCGAAGCTTGACAGGCATGGGGGCCTCCATGTCAGCGCGGTCAGGCTCATCCCGAATTACTTTCAGGATGAAAATTTATCGAGAACGGCTGAACTATAGTGATTAGCGCCACTAAGAAACAAGACCCCGGAGCGAGTTGAACCACTCGCCTACGCCGGCGTGCTGTCTGCCGATGTTCTCGTTGGCGGCACGGCGTGACCGGGCGGGGACACCGGCCACGGGCACCTGCCCGGATTCGCGAGCTGCGCCATTCGCCGCCGCCCGCCCCCTCAGACACCGGCTCCATGATCACGCGGGTTTTGCGGGGTCAGGACCACGCAAAACCCGCGCGATCACGAGGCCGGTCGGCGAGCTCGCGCGCTGGGCACCACTCAAGCCCCCGGCGCCACACCCGCCTCGGCGCGCGGGTACGGC
>DAIOWC010000103.1:2682-14522 GCA_036758685.1 Streptosporangiaceae bacterium | reverse complement strand
CGCGCTTCGTCTGACCACGTCTCGCTACGAGCCCGCAGCATCGCCCTCGCAGGCCCGGTTATCGAGCGTCAGCCGGTGTCAGACTGGTTGCATGTCGCCGGTATTCGCCGAGTTCAGGATCCTTGGGCCGCTTGAGGTAACGGTCGGCTCACGGCAGCTTGAGCTGGGCGGAACCCGGCAGCAGGTAGTCCTGGCGATGCTGTTGCTCAGCGCCAACAGCCCGGTCAGCGCCGACCGGCTGGAGGAGGCGATCTATGGCCAGGACCCGCCTCCCACGTCACGTTCGCAGGCGCTGATCACCGTTTCGCTGTTGCGGCGGCTGCTCGCGGACCACGGCTGTCCGGCTGCGATTGCGCGACAGCCGCAGGGTTATGTACTGCGGGCCGGCGACGGCCACATCGATGCCGCACGATTCGCGGATCTGATCACGATTGCCCGCGCGGCCAGGGACGCTGGTCAGACCGAGCAGGCGGTGGCGCATTACCGCGATGCGCTGCGTCAGTGGCGGGGGCCGGCCCTCGACGGTGTCGACAGCCTGCTGGTGCAGGTCGGAGCGGCCAGGCTGGACGAGCAGCGGATCACCGTCATCGAGGAACGGCTTGCGCTGGAGCTTGATCTGGGCCGGCACCACGAGCTGATCGGCGAGCTGGCTGGGCTGACTGAACAGTTCGCGCTGAGGGAGCGGCTGCGGGAACAGCTGATGCTGGCGCTCTACCGGTCCGGCCGCGCCGCTGAGGCCTTGCAGGTCTATCAGCAGACGCGCCGGATGATGATCGAGGAACTGGGGATAGAGCCCGGCGCACAACTGCAGCGGCTGCAGCATGCTGTCCTCGCTGCCGACCCGGTTCTCGATTCCCCCGTGCGGCCAAGCACCGGGCTATCGCCGCACCGAGCACCGCAGCTGCTGCCAGCCGATATCGCCGATTTCACCGACCGGCCCGACGATCTCACTCAGATCCGCGACCGTCTGACGGCCAGCGACGCGAAGATCGCGGTACCGGTGCTGGTGATCACCGGGCAGGGCGGCGTTGGCAAGACGAGCCTGGCCGTGCACGCCTCGCACCTGCTGGCCGGCGAGTTCCAGGACGGGCAGCTGTTCGCCGACCTCCACGGCGGGGCCGCGCGCCCGGTCCGCCCCGCCCAGGTGCTTGAGCGGTTTCTGCTCGCGCTGGGCGTGCCCGGCCCGCAGATACCCGGGGGTCTTGACGCCCGCGCCGAGGCGTATCGCGGGCTGCTGGCAGGCCGGCGCGTACTGGTCGTGCTCGACGATGCGGCGACCGAGAGTCAGGTCGTACCGCTGCTTCCGGGCACCGGTGAAGCCGCGGTGCTGATTACCAGCAGGAGCCCGCTTGCCGGAATTGCGGGCGCGAGCCGCATCGTGCTGGATGTTTTCGACGCCGCGCAATCGCTGGACCTGCTCGGGCGTATCGCGGGGAGCAACCGGGTCGCGGCTCAGGCAGAGTCGGCGGCTGTCGTTGCCGGGCAGTGCGGCCACCTTCCGCTAGCGCTTCGGATAGCGGGAGCGCGGCTCGCCGTGCGGCCGCACTGGGGCATCCAGCAGATGGCTGACCGGCTGGCCGACCAGGCCCGGCGGCTGGACGAGCTGACGCTCGGCGAGACCGGGGTGCGGGCCAGCATTGGGCTCAGCTACCGCGCGGCCAGCGAGCCGGCCCGGCGGCTCCTGCGCCGGCTGGCCCTCGTGGAAGCCCCGGCGTTCGGGGGATGGGTTAGCGCAGCGCTTCTTGACCAGCCGCCTGCTGCCGCCGACGACGCCCTCGATGACCTGCTGCGGGCGCAGCTGATCGAGACCTCGGGCACCGGACATGGCCTCATGACCCGGTACCGGTTCCATGAACTGGTCCGGTTGTTCGCGCGCGAGCGAATGGCGGCTGAGGAGCCGGCCAGTGAGCAACAAGCGGCGCTTGAGCGGGTCCTCGGCGCGCTCCTGCATCTGGCTGAGGCGGCCGCGGCTCGCTTGAACAGCATTGGCACCCTCTCGCTTCACGGCAGCGCGCGGCGCTGGCCGCTTCCCCCGCAGCTGACGGGGCAGCTCGTCAGAGATCCGACGGCATGGTTCGAGCGGGAACGGGGCACGCTCGTGGCCGGCGTGCGGCAGGCGGCCGCGGCCGGGCTGACCGAGCTGTGCTGGAGCCTGGCGATGAGCGCGGAGGCCGGCTTCGAAACCCGCACCTACCTGAGCGACTGGCTGCACATCTGCGAGGTGGCCCTGGAGGCAACCCGCCAGGCAGGCAACGTGCGGGGCCAGGCAGCAACGCTGTACTCCAGCGGCTGCCTGCATCAGGAAGTAGGTCGGCTCGATGTCGCGCGCCGAGACCTGGATGCCGCCGCTCAGCTGTTCCGGCAGGCCGGTGACGATGCAGGGTTCGCCCATGCCATCCGGGGCATCGCGGGCATCGACCGGATCAACGGCCGGCTAGATCTGGCGGCGGACAAGCTCGGCCAGGCGCTGGCCATACTCCGCCGCACCGGAGACGAGATGGCCGTGGCCCACGCGCTCTACTTTCTCTCCCGCGTCAAGCTGGAGTCAGACGAGCCGGACGCCGCGCACGAATTGCTGGCCGAAGCTCTCCGGCTCACCGAGACGACGGCCCCGGGACGGGTCAAGGCACAAGTGCTATACGTGAGCGGTCAGGCCAGGTTGCAGGCAGGTGACGCCGCCGGTGCGCTCAATGCCTTCGCGCTGACGCTGGCCATCGTGCGTGAGCTTGGTGATCAGATCGGCACGGCACACGTCCTGACCGGAATAGGCGCTGCGGCGCTGCGGCAGGGCGACCTCGGCGGTGCGCGCAGTGCCTTCGCGCGCGCACTGGAGGTCGCGGACACCGTCGGCGTGCCCACAGTTGCGAGCCGCGCCCAGGTTGGCCTGAGCCAGCTTGCTATTGCTAGCGGGAACCCCGCACAGGCGGTCGTCCTCGCCCGGCAGGCGGCCGACTCCATCCGACACCTCGATGCACCAGCCGACGAGGCCAGAGCACTCGCCGTGCTCGCGGACGCCTACGCAAACCTGGCGGACACCGCGGCCGCTGAGAAAACACTGGCGCAGGCGACGGCACTGCGCGCACGCGCTCCGGCCATCGGCCAGCCATACAGCAGCGATGGCTGAGCGATCCGCAGTGAGTTCGCTGAGGCGTCCCGATCAACGGAGCGTGCTCTGGAAGTTTGGGCTTCCTGGCCATCGCCACGGGCGAGTTTGCTGAGGATCGCGTTCGCGTCAGGGTGGTGCAGATCCTCGTAGATGGATAGGGCTTGCGTCCACGCGTGCCGGGCGGCGGTCAGGTCGCCGGCGGCGTGGTAAGCGTCGCCGGCGTGCGGGCTACGTGAGCGTGCGCCTGGCCAGCTGCACGGGCGCGTCCTGCTCGGAGACCATTGCCAGTGCCCGAGCGATCGCGCCGATCACCGTGGCGTTAGGGCCAAGCTCCGAGATGATGATTTCCGGCGCGCGGAACACCCGCTCCTGCACGCCGGCCCGCAGCTCGGGCAGCCACGGCTCCAGCGCGCGGCCGATGCTGCCGTCCAGGATGATCCGCTCCGGATCGATGAGCGCGGTCGTGCCGACCATGGCCGCGGCCACGTGCGCGACGAGGTCGCGGACGACGCGCTCGCCGACGGGGTCGCCCGCGCCGGCCGCCGCGAAGATGTCCGCAACGCTGAAGCCCTTGGCCAGCAGCGAGTGTTGGCCCGCGGCGACGAGGTCCGCGGCCTGCCTGAGCAGTGCGGGGCCGGACGCCACGTCCTCGAATCCGCCACCCGGCCAGGGTGATCCGCGCTCCGCGCCGAGCGGAAAGTAGGCCACCTCCCCCGCGGCGTTATGCCGTCCGCTGATCAGGTGCCCGTCGATGACGATGCCGCCGCCGATGCCGGTACCCAGCGACATCGTCACGAACGAGTGCGCGCCGCGTCCCGCACCCCGCCACGCCTGGCCGAGCGCGCTCAGATTGGTGTCGTTGTCCACCTCGAACGGCTCGGCGAGGTTATCGGCCAGGATGCCCATCAGATCGAAGTCTTGCCAGTGGACGTTAGGCCCGGCGGTGGCAAGACCGGTCCCCGGATCGATGAGCGCGGGGATGCCCACCACAACCGCCCGGACCGGCAGAGCCCGGCTGCCCGTGTCCGGGCGCAGCGCCGCGATGCAGTCGAGCAGCGACTGCGCCGCCCGTTTGCCCTCGCCGGTCGGCCGGAACTCCTCGGTCACCATCGTGCCGGCGAGATCGGCGAGCACGCCGTGGCAGCGCGTGCCGCCGAGGTCGACGGCGATCACGCCGCCGGGCGCGCCGACGAAGCGCAAGACCGTGGGCGTCCGGCCCCTGGCGGGCCTGTCCCCCGGTTCCTCGGCGATCAGCTCGGCCTGCAGCAGTCGCTGCGCAATCCGGCTGACCGACGCATCGGAAAGCCCGAGCTCGTCCGCGAGCTGGCGGCGGGTCGCCCTCCCGTGTGACTTGATCGCGTCCAGCACGAGGAAGGAGTTCAGCTCGGCGATGTTGCCGACATCCACCGCTGCCTCCCTCGATTACGGTCCTGACCTGCGGCGCCGGGGAGTCGCCTGAGGGGCAAAGCTACCCCATTTGACCACGGCGCCGGCTCTTATTAAACTCTGCAGTTGTACAACCTTCAGTTGGATTAAAAGAGGAGGCAGTCATGATGGATCTGATCGCCGCGGAACGGCGCTCGCTCGCCGACGCTCTGGACGGCCTGACCCCCGGCCAGTGGCAGGGACCATCGATGTGCGCCGGCTGGACGCCCGTGCACGTTCTCGCGCATCTGACGATGCCGTTCCGGATCTCCGAGCTGGACTTCATGGCCGGTCTGGAGCGCTTCGGCGGCGACTTCACGACGTTCTCCGACGGGATCACGGAACGAGACAGCCAGCTTCCGCCCGCCGAACTCGTCGGCGTCCTGCGCGAAAACGCTGACACCGAGTGGATCCCGCGCGGCGGCGTCCTCGCCAACGCGCTGAGCCACGACGTGATCCACGGGCTCGACATGACCTGGCTGCTGGACATCCGGTACGCGATCCCCGACCAGGCGCTCGTCAGCGTGCTCGATTCGATCACGAGCCCTGGCGATCAGACCCTGTTCGGCGTGCCCATCGACGGCACCAGGTTCACGGCCACCGACGTGGACTGGTCGCACGGAACCGGCGCGGAAGTCTCCGGGAGCGCCCGCGACCTGGTGATGCTGCTCTCGGGCCGGAGGGTGCCGGGCGAGCGCTTCGACGGAGAGGCGGCGGGCCTGACGAAGGCCGGAACAGGGCAATGACAGCAGTCGCTGCCGACGAGCTGAGCGTCACGTTCGCGGCGCTGGCCGACCCGACGCGCCGAGCGATCCTCAGCCGGCTCGCCGACGGCGAGGCCACCGTCGGCCAGCTCGCCGAGCCGTTCGCGCTAACCCAGCAGGCGATCTCCAAGCACATCAAGGTCCTGGAGCGAGCCGGCCTGATCTCGCGGTCACGCGTCGCGCAGGCGCGCCCTTGCCGGATCGAGCCAGCCCGGTTCGATAGCGTCGCCGACTGGATCGGCCGCCACCGGCAGGTCTGGCAGGACCGGTATGACCGACTGGATCAGCACCTGGCAGCGTTGCCGTCCGACGGACCGCGGGACACAGTAAGCGGGGGCTCGACATGACTGAGGCCGGAGAGCTGACCTACCGCCGGACCCACCACGCGACCCGCGAGCTGCTCTTTGACTGCATGACGCGGCCCGAGCACCTGACGCACTTCTGGGGGCCGGACGGGACCACGACACCGCTCGACGGCATCACGGTGGACCTCCGCCCGGGCGGCGCGTTCGAGACCGTGATGGTGAACGTGGCCGACGGCAGCCAGTACGCGATGCGCGCGGTGTACGTGGAGGTCCAACGGCCCGAACGACTGGTGTGGACCGAGCCCGACGTCGAGGGCGGAATGACGACGACGATCACGTTCACCGATCTTGGTGACGGCCGCACCGAGGTCATCACGCACCAGACGAACGTCCCGGCGATGTACATGAGCCCGGCGGCGAGAGCGGGCTTCGAGACGAGTCTGCGCCGCTTCGATGACTACGTAGTCCGGATATCGCCGACTTAGTCTCGGCGGCGCGCGGCTGTGCGCGCCTCCCGCGCGGCGAGCCTGCGTGCATACCTGCACCTCAGCAGCTAATTTCTGAGCCGCTGCAACTCTTGGGGCCGGTCAGGCGATAGCTAGATGGGCGCGGCTCGACGGGGGACTCTTTCGCCTTCCAACCGCTTGAGGCTGCGCGCAGTCTGATACGTGGGGCAGTCATGCGACAGCGGAGGGGCGGATGGACGCGTTTCAGGGACCGGGGACGCCAGGCAGCACTGGTCAGCCTTCCACGGGCGGCGGCGGCGGGCTGAATCGCCGGGACTTCCTCGCGGCCGCGGGCCTCGGCGGTGCCGCGCTCGTCGTGCCCGCTATCGCGATCAGATCGACGCGGCCGGCCTGGCTCGCCGGACCGGGCAGCAGCCCGTCGAACGCCGACTGGAACGCGCTGCGCAGCCAGCTGTCCAGCCACCGCCTGTACCGGCCCGGCGAGTCCGGCTACGACCAGGCCAAGAAGCTGTTCGACCCGGACTTCAACTCCCTGGAGCCAGCAGGCGTTGCCTACTGCAAGTCGCCGACCGACGTCGGCGCCTGCATCACGTTCGCGACCAAGTTCAAGCTGCCGTTCCGGATGCGCTCGGGCGGGCACAGCTACGCCGGCTACTCCAGCGTCAACGGCGGCCTGATCATCGACGTCTCGCTCATGGACTTCTTCTTCATCGGGCCGGGCACCGCCGAAGTCGGGGCGGGCATGGACCTCATCAACTTCTACAACAACCTGGCCCATCACGGGGTCGCGGTGCCCGGCGGGTCATGCCCGACCGTCGGCATCACCGGGCTCACGCTCGGTGGCGGCATTGGTGTGCTGGCCCGGCTGTACGGGCTGACCTGTGACAGCCTCGACTCGGTCCAGATGGTGCTCGCCGACGGCAGCCACGTGACCGCTACGCCCAAGAACGCCCACAGCGACCTGCTCTGGGCCAGCCAGGGCGGCGGCGGCGGCAACTTCGGCGTGACGACCGCCCTGACCTTCCGCACCCATACGGCACCCAACATATGGATCTTCAACCTCCGCTGGCCGTGGTCGCACGCGGCCCGGGTCGTCAACGGCTGGCAGAACTGGATCGCCACCGCGCCCGACGCGCTCTGGTCGAACCTGTTCCTCGGCGCTCCCTTCGGCGGCGCCCCGGATCCGGTCTTCGCCGGCGGTACCTTCGTCGGCTCCGGCTCCGCCCTCCACGCGCAACTCGACCGCCTCTACCATCTGGTCGGCGTTGGCCCCGCCGGTGCCAGCATGAACGAGCATTCGTTCCTGCAGGCCATGCTGATCTTCGCGGGCTGCTCGCAGGTCGCGGGGTGCGACACCCCGCCGGGCGGGCACCTGGCGTTCACGCCGTTCTACGCGAAGTCCGACTTCTTCACCCGGAAGTTCGACAGCGCGGGCATCCACGCCCTGATGGCCGGGATCGAGCGGCTGCGCGGGTTGCGCGGCGCCGCCGGCGGTGCGGGCAGCATCGCCTTCGACGGCCTCGGCGGCGCGGTCAACCGCGTCAAGGCGGACGCGACCGCGTTCGTGCACCGCAACGCGTTCTTCGACGCCCAGTACTACACCGGCTGGAACAATCCGGGCTCGGCGTCGGGCAAGGCCAGCCAGTTCAACTGGCTGACCTCGTACCACAACTCGATGCGGCCGTATGCCAGCGGCCAGGCCTACCAGAACTACATCGACCCGACGCTGACGAACTGGCGGCAGGCCTACTACGGCGGGAACTACCCGCGGCTCTCGGAGATCAAGCAGAAGTACGACCCGCACCAGGTGTTCAACTTCCCGCAGGCCATCACGCCGCCGAAGTCAGTCCCCTGCGACAGCCCGGACTGCTAGCCCGGACCCCCACGCTGGGTCAGGCGATGTGCGTCGCGATGGGGGTCGGCAGCTCCACCGTGCGCCCGACCGTGCACAGGCGATCGTGTGACTGGCGGACGGCCTCGGCCAGCACGCCGCGCGCCTTGTCGCCGTCCTCCCCGGCCGGGAACGCGATCCGGTAGGTGATCTCGACGTTCGCCAGGTGATTGCCGCCCTCGTCGCGGACCTTGTCGGCGTCGACGGCGATCTCGAACGACTCGGGCTCGGACCGCCGTGAGGTCAGGAGGTCGATGTCGATCGCGGTGCAGCCGCCGATCGCGATCAGCAGCAGTTCGGTCGGGGTGAACTCCTCGCTGTCGCCCATGCCGAACGCGATCCGGCCGCCGCGAGAGTTCACCGCGGCGAACTTTCCGGGCGCCGTGCGCTCGATGGTCAGGGTGCGGTGGGTGCTTTCAGTCGCCATATGCCCACCCTGTCAGACCGCCTTCCCGTGCGGCCGGCCAGCACCAGGGGTTAGCTGGCCAGCGACTGGACGAAGTCCGCGATCTGGCGCAGCGTGCTGCATTCCCGCACCTGAGCGCAATACGGGGCGTACTTCGACATCACCGAGTCGCCCTGGTCCCAGTAACGGCGCGGCTCGGGGTTCAGCCAGTACAGCTTGCCCACCCGCTCGCTCACCTCGGCCAGGGAGGCCACCGCGGGGTCGGCGTAGTTCGTCCGCGCATCACCGACGATCAGCACCACGGTCCGCCTGGACATCTGCCGGGCGTACTGGCCGGCGAACTCGCGCATGACGTAGCCATAGTCGGAGCTGCCGTTCAGCCGGATCGCGTCCGCGGCGGCCTCCGCCGGGCCGAGCTGCCGCCCGGCCGCCCTGGCCTCGCTCACCAGCTCGGTAATCTCCGCCAGTCCGTCCACGAACGAGAACGCCCGCAGCCGGCTCAGCCGGCTGTCGAGCGCGATCAGCAAGTTGAGCGTGAACCGCGAGAACGCCGCGACCGATCCCGACACGTCGGCCAGGACGACGAATTCCGGCCGGGGCGGCGGCGCGGGCTCGGTGCCGACGCGGAACGGGACACCGCCCGTTCCCATCGCCAGATGCAGTGTCCGCCGCACGCTGAGGCGCCGCTTGCGGAACGTCTGCTGCGCCAGGATCTTCGAGAGCCGGTGGGCGAGCGGGCCGATCGAGGCCAGCATCGCCTTCTGCTCGGCCGCCGACGCGTTGCTGATGTTGACATCCTCGGCGAGCCGGATGCGCATGGTCTTGGTGACCGCGCGCGCCCCCCGGTCGGCGACGAGCGTCCGCCTGATCGCGGCCTGGAGCTCCGACCGGAAGCCGTCGACCGCGCGGTCGGCCTCGGCCTGGTCAAGCCGGGCCTGGATCGCCGGCGACTGCGACCGCCAGCCGCCGCCCGATCCGCCGCCGCCACCCGAGCCGTTCCCTTCGCCGGCCCCCGCCCCATCGCCGGCACCCTCGCCCTGCCCCTCGCCCTCGCCGTTGCCGGCCCCGCCCGCGGCCGCGATGAGCTCGTCGCGGAGCGCGTCCAGGTTCGCCGCCTCGCTGGCGGCAATCAGCGCGAACACGCCGGCCACCGGCGAGCCCGGCTCCAGTCGCGAGAACCGCCGGACGTACTCCTCCGCCAGCATCCGGAGCATCTCGGTGTCCCCCGACCGCATCGCCGCGCGGAGCGCGGGCTCCAGCTCAGAGTCGGCGAGCGCGGCGAGCGGCCGGGAGTCGGGCTGATTCGTTCCGGAAAAAAGCAGGTCGAACAGCAGGTTGAACGCGTCCAGGTGCTCGGTCCGCTTGACCAGCGCGCACTGCAGCGTGGCGCGGACCACCGCGCGATCGGTGAGCGGGATGTTGGCCAGCGCCCGGGCGGCGTCCAGGTGCTCGCCGACCGAGACGCCGACGCCGACCGTCCGCAGCTCATCGACCAGCGTCGTCAGCGTCGACTGCGGGCTCGGCTCCATCGGGTCACGCCAGGGAGAGCTCGGCCAGCCCGGCGCTGATGTCCCGCTCGTACTTCAGCAGCACGGACACGGTCTGCCGGGTCAGCTCGTCGGTCAGCTCGCTGGCGCCAAGCGCGAGCAGCGTCCGCGCCCAGTCGACGGTCTCCGAGATCGACGGCGGCTTCTTCAGATCGGCGGAGCGCAGCACCGCGACCAGCGCCGCTATCTCCTTGGCGAGATGGCCGCCTAGTTCGGGAACGTGCAGCCGCACGATGTCGGCCTCGCGCTCGACGCTCGGGTAGCCGAGGTGCAGGTAAAGACAGCGCCGCTTGAGCGCCTCGGACAGGTCCCTGGTGTTGTTCGAGGTCAGGAACACCTGCGGGATGTGGCGGGCGGTGACCGTGCCGAGTTCGGGGATCGACACCTGGTAGTCGGAGAGGACCTCCAGGAGGAGCGCCTCCGCCTCCATGTCCAGCCGGTCAACCTCGTCGATCAGCAGGACCACCGGCCGCTCGGACCTGATCGCGGCCAGCAGCGGGCGGCTGAGCAGGAAATCCTCGCCGAAGATCCCGGCGCCCGCCAGCGTCGCGTCGGCGCTGGCCTCGACGAGCTGGAGCTGGAGCAGCTGGCGGCGGTAGTCCCACTCGTAGATCGCCTTGGACTCGTCGAGCCCCTCGTAGCACTGCAGCCGGATCAGGGGCCTGCCCGTCATCTGCGCCACGCTCTTGGCGAGCTGCGTCTTGCCGGTGCCGGCCGGGCCTTCGACCAGGACCGGCTTGCCCAGCGCGGTTGCCAGGTGGACCACCGTGCCGGTTCCGGCGTCGGCGAGGTACCCGGCGCCGCGCAGCTGTTCCTGGACCTGGTCGATAGGACTGGGAGTTTCCGCCATAGGGCTAATAATCGCTGATGCGCATACCAGCCGGTCGGCCGGTATCGGCATCAGCGCTCGGCGAGCGCGGCGGCCATCGCCGGGGTGTCCTGATACTCGCGCCAGCGCGCGATCTTGCCGTCGCGGACAGTGAGCACGCCTATGAATTGCGCGGGACTGTGCCGTTCTGGTGCCGTCCCGGCGACACCAGAACGACACAGTCGGGCAAGGCGGGCGGACTACCAGGGTTCGGCGGCCAGGCGCTCCAGGCAGATCCGGCGCTCCTCTGGATTGGCGACGGCCTCGGCGAGACGGCGGGCCTCGGCCTTGAGCCTGCCGGCCTGCGGCTCGCCCCGGCGGGATGCGATGCGGGCCACGGCCTCGGCGGCGAACGCCCGGTCCCAGTCGGCGAATGCCGCCGGATGCTCGGCGATCAGCTCGGTGTAGCGGTTCGCATGCCCCGCGGCCACGTCGGGCAGGCCGATGCTCACTGCGACGGTCGCGATGAGGTGCTCGCCCCGGCCATGATTGGCGACGGTACCGGCCTGCATCCAGTGATAGGTCGACGCGTACGCCGCGTAGAGCGCCTGCTCCTGCTCAGCCCGCGGGCTGCGCTCGGACAGGCCGTTGTCGATCATGTCCCAGACGCTGTTGTTCAGCTCGACGCCGAACCACCGGTTGAGGTCCCGGCCCCCGCTCTGCTGGGCGACGACCGCCGCCGTCAGATCCCGCCAGCCGTCCATGCCGTGCTCGCGCGCGATCACCAGTTGCGCGTCCCGCAGCTGAATCTCGGAGCCGGCCTCCGGCCGGACCGCGCGGACCCGGTCGATCGCGGCGGGACTGCCGCCGACGTACGCCCGCCTGAGCTCCTTGGCCTGGGCCCTCAGCTGGCCGAGGTCGGCGTTGTCGGGCAGTGACTTGACGTCCATGTGCTCTCCATCGTCACCCGGGTCCGCTGCGGCCGGGTGCGACAGGTATCCGCGCATGGCTACGCATTCCGAAGGAGGATCCAGGTGCACTCGGTACTTGCCGCGGACGGGAGGCGCCCTGGTGCGCG
The DNA here is from genome assembly GCA_036758685.1 of Streptosporangiaceae bacterium. Taxonomy (GTDB): domain Bacteria; phylum Actinomycetota; class Actinomycetes; order Streptosporangiales; family Streptosporangiaceae; genus JAJYUU01. The sequence goes on along the minus strand of DAIOWC010000103.1, from coordinate 2,725 downwards.
CTGCCGATCACTATAGGTCGGCGCAGCCGGCCCGGCAAGGCGC
>DAIOWC010000103.1:0-2582 GCA_036758685.1 Streptosporangiaceae bacterium | reverse complement strand
CGGCTCGGCCCGCTGGCTGCGGCTTGCGGCTGCTACGAACGCCGCCGCCGGAGGCATCGCGGCCGCTCCCGCCAGCAGCGCGACCCTGATTGAGGCGAGCGTGCCGATGAGGCCGATCACGGGTCCCCCGACGATCTGGCCGGCGCTGTCGAACATCTCCTGCGCCGACAGCGCCGTGGCCCGGACGGATGGCTCGATCCGGCGCACCATCCAGCCCGTCACCAGCGGATTGATCACCGGCCGCAGGACCTCGACCGCCAGGTAGGCGGCGACGGCGACGGCAAAGGCATGCGCCATGGCCATGACGACCGCCGCCGCCCCGATCGCGATGATCAGCACCAGCAGCGCCCCGGCCACCGAATCGGGTCCGAGCCGCGCCGTACGACGCCTGGCCACCTCGGTGGAGCCGAGGGCGAGCAGCGCGACCGCGCAGGCGATGAGGCTGAACCACATGGCCGGGTGCAGGCCGGCCACCTTCGGGAACCTGATGTCCCGCAGCAGGAACGCGCCCCACAGCCGGTCGAAGCTCTCGCTCCACAGGCCGACGAACGCGATCATGCCGAACAGCAGTACTAGCCCCGGCACGGCCACGATCGCGCGGCGCGCCGACCGGGTCTGCTCGGTCAGGAGAGCAGCCGCCATCCGGACGATGCCGCCAACTCCCGGCCGGCGGGGCGCACCCTCGGCCCGTCCGGCCGGCCGGAAATTGCGCTCGGGCATGACGAAGGCAACCCCGATCGCCAGCAGGCAGATGAGCACGCCGCCGACCAGCAGGGGCTTGTTGAGCCCGGCCAGCGCGATAAAACCGCTCAGCAGGCTTCCGGTCAGCGTGCCTACCAGGCCGAGCTGGGTGGCTCGCAGGTAGACCGGCGTCAGGGGATCCAGGTCGTCGGATCCCGGCCCGTCCGGCTCGCTCGGGTCTGCCTCCACCGCGGCGTCCTCGGCTGGCCCGGCCAGCTCATCAGCGATCCAGGCCTCCTCCGCGCCGCTGTTCAGCGCGGCCCCGAGGCCCAGTACCAGCTGCGCGGCCAGGAGGTTCGGGAACGCCGGCGACAGGCTCTGCATGATCATCGAGAGCCCGACGATGAACAGCCCCACGAGCACGCACAGGCGCCTGCTGACCAGGTCGGCGAAGATGCCGGTCGGGAGCTGCAGCACGAAGTAGGTGAGTTCCAGCACGGTGCCGAGCAGGACCAGCTGGAGCGGGTTGAGCCTGCCGGAGGTCACCCAGTAGACCATGATTGTCGCGTAGGTGATGCCGGTCAGGAAGCTCATGCCGGACTCCAGCACGAGGTACAGCCGGTACGGGCTGACCTCGTGGCGCGGCAGTCGCATCGAGCCTCCGGGCGTCGCGCGCCCGCGATGAGCGCTCCGCGACGCTAGGAGCAGACCACCCCCGCCGTCAACCCCTTATGCGCGGGTCGCCCGGCCGGCGGTCGAGACCGGTGTGCGCCCGGGTGTGCCTGTCTACTGTCGCCCTGACGACAGTAGACAGGCACACCCCCAGGCCGCGCGCCCGTTCTGTCATGAATTGCGGAGCGCCCGCACCCCGGGAATAAGAGCCCTAGCCCGTTTGTTAGCCTGGCGAACTATGAGTGCGTCGTATCAAAGGAGCTACGCGTGGTGAAGCCGGCCGTGCCGACCGCGGACGCCGACCTGTCGGCCGCCGCGGTGACCGCCGAGGCCGCCCAGGCGCCCGCCGAGATCGAAGAGGGCGCGACGATCAGCGGAGTGCTGACGGTCCTGCGGATGTCGCGCGTCCTGGAGCGAATCGACGCGGGCATTAGCCCTCAGCAATACCGAATGCTCAGGCTCATCGGCGAGGGCGGCGAGCGCTCGGCGCGGCTCGCGGAGAAGCTCGCGGTGGCCCGGCCGACGCTGACGTCGACCGCGGACAGCCTCGTGGCCTCGGGTCTCGCCTATCGCGAGGCCGAGCCCGGCGACCGGCGGGTGGTCCGGCTGCGCCTGACCCCGGCGGGCCGCGACGCCATCGCCCGCGCGGACCTTGCCTACGGCGCGTGGCTCGACAGCCTGCTTGAGCACACCGGCCGAAGAGACCAGATCCTTGACGACCTCAGGCTCCTCAGTGAGTCGATGACCGAACGGCGCCGCGCCCGGCTAGCGGCCGACTCCGCCGACTCCGCAGCGACTATCGCAGGACAGCAGTGAGGCGCGCGACGAGCCCCCAGGGAAGCGGATACGGCGAGGGCTGGCTGCGCCGGCTGCTTGCCTATTGCTGGCGGCACCGGGGCCTGAGTCTGGTCGCGTTCGGCGCATCGGTCCTCGCCACGCTGGTCACCGTGGTTATCCCGCTGATCCAGCGCGACATCATCGACAACGCCATCGTTCAGCACACCCAGCCGATCTGGCCGGGGGCCACCCTCCTGATCATCGCCGCGCTGGTGAGCTTCGTCGGCGTGTACCTGCGCCGCTACCGGGGCGGCCAGCTGTCCCTCGAAGTCCAGCACGACCTGCGCACCGAGCTGTTCGGCTCCCTGACCCGGCTCGACGGCGCCCGCCAGGATCAGCTGCACACCGGGCAGATCGTCAGCCGGTCCATCACCGACCTGAACATGATCCAG
>DAIOWC010000102.1:0-20444 GCA_036758685.1 Streptosporangiaceae bacterium | reverse complement strand
GAGGTGCGGCCAGCCCTGGGCGGGCCGGCCGCCGTGGTGTGGCCGTCGTTGACTGGGGTCCCCGGCAGGCTGTTGTCGATCGAGGTCGCGGTGAAGAGCGTGAGCAGCGTGCCGGTGACGAGGGCGAAGATCAGGCAGCAGACCAGCAGCGGGATGACCATGCCGTCCCTGGCCAGCGCGCCATGCATGCGCATCCGGCGCTGCTGGCGGCGTTCAGCCTTCAGCTCGCGGTAGTACGCCTGGACATCCCGATCCAATTCCCGCGCGTCGTCGGGAATCTCGACGTCGACCCGAGGCAGTCCAGTGTCGTCCCGATCCGGTTCGCCGCTTGACTTCACGCGCATCCCTCCCGGCAGGAGCGGGCCTCTTCTCTCAGTATGGGCCAGCTTCGGCTGCGACTCGACCCCGAGGGTGCAGGAGCCGGGCCCGCCCGTGCTCCAGCATTTGCCGAAGCGCCAACTGAGCCATTGACCTGCATCTTTGCCCGCCAAGCACGGCTAATCACCCCGGTACCACGTGGTAGGATGGCTTCCAGCGGAAGGGGTACATGCCACATGTCTTTTAAGGTTGGCGACACCGTCGTCTACCCCCACCATGGGGCTGCTCGGATCGAGGAGATCGAGACCCGTTCGATCAAGGGTGAGAATAGAACTTACCTCGTGCTCAAGGTCGACAAGGGCGACCTGACTGTGCGCGTGCCCGCCGACAACGCTGAGCTCGTTGGCGTGCGGGATGTGGTCGGACAGGAAGGGCTGGAGCGGGTTTTCGAGGTCCTGCGCGCTCCGTATACCGAGGAGCCCACGAACTGGTCCCGGCGGTATAAGGCCAATCTGGAGAAACTTGCTTCAGGCGACGTGAACAAGGTTGCGGAGGTCGTTCGCGACCTTTGGCGCCGCGACCGTGAGCGCGGCCTGTCGGCTGGCGAGAAGCGCATGCTGGCCAAGGCCCGGCAGATCCTCGTCAGTGAGCTGGCGCTAGCCGAGAAGACCAACGAGGACAAGGCCGAGGCCTTGCTCGACGAGATCCTCGGGTCCTGAGCGCATCCGCTCTGCCGCGTATTGGCATCGGAGTCGACGTCCATCCGATCAGTGCGGGCAGGCAGCTGTACCTGGCGGGCCTGCTCTGGCCGGGTGAGTCTGGCCTGTCCGGCCACTCCGATGGCGACGTGGCGGCCCATGCCGCCTGCAGCGCGCTTCTCTCGGCGGCGGGTCTCGGCGATCTCGGCAGTCAGTTCGGGACCGACCGTCCGGAATGGGCCGACGCGTCCGGCGCGGCCCTGCTGGCCGAGACCGGCAGGCTCGTCGCTGACGCTGGCTTCCAGATCGGGAACGTCGCCGTCCAGGTCATCTGCAATCGCCCGCGTATCTCGCTCCGGCGGGACGAGGCACAGCAGGCCCTGTCGGCGGCCCTCGGCGGAGCATCTGTCTCCCTGTCGGCCACGACGACCGACGGCCTTGGCCTGACCGGCCGGGGCGAGGGGATCGCGGCCATCGCGACGGCGATCATCGCGTCGGTCTAGTCGTCGCCGCCGGGGGTCGGTGAGCTCCACATCCGGTGGAACACGGGCATGGCCGTTTCATCGACGTCTGTCTCATCGACGTCCGTGTCCGCCTGCTTGCCGTCCGGTTCGGTGCCGTCCGGTTCGGTGCCGTCCGGCTCGGTGTCGTCCGCGGCAGCGTCATCGCTGGCGAGCGCAGCGTCCTCGTCGGTCGGGGCATCGTCGGCCTCGGCGGCAGTGTCGCCGGGCTGGCCCGCACCGACCTCGGGCTCCGCGGGCGTCTCGCCACCCTCGGCCGCTGCCTCGTGGCTGGCCGGATCCGGCACGGCTTCATCGCTGCTCGGGTCATCGAGGCCCGCATCCTCGTCCATCGCCAGGTCACTGGCATCAGTTGCTGCCTGCCGCGGCACGACCAGCCGGAGTGTGTCCGGCGACGTGCGCGCGTAGGCCGGGCGCGCCGGCTCGGGCTGCGCGGCCGGTTCCGTCGCCGGCTCGCGGCCAGGGAAGCCAGGCACGAGCGGTGTGGTCGGGACCGGCGGCGGCACGTATACCGGCCTGGCCGCCGGCGGCCTCGGAGTGGCGGCCCGCCGGACTCGCGCGTGGTGCAGCATGGTCAGCAGCAGCGCGAACGCGATGAGGACCAGCGCCCACGGCAGAATCGCGGCCGTCACGGCGGCGGGCCGGGCGGGGAGGCGGTGCCCGGCCGCGTGCAGCGCATCAGCCCACGCCGCCGCTGCGAGCAGGGCCAGCAGGCAGGCCCACGCCAGCAGCTTGCTGGGCCAGCCGGCCGAGCGCAGCCAGAGGATCGCGGCCAGGATGACCACGAGCAGCACGTCGAGGATCAGCGGATAGCCCTTGGCCAGCCGGGCGCTGATGCCCGCCTGCAACGCGACGGCGTGGAGCCCCGAGTACGACAGCACGAACGCGGCACCGGCTAGCGCGGCAACGCCCACGCTGACGGCCACCAGGCCGAGGACGCGCAGGGCTCCCGGCGCCGCGGCTGTCTGCGACATGGCAGGCTGCTCCGGAGTCGTGATGGCAGGCGCTTGATCGCTCATCGCGGTGGCAGGTCCTTCCTGGTGCGTTGCCCGCATCGCCTTATGATCGGGCTACGCGCGCCAGGGAGAATTTATGCCGTACTACAGAGTGGCCGGGGAGATTCCGCGAAAGCGTCATGTCCGGTTCCGGGGCCCGGATGGCAGTCTGTACGCCGAGGAATTGATGGGCGAGGAAGGTTTTTCCTCCGATTCGTCGCTGCTCTACCACGTCCACCCGCCGACCGCGATCGTGAAGAGCGAGGGACTGCGGGACGCGGCCGCCGATGGCGGCGTGGCGCCCAACCATCCGCTGCTGCCGCGCCATTACCGCACCCAGGACATGCCAGCGGGCGGCGATCTCGTACTCGGCCGGCAGCTGCTCATGGCGAACGAGGACGTGCGGATCTCGTTTGCCGCCGCCGACGCTGACTCTGACCTGTACCGGAATTCATCCGGCGACGAGGCGGTGTACATCCGCAGCGGTGCGGCCACGTTCGAGTCGGTCTACGGCAGCATCGCCGCCGGCGCCGGCGATTACATCGTCGTCCCGCGCGGCACGATCCACCGCTGGCGGCCGGCCGAGGGCGGGCTGCACGCCCTGGTGGTCGAGGCCCGCGGGCACATCCGCCCGCCGAAGCGGTATCTCTCTCAGTTCGGGCAGTTGCTGGAGCACGCGCCGTACTGCGAACGAGACCTGCGCGGGCCGGACGGACCACTGCTGGCCGAGGGCGAGGACGTTCCCGTCATCGTCAGGAACCGGGACGGCCTGACCCGGCTGACGTACGCCTATCACCCGTTTGACGTGGTCGGGTGGGATGGCTACCTGTATCCGTTCGCGTTCAACATCGCCGACTTCGAGCCGATCGTGAAGCGGACGCACGCGCCGCCGCCGGTGCACCAGACCTTCGAGGGGCCGAACTTCGTGATCTGCTCGTTCTGCCCGCGGCCGCTGGACTTCGACCCGGAGGCGGTGCCGATTCCGTACAACCATCACAATGTCGACTCTGACGAGATGATGTATTACGTCGCCGGGGACTACTCGGCGCGCAAGGGCTCGGGCGTCGGGCTCGGCTCGATCACGCTGCACCCCTCCGGCTTCACGCACGGCCCGCAGCCCGGCGCGGTCGAGGCCGTCATCAGGGGACTCGCCGAGGGCAAGACCAGCACGGACGAGACCGCGGTCATGATCGACACGTTCCGGCCGCTGCACCTGGCCAGGTCGGCCAGCTCGGCCGAGGACCCCGAGTACGCCTGGAGCTGGGCCAGCGCGGAGCGCGCCCGGACGCCCGGTACCGATCCGGGCCCGGGCGTCTGAGCCCGGAAAGATCAACTCCCTCGAGCGGCCGCCCGCTTTGTCGCTAATCGCCAGTTTGCAGCGCTGACGTGGCCGGGTTATCCGCCAGCAATAGCGGCGCGCGCCGGGCACAGCACATCCCGTAGCCTTGGCTGGTGACGCTTCACCTGCATGACACCGCCGCACGGTCGGTGCGCGAGTTCATCCCGCTGCAACCCGGCCGGGCCTCGCTGTACCTGTGTGGCGCAACCGTGCAGGCACCCCCGCATATCGGGCACATCCGCTCCGGGGTGAACTTCGACATTCTCGTCCGGTGGCTCCGCGTCACCGGGTACGCGGTCACGTTCTGCCGCAACGTCACCGACATCGACGACAAGATCCTGCACGCGGCCCATCACGCGGACGAGCCGTGGTGGGCGCTGGCCGAGCGGAACCAGCGCGCGTTCACGCGGGCGTACGAGGCGCTCGGCTGCCTGCCGCCGGATGTCGAGCCGCGGGCGACCGGCCATGTGCCGGAGATGATCGAGCTGATGCACCGCCTCATCGACTCCGGGCACGCGTACGCCTCGGGCGGGGACGTGTACTTCGACGTCACCTCGCAGCCCGACTACGGCGCGCTGTCGGGCCAGCGGCTTGACAACATGCGCGCAGCCAACGACACCGATGACGCGGGCAACAAGCACGATATTCGCGACTTCGCGCTGTGGAAGGGCGCCAAGCCCGGCGAGCCGTTCTGGCCGACGCCCTGGGGACCCGGACGGCCAGGCTGGCACCTGGAGTGCTCGGCGATGTCGACGAAGTACCTGGGCCCTAGTTTCGACATCCACGGCGGCGGCCTGGACCTGATCTTCCCGCACCACGAGAACGAGATGGCCCAGTCGCACGCGGCCGGCGACGGGTTCGCCCGGTACTGGATGCACAACGGCCTGGTCAGGATCGGCGGCGAGAAGATGAGCAAGTCGCTGGGCAACTCACTGCTCATCGACGCGATGCTCACCAACGTGCGGCCGGCCGAACTGCGCTACTACCTGGGCCAGGCCCACTACCGCTCGGAGATCGACTATTCGCCGGCAGCGCTGGCCGAGGCCGCGACGGCTTACCGCCGGATCGAAGGCTTCGTGACGCGCGCGGTCGAAGTCCTCGGCGACGAGATGGCGCCGATTGACGAGCTGCCCGCCCCCTTCACCACCGCGATGGACGACGACCTGGGCGTGCCGCAGGCGCTCGCCGTGCTGCATGAGTCCGTTCGGGACGGGAACGGGGCGCTGTCCGCCGGTGATCATGCCGGAACGGCCAAGAGTCTCGCCGAGACCAGGGCCATGCTCGGCGTGCTCGGGCTCGATCCGCTCGCCGAGCCCTGGACTGGCGGTCAGCAGGCCGAGGGTTTGCGGCCGGTCGTGGATGCGCTCGTGAGCGTGGCGCTGGAGCAGCGGCAGGCAGCCAGGCAGCGGAAGGACTACGGTGCGGCCGACGCGATCCGCGATCAGCTCCAGGAGGCCGGTGTGATCGTCGAGGACACTCCGCGCGGCCCGCGCTGGGAGCTGCGCAAATGAGCGCGGCTCGGGGCCGGTCGTCGGCTCCCCGCGGCGCGGCCAGCGGCGGCGGGCGGACGAAGTCAGGCAAGCCGCGGCCGGGCACCGGCGGCTACGGCAAGCGCAAGCTCGAAGGCAAGGGACCGACCCCGCCGGCGGAGCAGCGGCCAGGTCACCCCGCTCAGCGGCGGGCGGCGGCGCAGGCCAAGCGTGGGTCCGCCGCGGGTACGGCTAGCCGGGCCGACGGGCCGGCTAGCCGGGCCGACGGGCGCTCGGGCACGCGCGCCGGCAGTCAGGCAGGCGCGCCCGATCGCGGCAGCCGGGCGAGGGGGGCGGGCAGCGCGGCCGCCGAGCTCGTTGCCGGGCGCAATCCGGTGCTTGAGGCGCTCCAGGCCAGGGTTCCGGCGACGGCGCTGCACGTTGGGCCGCGCCTCGACGACGACGAGCGGATCGGCCAGGCGGTGATGCTCGCGGCCAACCTCGGTATTCCGGTGGTGGAGGCAGGCCGGTCCGAGCTGGACCGCCTCACCGGCGGGGCGATTCACCAGGGCATCGCCCTGCGGATCCGGCGGTATGCGTACGCCGATCCGGATGATCTCGTGCAGGCGGCCCGCGATCTGGGGGTGCCGCCGCTGATCGTCGCGCTGGACGGGGTCACCGACCCCAGGAACCTTGGCGCCGTGGCGCGGTCGGTCGCGGCGTTCGGCGGCCACGGCATCCTCGTGCCATCCCGGCGGTCGGCTGGCGTCACCGCGGGGGCATGGAAGGCTTCGGCGGGCACGCTGGCCAGGGTGCGGGTGGCCCAGACTGCGAACCTGACCAGGGCGCTGACCTCCTATCAGGAGGACGGCCTGTTCGTTGCCGGCCTGGACGCTCAGGGCAGCGAGGACGTCGGGCAGCTGGAGCTCGCCGACTCCCCGCTCGTGCTCGTCGTCGGCTCCGAGGGCAAGGGCCTGTCGCGGCTGGTCGCCGAGCGCTGCGATGTGCTCGCCCGGATCCCCATCACCGGGCCGGCCGAGTCGCTGAACGCGGGCATCGCGGCCAGCATCGCTCTGTATGCGGTCTCGCGGCTGCGCGAATCGGGCTAGCAGCGCAAGTGCCGCCGACCGGCTTAAGGTGGTGGCGAGAGGTGATCGCATGAACGATCACGAGCACACCCCATCCAGTCCCGACGCCGCGCGAGCCCGGCTCGTGGCGGGCCTGCGGGCCAGCGGCCGAGCGCTGAGTCCGCCGGTCCAGGAAGCCTTTGCCAAGGTCCCGCGGCACCTATTTGTCCCTGAAATGGGGCAATCAGCGGCTTATCGCGACGAGGCGTTCGTCCTCAAGATCGGGCCCGACGGCATTCCGGTCAGCTCGTCCTCCCAGCCCGCCATGATGGCGATCATGCTGGAGCAGCTCGGGCTGCGCCCCGGTCACCGGGTGCTCGAGATCGGCACCGGCAGCGGCTACAACGCGGCCCTGATGTCGCTGATCACCGGGCCGCGCGGGAAGGTCGTCACGGTGGACATCGACGCCGAGCTCGTCGCCAGGGCCCGGTCAAGCCTGGCCGCGGCGGGCTACCCGAAGGTCGAGGTGCGGTGCGCGGACGGCGGCTACGGCGACCCGGCCGGCGCCCCGTTCGACCGGATCATGGTGACCGCCGGGGCCTGGGATATCGCGCCTGCCTGGCTTGAGCAGCTGACCGATGACGGCCGCCTGGTGCTGCCGCTGTCGGTCCGCGGGATCGAGCTGTCAGTGGCCCTCGACCACACCGGCGACCGGTGGGTCAGCACGTCCGCCTGCCGCTGCGGTTTCGTGCGGATGCTCGGGGCTTATGCCCAGCCGGAATCGGCGGTGCGGCTGGACGGACCGGACGCGCTCGTCGTCCAGGTCGCCGACGGCCACCCGGTCGATGCCAGGGCGCTCCGGGACGCGCTCGCCGCGCCGGTCGCGGACATCCCCGCTGACCTGCCGGTTACCGACTCGGCCGAGCTCGGCGATCTGGACTTGTGGCTCACGGTCACGCAGCCGCAGCTGGAGCGGCTGACTGTGCTCAGCACGGGCGCGGGCGCGCCGCGGGCTCAATGGCTACTGCCGCTCGGCGGCCTGGCCAGCAACGCCGGAGACCCAAGCGGCGTCGGGGTCGCGGCGCTGATACCCGAGCCGGGGCCGGACACAGACTCGGCCGGCGTTGTCATTCGCGGCTTCGGGCCTGGCGGCGAGGCCCTCGCTACCGACCTCGCGGCCCGCGGCCTGTCCTGGGCGGAGCTTGGCCGGCCCGGCAGCGCGCAGGTACAGCTCAGCGTGTGGCCTACCGGGGTACCGGCGCAGCTCCAGGCCGGGATGGTCATGATGGAACGGCCAAACTCGCAGATTGCTGTCGGCTGGCCCGGCCAGGCCTATTAGCTGACCTTCTCGGCGCTCTCGTACAGCAGCGGGGCCGGCCCGACGATGAGCGGGTCCGGCTTGGCGACCAGGCGCTCGTCCTTGCCTTCGTAGGGAACGCGGCTCAGCACGTACCGCATGGCCTCGAGCCGGGCGCGCTTCTTGTCGTTGCTCTTCACGACCGTCCAGGGCGCGTCGGCCAGGTCGGTGAAGAAGAACATCGACTCCTTGGCCTCGGTGTAGGCGTCCCACTTGTCGAGCGACTCCAGGTCGATCGGGCTGAGCTTCCAGCGCTTGACCGGGTCGAGCTGGCGATCGATGAAGCGCCGCAGCTGCTCCGAGCGCGACACGGAGAACCAGAACTTGACGAGCGTGATGCCGTCCCTGGCGAGCATGCGCTCGAACTCGGGTGCCTCCCGGAGAAACTCCATGCACTCGTCCGGGGTGCAGAACCCCATCACGCGCTCGACGCCCGCCCGGTTGTACCAGGACCGGTCGAACATCACGATCTCGCCGGCAGCGGGCAGGTGCGCGATGTAGCGCTGCAGGTACCACTCGGTCCGCTCGCGCTCGGTCGGCTTCTCGAGCGCGACGATACGGGCGCCGCGCGGGTTGAGGTTCTCGGTGAATCGCTTGATCGTGCCGCCCTTGCCGGCCGCATCCCTGCCCTCGAACACGATGATCAGCCGCCCGCCGTTGTTCTTGATCGAGCGCTGCATCTTCAGCAGCTCAATCTGGAGGCCGCGCTTGACCTTCTCGTACTCCTTGCGCTGCAGCCGCTTGTCGTACGGGTAGTCCTCGCGCCAGGTCTGCACCGGCGATCCGTCCGACCGGATCAGCATCGGCCGCTGACCCTTGCGGTGCGTGACCCGCAGACCGAGCTGAGCGGCAAGATCGTCGAGAACGGCGACCGGGTCGGGGTCAGGGCGTTTGGCCACTGGACCTGGCCGTGCGCCTGACCTTCGCGACGACACTCACTTTTCCTCCGTCCGACGACGAGAAAGCGGGTAGCGCTGGTCGCGATCGACCCAGTCCGGTAGATACCCGCGCCCCCTGGCAGCACACCTGGGGACCGGGCTACTCGGCATCGACCCGATATGCAACCGGGAGCTACGCTTGAGCGTGTAGATATCCAAACATGTCTTTTGGATCGTCGCCTGCCTGGTAACTCCATAAGTGTGGAGTGCACGCTTTGGCGGCGGCGCACGTAGGAGGGTGATGAATGAATCGATCAGTTCGGCGGTGCCTGTTCGGCGTGGGAGCCGTGACAGTGGTGGGGGCATCGGCGTTCGGTCAGGGACTGGCCCAGGCTGCACCCTCGGCTCCCCATGTCATGGCGGCGGTGCAGACCACAGCGGCCGCCAAGCCTTACGTTCCGCCCAGGAAGGCCTTGTATTACGGCGAGACCGGCGCGGCCGTGAAGAGCGTGCAGCGCCGCCTGTCACAGTTGCACTACTACCTGGGCGTGGCTGACGGCAGCTATGGCGCCAACACGCTCGCGGCGGCCTGGGCCTTCAGGGAAGTCCAGGGCCTGCCGATGAACGCCACCACGGGAGCCCAGCCGATCGACCGGGCTTTCGAGAAGCGCCTGGTTCACCCAGTACAGCCCTATGTGCTGATCAAGCATGGTCCGGCTAATCGGGTTGAGATCAACCTCAAGCACCAGGTCCTGGTGCTTTACAAGAACAACAAGGTGACCCTCATCCTCCACATCTCCTCCGGCGGCGGTTATTACTTCTGCAACCCGCCGTCAGGCGGCGGAGGGTGCGGCTACGCGGTCACGCCTGACGGTAACTTCCACGCCGTGTACATGATTCACGGCGGGGACCCGGTGCCGCTCGGGTACATGTACAACCCGGTCTTCTTCGATCCGGCCGCAGGTGACGCGATGCACGGCGGGGACCCCGACCCGTGGTACCCGGCATCGCACGGCTGCGTCCGGCTTCCCGAGGACGTCTGGAACTGGTTCTGGACGAAGCTGACCATCGGCGGCCCGCACGCCACCCCCGTGTACCTGCGTGGCATCGCGCCGTATTACCTCTAGCTCGATCTCGATCTCGTAACTGCCCTCCGCGCCTACCGCACGGAGGGCAGTTGCGTTGGCAGGGTTACTGGCAGGGGTAGATCCGCAGCGGGGGCACGGGGGAGCGTGGCGATGAGGTTGTCGGCTCGGCGCTGGTTGTTAGGCGCGGGTGTGGTGACAGCAGTGGCGGGATCGGCGTTCGGTCAGGGGCTGGCCCGCGCTGCACCGGCGGCGTCGTACGTGCCGCCCAGGAAACCTTTGTACGTGGGTCAGTCCGGGGCTGCCGTCCGGAGCGTGCAGCGTCGCCTCACCCAGCTTCACTACTACGCCGGACCGGTCGACGGGCGTTACGGCCAGGACCTGCTGGAGGCGGCCTGGGCCTTTCGCGAGGTACAGGGCCTGCGGATGAACGCGACCACCGGGGCGCAGCCCATTAACCGCGCCTTCGAGAAGGATCTGGTACACCCCCGGCAGCCCTACACGCGCGAGCCGAACGGCCCGGCGAGCCGGATCGACATCGACCAGAACACCGAAGTGATGGTCCTGTACGAGAACAGCCGGCCGGAGTGGATCTTCCACGTCTCCACCGGCGGCGGTTACTACTTCTGCACTCCGCATGGCGGCCCGTGCGGGTTTGCGGTTACGCCGGACGGCGAGTTCCATCTGCAGAACCGGGTCTCCGGCTGGGAGCAGGTCCCGCTCGGGGAGATGTTCAACCCGATCTACTTCTACCCGGGCTTCGCGATCCACGGCGATATCCCGGTTCCGTGGTACCCGGCGTCGCATGGCTGCGTGCGGATGTGGATGGACGGGGCCGAGTGGTTCTGGCGGGATGTGTCCATCGGCGGGGCGCATCCGACGCCGGTCTTCATCTGGGGCCGGGCGCCATACCAGCTCGGCTACTTCGGCCAGTAAACACGCTCAATTCGGGCCGGGCCATGACATAGCTATTTGTCATTTGCAGGGCTATGGTCAGCGAATGGCACATAGTCTCCTCAGACCATCCCGGCTGGTACTTGCGGCAGCGTTCGCGGTCGCCCTGATCTCACCCGCTGCGGCGCCGGCGCTGGCCTCTCCGCAGACCTGCGGCGGCACCGGCAGCGTGACGACCGCGACCGGAACGCTGTCCGACGGCGCGACGTACGAGATCCAGTGTCCCGCCGGGGCCTGGAACGGCACGCTGTTCCTCTACAGCCATGGATACGTCGCACCGGGCTCCGCCAACCCGGCGCAGGACGTGGGCGACCCGGTCACCGGCGCCTGGATGCTGAGCCACGGATTCGCGCTCGCGGGCTCGTCCTACGCGACCACGGGCTGGGCGATCCAGCAGGCGCTGCCGGACCAGATCCGGACCGTCGACACGTTCGGGCACATGTACGGGCGTCCGGATCAGACGATTGCCTGGGGTCACTCGCTCGGGGGCATCATCACCGCCGGCCTGATCCAGCGTTACCCGAACCGGTTCACCGCGGCGCTGCCGATGTGCGGCGTGCTGTCGGGCGGAGTCGCGACGTGGAACACGGGCCTGGACGCGGCGTTCGCGTTCCAGCAGCTGCTGGCGGGCGGCACCGGCCTGCAGGTGGTCGACATCACTAACCCCGCCGCGAACCTGCAGACCGCGGAGACCGCGGCCGCAGCGGCGCAGGCGACGCCGGCTGGCCGGGCGCGCCTGGCGCTCTCGGCGGCGCTGGGCGACACGCCCGGCTGGTTCACGCCCCTGTCGCCCGAGCCGGCCAGCACCGACTACGCCGGCCAGGAGGCCAACCAGTTCCTCTGGGATACCGAGGTCGACTTCCCCTTCGCGTTCGAGCTCCGGGCGAACCTCGAGCAGGTCTCGGGCGGCAACCCGTCCTGGACCACGGGCGTCAACTTCGCCAGGCAGCTGCGCGAATCGGCCGACTACTCCGAGGTCGTGGCGCTGTACAAGGCGGCCGGCCTGAGCCTGCGCCAGGACCTGCGGACGCTCAGCCGCGCGACGCCGGTCAGCGCCGACCCGAAGGCGGTCGCCTACCTCGCGCGCAACATCAGCTTCGACGGTCAGCTGAACATGCCGGTGCTGACGCTGCACACCACGGGCGACGGCCTGGTCGTGCCCGAGAACGAGCAGGCGTACGCCCGCGTCGTGCGCTCGGCCGGGAACAGCCGGCTGCTGCGGCAGATCTTCGTCGCGCGCGCCGGTCACTGCGCGTTCACCCCGGCGGAGACCATCGCCGCCGTGCAGGTGCTGCTGAGCCGGGTGAGTACCGGCCGGTGGAACGCAGCCGCGCTGACTACCGCGAGCCTGAACTCCGCGGCGGCGGCGCTGGGCCCGGGCTACAACATCTACCCGGCGTCCGGCTCGACCTGCCCGGGCGGCTCGGCCCCGGTCAGCGGCGTCTGCGCGACCGCATCCGCGTTCGTGTCGTTCCGCCCGACGCGCTATCTGCGGCCGTTCGACCTAGGCGGTGGCTGGCGCTTCAGCCACGCTTGACCGGGCCCATCTTGATCAGCCGGCGCAGCGTCAGGAGCGCGAACGCCAGCGCGAGGCCGAGCAGGATGCCGATGTCGGTGAGCCAGGTGCTGGCCGTGTGATCCCACAGGGGATCGGAGCCGTTGCCTGAACCGGGCGTGGCCGGCGGGATGACGTGGTTCAGGTTCGAGGTTGACGCTGTCGCGGCGTAGCCCCACCGCGACGGCGACAGCCACGCGACCTCCTCCAGGCCGACCTTGCCGTGCAGCGCGAAGATGCCGCCGCTCAGCACCACCTGGAACATGACCACCACGACGAGCAGCGGCATGGCCTTGTCGGAGGTACTGACGACCGAGGAGATCAGCAGGCCAAGCACGGTCGAGGCCAGGCCCAGCGCGAACATGGCGAGCATCAGCTCGATGATCGGCTGATGGGTTAGCAGCGCCCCCTGAGTCGGCAGCGGGCGGCCGGTCAGCCCGATGAGCACGAGCACGACGGCCTGCGCGCCGCTGATGAGACCGAGCACCAGCAGCTTCGACATGAGGTACGCGCCGGCGGACAGGCCGGCCGCGCGTTCTCGGCTGTAGATGGGCCGTTCCTTGACGATCTCCCAGATCGCGTTGGCCGCGCCGCTCAGGCACGCGCCGACCGACAGCACCAGCAGCAGCGACGTGGCGTCGACGTTGTCGGTACCGGTGAGGCCGTGCGGCGCCGGGATCACCCGGACCATCGCGCCGAGCGCGACCGGCAGGCCGGCAAGCATCGCCAGGTAGAGCCGGTCCGAGCCGATGACCGCGAGGTAGCGGCGGATCATCGTGCGCAGATGAGACAGCCGGTTTCTGGCGGCGGGCGCTTTCGGTGCCTGGCGGCCGGCGGCCGGCGGCGCCAGTGCCCCGGTCATCTCGTTCGCGATGTACCGGGTGTAGTACGGCGACGAGCGGTACTCCCTGGCCCAGTCCCGGCCCGGCTCGCGCTCGAAGGCCTGGAACACCTCCGCCCAGTCCTTCTTCCCGAAGTGCCTGAGACCATCGGCAGGCGGGCCGAAGAACGCGATCTTTCCGCCGGGAACGAGGACCAGGAGCCGGTCGCAGAGATGCAGGTTGGCCACGCTGTGGGTGACGACGATCACGGTCCGGCCGTCATGCGCGAGCTCAGCCATCTGTTCCATGACGGACTTGTCCAGGCCGGGATCCAGGCCCGAGGTCGGCTCGTCGAGGAACAGCAGCGAGGGCTTGGTGAGCAGCTCGAGCGCCACATTGACGCGCTTTTGCTGACCGCCGGACAGGGCAGCGGTCTTGGTGTCCGCGTGCGCGGTCAGCGCGAGCTCGCCGAGCACCTCGTCGATCCGGCGCTTGCGCTCGTGCTTGCTCGTGTCCCGCGGGAACCGCAGCTCGGCCGCGAACTTCAGCGCGCGCCGCACCGTCAGCTGCGTGTGCAGGATGTTCTCCTGCGGGACGAGGCCGATGCGGTGCCGCAGCTCGGCGTAGCTCTTGTACAGGTCGCGGCCGTCGTACAGGACACTGCCGCCGGTGGCGGGCGCGATGCCGGTGAGGGCACCGAGCAGCGTGGACTTTCCGGCGCCGCTCGGGCCGATCACGCCGAGCAGGCAGCGCTCGCCCAGCGGGAAGCTCACGCGGTCAAGCAGCACCTTGCCGCCCGGCAGCTGGACCGTCAGGTCCCGGGCGCTCAGCGAGATATCACCGGTGTCGAGGAATTCCTGCAGCTGATCCCCGACGCGGCGGAACGTCGCCGGCCCGACGCCGATGAGGTCGGTCTCGGTAACAGGCGCGGCCGTGATCCGCTGTCCGTTGAGGTACGTGCCGTTGTGGCTGTCCAGGTCGACGATCTCGTACTCACCGCGGGCGGTGCGGCGCAGCTCGGCGTGGTGCCGGGAGACGCCGAGGTCGGCGACCACGACGTCGTTGTCCGACGCCCGGCCGATCCGCAGCGCCTTGGCCGGCATCTGCATGACCGCGCTCGGCGGCCGGTATGAGGGCGGGCGCTGCGCGGGCACCCTGGGCGGCGCCGCTGGCTCGGCCTCCTGCGCCCAGTTGCCGACCTGGACCTTGGCCGTCGCCGGCCGCTCCGGCTCGGGCGTCACTAGTGAGCAGTGCAGCTGGGGACCGTCACCAGGATGGCCGAGGCGCACGGAGCAGTCGGCGGCGATGTCCACGCGCTGCACGCGCCGCCGATCCACGAACGTGCCGTTCGTGCTCCCGGAATCCTCGAGCAGCCAGCCGCCGTCCTGGTGGCGCAGGACCGCGTGATCCCAGGACACGCGCGGATCGGCCAGCACGATATCGGCCTGAGGATCCCGCCCGATGCGGTAGGTGGCAGCGCCGTCGAGCACCTGATCTGATCCCGGAGCCCGAACCCGCAGCTGAGTGCTGGCCCCCGCCCGGCCGGCCTGTTCAATGCTCATGCGCCAACTGTAGAGCGATTGAAACGGAGAAAGGATAGCGAAGAACGCCATTTACCAGCGGTCGCCGCGGTGCGTAAGTTGACATCGCTGGCCGGTCGAAATGGATACTTGGTACGCCGCGTGGACCGGGGGGACGACCCCGGAACCCTGCGGACACTTGCGGGCAGGCTTGGAGGGAAGCCGTGACCGACCACACGCCCGGCGACCTGACCGCCGGTGCGCGCCTAGCCGGATACCGGATCGAGGACCGGATCGGTTCGGGCGGCATGGCCGTCGTCTACCGGGCCTACGATCTCCGGCTGGACCGGCTGGTCGCGCTCAAGGTGCTGGCCCCGGCGTTAGCCAGAGACGAGGCGTTCCGGCGCCGCTTCATCCGTGAGTCACGGGCGGCGGCAGCCGTTGACCACCCGCACATCATCCCGGTGTTCGAGGCGGGCGAGGCCGACGACGTGCTGTTCATCGCCATGCGGTTCGTCCGCGGCGGGGACGTCAGGTCGCTTCTCGACCGCATCGGCCCGCTGCCAGCGCCGCGCGCCGCCGAGATCGTCACTCAGGCCGCGTCGGCGCTCGACGCCGCGCACGCGATCGGGCTGGTGCACCGGGACGTCAAGCCCGGCAACCTGCTGCTGGACGGCGGCCGCGCGCCCGACCGGCCCGATCACCTCTACCTGTCCGACTTCGGCCTGAGCAAGGCATCGCTCGCCGTCAGCGGCCTGACGGCCACCGGCCAGTTCCTCGGCACCCTTGAGTACGTCGCTCCCGAGCAGATCGAGGGCAGGCCCGTCGACGGGCGCACCGACCTTTACGGACTCGCCTGCGCCGCGTTCGAGCTGCTGTGCGGGGAGTCGCCGTTCCGCCGGGAGGACAGCCTGGCGGTCATGTACGCCCAGCTCAATGAGGCACCGCCGCGTATCACGGCGCGCCGGCCGGACCTGCCGGCCGCCATCGACGGGGTCCTGGCCCGAGCGCTGGCCAAGGCGCCCGCGGATCGCTATCCGAGCTGCCGCGACTTCGCCGCGGCCATGCGGACCGCGCTGCCGGCCGGTGACATCCGTCCGCAGGCCGCCCGCCAACAGATTGCCGGGGAGCCGCGCCGCGCCGCGCCGCCGCCCATGCCGGCCGGAGCGGGCCACACCCAGGCGGCCGGAGCGGCCCAGACCGAGGCGGCCGAGATCCGGCCCGAGCCGCGCCGGCCCGACTTCCCGCCCGCCGAGCACCTCTACCGGGCGGCTCCGGGCCGGGCCGCGCCGGGCCGGACAGCAGAGCGTACCGAGCCCTCCAGGGCCGACCTGCAGTCCGATGACGGACCCCGGCGGCCGTGGTGGCGCTCGCCGCTGCCAGTCGCGGGCGTCTGCGCGGTTGCCCTGCTAGCCGGCGGCGGCGCCTACGCGCTCGCGGGCCGCGGAACCGGCGACGGCTTCCGCGCGCTGCCAGTGCCCGGCTGCACCAAGGCCACTGCCCGCGCGCCCGCCCTCACGAGCGTCGGGTCGGCCACGGCCTCGCCCGGGGGCAAGCCCTTCGGCATCGCGGTCGACGGCCAGTACTCGTTCATCACCAACGGCAACGATGTCAATGTTTTTCATGACGCGGCCGGGTCGGCACCGGTAGCCATCCGGTCGATCGCGGCGGGCCAGGGGGACAAGGGCGAGACCATCACCCCGGACGGAAAGTACCTGCTCGCGGCGGAGAACAACGGCGCCGCGGTGATCAGCGTCGCGGCGGCCGAGCAGGGCGCGCCCAACGCGGTCGTCGGCCTGCTGGCCAGCCCCGGCGGCAAGTCGGCGGCCCAGGTGCTTATCTCGCCGGGCGGCGGCTTCGCCTTCGTCACGATGCAGAGCAGCGCCGAGATGGCGGTCTTCAGCCTGAGGATGGCCCTGGCCAAGGGATTCAACGGCGCCGATTTCGTCGGCTTCGTTCCGCTCGGGAACCAGCCGGTCGGCATGGCCACCGACGGAACGTGGCTGTATGTCGCCAATGTCGGCGGGACGCTGAGTGTTGTGAGCCTGCACCAGGCCGAGAGCCACCCGTCCGGCGCGGTCGTCGCCACGGCTCAGGGTGGCTGCGGGCCCGACCGGGTCCTGCTGTCTCCCGACGGCCAGGTGCTCTGGGTAACCGCGCGAGGCAGCGACGCCCTGCTCGGGTTCAGCACGGCCCGGCTGCGGACCGATCCGCTCCACGCGCTGATGGCCAGGGTCATGGTCGGTGCGGTGCCGCTGGGCCTGGCGTTCGCGGACCATGGCAGCCGCATCGTCGTCGGCGACTCCAACCTCGGCGGCAGCAAGCGCTTCACGACGAACCTGGCAGTGGTCAGCACGGCCAGCGCCCTGGCGGGCAAGCAGGCCCTGCTCGGATACGTGCCGACCGGTCTGCTGCCGCGCACCGTCGCGCTTGAGCCGGACGGGTCGACCCTGCTGATCACCGACCAGAATTCCGGCCAGGTGCAGGCCGTTCGCGTGGCCGATTTGCCGTGATAATCGCGTAACATCTGGCCAGTGAGGGGGCTGCGGTGAGCGGATACGACAACTACTACGGCACCCAGCGATACGACGGCGACGGCTACGGCGACGACGAGCCAGCGACCTACCGGCGCCGTCCGCGGCGTCGTCGTGGCCGGGGCTGGCTGATCGCCCTGGTCATCCTCGTGGTGCTGCTGGTCGCCGCGGACTTCGTGGCCAGGGTTGTCGCCCAGGATGTGGCCGCGAGCGAGTTCAAGAAGCAGGGCGACCTCTCGACGAAGCCGAGCGTCAGCATCGAGGGCTTCCCGTTCCTCACTCAGGTAGCCGCCCGCGACTTCAGGGACGTCAAGGTCAGTGCCAGCAACGAGCACGAGGGCCCGGTCACGATTACCAGCTTCAACGCGACGGCGACCAACGTCCGCGTTAACTCCTTCTCGTTCCGGGGCGGCACCATCGGCACCGTGAACGGCACCGCGCTGATCGCCTTCTCCTCGCTCAGCAACACCCTCACGCAGGAGATCGGCCCGCTCGGCCAGCTGCTCAACGGGGCGGGCCTGCAGCTCACCGCGGCCGGCCCGAACGAGGTCAAGGCGAGCCTCAATCTGCTCGTCACCACCGGATCGGCCACCTGGCGCGTGTCCAGGACCGGGCCGAGCAAGCTCAACCTCGCCCTGGTGTCCAGCTCCGGGCTCCCGTCCGCGCTGCTCAGTTCCATGCAGAGCGTGAACCTCAACATCCCCAAGCTGCCGCTCGGCCTGACCATCGACAGCGTGTCGGTCACTCCCGGCGGCGTGCTGGGCTCGTTCAGCGGCTCGAACATCCCGTTCGGGTCTTCGTGACGCGCCTGGTCATAGTCGGCGGCGGCGTCGTCGGGCTGATGACGGCCTATTACGCCGCCCCGCAGGCGGAGTCGGTGACGGTGCTCGACCGGTCCAGAGTGGGCGATCCCGGCACCGCGTCCTTCTCGCTGACCCGGTCGGTCCGCCACGACTACCTCGACCACGAATACGCCCGGCAGGCCGCCGAGGCGCGCCGCCTCTGGCTGGAGCTGCAAGCCAGCGCCGGACGCCGGCTCCTCGTCGACTGCGGCTGCCTGAACCTGGCGAAGGCCAGCGTCACGCCCGACATCGAGGCCACCTACGGAGCGCGCAGCTTTGACGTGCTGGCGCAGCTTGACCTGCGGCGAGAGTCACTGGACGGCTCGGACCTGGCCGGCCGGTTCCCGCAGTTCGATGCCGATGCGGGCTGGCTCGACGTCGACGCGGGCTACGCCGACGTCACGACCGTCACCGAGGTGCTCAGCGCAGCGCTGCGCGAGCGGGGGGTGCAGATCCGCGAGGGCGCGGAGATCACCTCGATCCGCCGCGACGGCGGCGCCTGGGAGATCTCTACGGCTGAGGGCTCGCTGACCGCCGACGCAGTTGTCGTCGCGGCCGGCCTGGGCACCAACGACGTGCTGGCCGCCCTGGACGGCTGCGGCCTGCGCTTCCCGCTGCGGCCAGACCGCCCGGCGCAGTCGAAATACTTCATCCCGCCGGAGGAACACCGGCACCGGTTCACCGACTCGTTCCTGCCCGTGTTCGCTTACCTCGATGTGGGCATCTACGGCCACCCGATCGTTCCCGGCCGCACGCCGGGCGTGAAGATCGGCTTCTATCACCCGCCGGACGTGGAGGTCGTGCCCAGCCCGATCGGCTCGGTCGAGGATTTCGTGGCGCACTGCATGCCCGGCCTGCGGGACGCCGAGGTCGTGGATGTCGCAGTGGCCAGCGGCGTGGACACGTGCTCTTATGACCTTGTCGCCGATGATGAGTTCATCATCGGACCGGTGCCCGGCGCCGACCGGCTGTACGTCGGGGTCGGGTGGCGCGGGACTGGCTACAAGTTCGCGCCGTGGGCGGGGCTGACGCTGGCGCAGCTCGCCATCCGGCAGGACACCGGCTACGACATCGGCCGGTTCCGCCCGGCGCGGTTTCTGGCCTGGGAGGGAGGGACCACATCGTGATGGGGCTGACCGAGCGCCTCGCGAACGGCTTCGTGCTGGGCGCGGAGGGCTATGTCTTCGAGCTTGAGCGGCGGGGATACATCAAGGCGGGCCCGTACGTGCCCGAGGTGGTGCTCGACTTTCCCGATGCCGTGCTCGAGCTGCACCGCGAGTTCCTCCGGGCCGGCGCCGACGTGATGGTCGCGCTCACCTACTACGCCCACCGGGAGAAGCTGCGGCACGTCGGCCGGGAGGACGACCTCGAGGCGATGAACCGCCAGGCGGTCCGGCTGGCCCGGCAGGCCGCGGCGGAAGGCGACGCCCTCGTCGCCGGGAACGTCTGCAACACGTGGGCCTATGACCCGGCCGACCCGGACACGGCCGCAACCGTCCGCTCGATGTACGCCGAGCAGCTCGGCTGGGCCGCGGACGAGGGCGTCGACTTCGTCATCTCCGAGACCAATGACTTCCTCGGCGAGGCGCTGATCGCGCTCGAGGTCAGCCAGGAGCTCGGCCTGCCGGCGATGGTGACGCTCGCGACCACCAGGCCCGAGGGGACCTGGGACGGCTACGACTACGTGCAGGCCTGTCGCATCCTGGCCGAGCATGGTGCCGACGTCGTCGGGCTGAACTGTGATCGCGGGCCGGCCACGATGCTCCCCATTGTGCGGAGCATCCGCGACCAGGTGAGCTGCGCGGTCGCTGCGCAGCCCGTTCCCTACCGGACGACGGCGAGTGCGCCGACGATGCAGGCGCTGCGGGAGGACGGGGTGGAGCGTGTTTTCCCGCTCGCGCTGGAGCCGTTCACCTGCACGCGGTTCGAGATGGCGGACTTTGCCGTGGCCGCGCGCGAGGCGGGGGTCAACTACGTCGGCATCTGCTGTGGCGCCGGCCCGCAGCACGTACGGGCGATGGCCGAGGCGCTCGGCCGGACCGTCCCGGCCAGCAAGTACTCGCCGTCCATGGACCTGCATCCGGTCCTGGGCAGCGCCGCCGCCACGACCGACGAGTCCGTGCTGGCCGCCTGGAACGTGGGAGCGAAGCCGTCGTGAAGGTCTTCCTGTCGACCGACATGGAGGGAACCGCGGGCGTCGTCGACTGGGAGCAGTGCGTCGGTGACGGCCCGCAGGCCGAGGCCGGCCGGCGCCTCCTGCTCGCCGAGGTCAACGCCGCGATCGAGGGGGCAATCGAGGGCGGCGCGACCCAGATCGTCGTCAACGACTCGCACTCGAAGATGCGCAACCTGCCGCCCGACGAGCTCGCGGGCGAGGCCTCGTACATCTCCGGCAGCCACAAGCCGCTGTACATGATGCAGGGGCTGGACGACAGTTTCGGGGCGTGCCTGTTCGTGTCGTATCACGGCTCGGTCGGGGCGCCGGCCGGGC
>DAIOWC010000101.1:15758-20689 GCA_036758685.1 Streptosporangiaceae bacterium | reverse complement strand
GCCAGGCCGCGGAAGTACTGCGGCAGGCCCAGGTCCATGGTCGCGGCCTTGTCCAGCAGGCCGAGCGCATCCTCGGTGTCGCGGCCGGTCCGGGCCTGGAAGAACCCGGTCAGCGCGAGCGCGCTCGCATCCTGCGGCCTGGCGTCGGCCACGCCGGCGAAGTAGCCGGCCGCCTCGGCGTCGGCCCGGGCCGCGATGAACGCGATCGCCAGGTTCACCATGATGTTCCGGTCGGCGGCGGGCCAGCTGCCAGCCTCCTTCAGGGACTCCAGGAAGCGGCGGCGGGTAATCGGTGTAGACATCGGAATCTCCTTAGTTCGGCGGCACAGCCTTAGTCGAGCGCCGCTGTCTCTGGTTCCCTGGGCGCCGGCGTCAGTGCCGGGCTCGTGGCTGGCTGCGCGCGGCGCAGCAGCAGGCAGGCGAGCGCGCCGGCCAGCAGCACCGCGGCCGGGATCGCCAGCGCCGTGTGCATCGCGTCGATGTACGAGCGGGCGAACACGTCCTGGACCAGCGCCCGCAGGTGCGGCACCAGCGCGCTGGGCGTGCCGGGCGGCAGCTTGGCGCCGGCCTCGCCGCGGCCGACCTGCAGTCCCGCCTTCGCCGCCTGGGCGAAGCCTGCGACGAACGGTCCTCGCACCGCGGCCGGCAGCTGGGCTGCGGCCGTGACCGCCCGCGCGTGCATGGCCGAGGCGAGGGAGCTGGCCAGCACGGCTCCGGTGACGGCGCCGCCGAAGGTGCCGCCCAGCTGACGGCTGGTGTTGACGACGCCGGACGCCGCTCCCGCAAGCTCCGGCGGTGCCGCCTGCATGGCCATAGTCGCCAGCGGCGCGAAGATCGCGCCCATCCCGAGTCCGGCGACCACCAGGACCGGGGCGAACGTCAGCGAGGTCGCGTGTACCGAGGCGACCGCGGCGAGCCCGAAGATCCCCGCGGCGTAGAGCACAAGCCCGGCGCCGAGCACGTACTTGCCGCCGATCCGGTCGGTAATGCGGCCCGCGAACGGGGCCAGCCCCGTCATCGCCACCGTGAGCGGCAGCCCGGTCAGGCCGGCGTGCACGGCCGTGAACCCGAGCGCGGACTGCAGGTTGATCGAGTTGATCAGCAGCATGCTCTGCAGCGCGAACTGGACGGCCAGGCTCAGCGCCGCGATGATCGCGAAGGTCCGATTGCGCAGGAGGGCGAGCGGGACCAGCGGCTCGGGCTGGCGGCGTTCCCACCAGACGAAGGCGATCAGCAGCAGCGCGCCGAGGCCGAGTATCTCCGGGATCGTGATGCCGTCCCGCACCGTGCCCCAGTCGTAGCGCTGGCCCTCGATCACGCCGTAGCACAGCGCGGCCAGGCCGCCGGCCGCGAGCAGGACGCCGGGCAGATCGAGGCTGTGCTTGCGGCCGGTCCTGATCTCGGGGACGAACACGTAGCTGAGCGCGATGCCGACGGCGGCGATCGGCAGGTTGACGTAGAACACCCACCGCCAGCTGAGGTAGGTAGTCAGCAGCCCGCCGATGACCGGCCCGCTCACGGCGGCCACGCCGATCATCGAGGAGAACACGCCGAACGCGGCGCCCATCCGCTTGTGGTCGAAGATCGCGCGGATGATGACCATCGCCTGCGGGGCCATCGCGGCCGCGCCGACGCCCTGCACGACCCTGGCAGCGATCAGCTCGCCTGCCGTCTGCGCGGCGCCGCACAGCGCGGACGCGACCGCGAACACCACCAGCCCGGCGACGAACATCCGCCGCGGTCCGAACCGGTCGCCCAGCCGGCTCGCCAGGATCAACAAAGCGGCGAAAACCAGCAAATAGGAATTGACCACCCAGAGGGCCTGATCCAGCGGCGCGTGGAGACCGGAGATCACGCTCGGCAGGGCGACGTTCACGATCGTGGAATCCATCAGGATCGCGAATGTGCCCAGGCACAGCACCATGAGCGCCAGCCAGGGCCGGCGGGTCTCGGTGGTCACAGAGCCTCCAGGCGAGTTAGTAGCTTGAACAGACTCACCATCGCACGGTACAGTGAGTCTTGTCAAACGACTAACAGGAGTAGACTGGGGCCATGCAACTGACGAGCCTTTCCGACTGGAACTGCTCCATCGCCAAGACGCTGGATGTGGTCGGGGAGTGGTGGACGCTGCTGATCCTGCGCGACGCGTTCCGCGGGACCAGGCGGTTCGATGACTTCCAGGCGAGTCTGGGGATGGCCCGCAGCGTGCTGACCGCGCGGCTGCGGAAGCTGACCGAGCACGGGGTGCTGGAGCGCCGGGAGTACTCCGAGCACCCGCCGAGGTACGAGTACTACCTGACCGAGAAGGGCCGGTCGCTGTTCCCGCTGATCGCGGTGCTGCTGCAGTGGGGGGACACCTGGGCGCCGGGCGAGAGCGGCCCGCCGGTCGTGCTCGTGCACGACGCCTGCGGTCAGGTCACGCAGCCGGCGCTAAGCTGCCCGCACTGCGGCGAGGAGGTCTCGGCCGCGAACACGCACAGCGAGCCGGGCCCGGGGGCCACGGTCAGCCGTTGATGCTCTGGATCTGGTAGACGTTCAGCGGCGGGCTGGTCCCGGCGGTCGTGAGCGTGACCAGCTGGTTCGGGCCGGGGCCGTTGAGCACGTAGGGCGCCCAGGTCACGTCCCAGGTGACCGTCGCCGTCACGGCCGCGCCGGCACCCGCCGCGGTCCAGAGCACGCCGCAGTCGGGCGGGACGCCGGGTCCGGTCGCCGGTGACTTGCCGGGCGGGTACTTCGAGCCGCCGGTGCCGCAGTTGTCATACGCCGTGCCCAGCTGGTTCACCGCCACCGAGACCTTGGTGGGCTGAGCCCAGACCGACGCGGTCTGGTTGCCGAGCGTGGCGATGATCCGGTAGGCCCGCGTTCCCGTTGAGCCAGCCGGCCAGTTCGCCCACACGAACGTCGCGTCGTTGACGTAGCCCTTGCCCCGCGGGCTTGTCTGAACCTGTGGCGACGGGATGTGCATGTGGTTGAAGGCGTACCGGGCCAGGATGATGGGCGGGAGCGGCGGCATCGGCGGCACCTGGCCCGGCTGGGCGAAGAAGAACAGCGGCTCGGCGAGGCACGCCTGTACCTCGGCCGGCGTGTCGGCCGGGTTGATCGGGAGCTGATACCAGGTGCCGGCCGGGGTGCCGGTCTTGAGTAGCTGCTTGGCCTGCTGGACCGACTGGTAGACGCCGTAGAGCGAGCCCTGCTGGGTGACGGTGCCGAACTCGTTGACGATCACCTGGCTCCCGGTGATCTGGTTGCCGATCGGCTCCCACAGGCACGGCGGCGGCGGGACATTCACGGTCACGTGGCCGGTGTTGCCGACGTCGCCGCTGAGCGTGATGAACTGCGACAGGCTGATCGCGCAGTTCGGACCCTGGCAGCCGGGATTCGGGTCGGGGTTGGTGCTGGCCCCCGCCTGCGGCGACGTCGCCAGCACCACCAGCAGCCCGGCGGCGAGCGCGGTACCGGCGCGAACGCTGCGACTGATCATGGCTTGCACTCCACGGCTCGCGGGTAGTAGAGCTCGGGCTCAATGGAGATGACCTGCCACTGGCCGTGCTGATCGGCGAGGACGTCGGTGTTCTCGTAGTAGTTCTCGTCGGTCGTGTTCTGCTGGCTCTTGGGCAGCACCCTGCCGGTGCTGAGGCCCGTGTTCTTCGCCTTGGCACTGTCCACGCACTCGGCGACCACGACGGCGCCCGGGGCCAGCGAACTCGGCGCGGCCGTCATGTGCCAGAACTTCACCGTCCCGATGAACGACTCGGTGGTCACGTCCG
This sequence comes from Streptosporangiaceae bacterium, assembly GCA_036758685.1. GTDB lineage: Bacteria > Actinomycetota > Actinomycetes > Streptosporangiales > Streptosporangiaceae > JAJYUU01. The sequence continues at coordinate 16,922 of DAIOWC010000101.1, read as the reverse complement.
GCATCGCGAGCGTGGAGGCGAGGCCCGTGCGCACCGGGGCTGAGGCGTACGCAGTCCAGCGGTGGTCGCGGTCGCCGGTGTAGTCGGCGTACATCACCGCGAGCAGGAAGTCCTCGTCCGCCTTCACGGCCGGGGCCGCGGCCCGGTCGACGGTGCGCCAGTTGGGCACCACGACGTGCGTGCTGGCGCCGAAGGGCGGCCAGGCAAGGCCGCCGGAGCTGATGTCGCTGGCCCCCGACGAGACGGTCGCGCTGGGCGTGGCCGTCGAAGTGCCGCCCGACCCTTGCGGGTGGAAGGTCCCGGCCGCCGGCGACGAGCCGCACGCCGATAGCAGAAGCAGGGCTCCAATCGGCAGAACGGCTCGCAGAGCCTGCCGCCAACGCCATCCGTCTCGAGCGCCGCTGCTGACCGCCACGAGCACCGGAGTCTAGCAATGGCGGCCAATGCCGAAGACGCCTTTCGCGAACTTAGCGCACTAAATGACCATGAAGGGTGGTAGGCGCGGGTAACGGCGGAACCAGCAAACGGCGTGCTGCCAGGCAACAAAGGCCGGCCGGGCCCGCGATCTCAGCGCCCGGCGGTCGCGAGCAGCACCAGGAAGGCGCCTGCGATCATGAACGGGCCGAGCGGGATGACCTGCCGCAGCGTTGCCCGGCGCGATACCAGCAGCACGACCGCGTAGCACCCGGTGAGCAGAAACGTAGCGACCACTCCGGCCGCCAGCGTTCCCCATCCGGCCCAGGCCAGCACGGTGCCGATGCTCGCGGCGAGCTTGACGTCGCCGAGGCCCATCCCGGCCGGGCTGATCAGGGCAACGACCAGGAAGCCGCCGGTGAGGGCGACGCCGCCGAGTACTGCCCGCACCAGCGCGCCCCAGTCCCCGGAAGCGGCGGCCGCGATCATGAGCAGCACGATGGTCCCCGTGTAGGCCGCCGCCGTCAGCACGTCGGGCAGCCGGCGGACGACAGCGTCAATCCAGGCCAGCGGGACCGCGACCGCCGCCAGCCAGCAGAACGCGGCCAGCTGGGCGGCAGCGCCGTTCCGCACCGCCAGTCCGGCGAACAGTGCCGCGGTGCACAGCCCCACGGCCAGTGGCGGCGGATACCGGCGCCATCCCGCGGCCGGAGGCCCTGCTGCCGGAGGCTCTGCTGCCGGAGGCTCTGC
>DAIOWC010000101.1:4234-15658 GCA_036758685.1 Streptosporangiaceae bacterium | reverse complement strand
GGCCAGCCCAGCGCCAGGCCGGCCGCGAACAGCACTACCGCAAGCGCAACTGTCATGCCAGGTCGCAGCGGGAGGGGTGATCCGTCAGGCCGGATTGACTGCCCATTCGCCTGACCAATCCATCGACGTACTAGGCGTCCCGGTAGCTCCGATTTGCCAAGATCTGCTGCGATTCTCGGCCACAATGGCAGCGGGACGCGCTTACCGTTCTGTAGCTTATGTGCCGTCCCGCCGATATGCAGCGATACGCCGGGACACCAGAGCGGCAGCAGGACGCGAGAAGCGGGACGCGGAGCGTGCAGGAAAGCAGCGTGCAGCGGGTCAGCCGGGGGACGGCGCCGCCGGATCCGGCGGCGCTGCTGGCTGACGCGCACGCGCAGCGCTCGCACGCGCGGCGCTGGGTGACGATATCCGCGGTTGCGGTGGTCGCGCTGGCGACCGGAACGGCGCTGGGCGCCGCGGCCGGTGACCTCAGGGCCCCGGCGGCGATCCTGGCCGCCGTGCTCATCGCGATCAACCTCGCCCGCCTGGGGGCCAGCGCCGTCGCGCTGGTCCGCGTCCGCCGGGCGATGGCGCTGATCGGCCTCGCCGTAGCAGCCGCCAGCGAACTCACCAACCGGGAGGGCCAGTCATGACTGATCTGCGCGTGGACTACGGCCTGCTGGGCGAGAGCCACGCCACGCTGACGAGCCTGATCTCGGAATTCACGAACATCCAGACCGAGCAGGGCCATGACGACTGGGCGATCGGCTCCGGGGACATCGCGGGCCAGCTCGACGGCTTCGCCGGGAACTGGACCTACCACCGCAAGCAGATCATCGGCTCCATGCAGGCCCTGGATCAGATGGTGACCCAGTCGATCAAGACGTTCAACGGCACCGACAGTCAGCTGGCGCAGGCACTCACCAAGAAGTAGCTGAGGGAGAACGCGATGGGACGGCCGACCGACTGGGCGCCGCTTGGCTGGGATACCGACCCGGTCCCCGGTGACCCGGACGTGATCAGCCAGGAAGCGGCGCACCTGGCGTCGATAGCCGAGGAGATCATCGGCGAGGTCGCCGCGCTGCACAAGATCGCCGCGGGCGGGGCCGACGGAGCCCTGATCGGCAAGTACGCCGACAAGATCCACTCGAACGCCAGCGACCTCGCGGGCCAGCTCGGCAAAGTGATAGGCCGCTATCAGAAGGTCTCGTCCGCGCTGAGCCAGTGGGTGCCGGATCTTGAGGATGCGCAGCGGCAGTCGGTCCAGGCGCTGACCGAGGCCGAGGGGCCGTACCAGAAACTGAACGCCACCGTGGTCCTGCCGGGCGGGAGCAACCTCACCGCGCAGCAGAAGCAGGCGATCACCAACTACCACAACGCGATGAACCTGGCGACCGACCAGCTGAACGCCGCGAAGGCCCTGCTCAACAAGGCCATCAACTTCCGGGATGAGCGGGGGAGCTACTACGCCGGGCTGATCGGAAGCGCGATCAGCGACAGCCTGAAGGACAGCTGGTGGGACCAGTTCAAGAACTGGGTTAGCGACTGGTCCTGGCTGATCAAGGACATCTGCACGGCGCTGGAAATCATCGCCACGATCCTCGCGGTGATCGCGTTGTTCATCCCCGGCCTCGACATCCTCGACGCGCTGCTGATGGCCGGCTTCATCCTGACCGCCGTGGCCACGGCCGGCCGGCTCCTGCTCGCGATCACCGGCAACGGGTCCTGGTTCGACTTCGCCATGGACGCGCTGGCGCTGCTGACCTTCGGCGGGACCAAGCTGATGAGCAGCATGGTCGAGGCGGGCGCGGACAGCGCCGAGACGGCCGCGAAGCTCGAGATCACCGCCCAGCGCTCGGGGATGATCCAGAAGGGCCTGGACTTCCTCGGCGCGAAGGGCGGGATCTTCGACGACCAGTCGATCATGCGCATTGCCGCGCGCTACATCGAGAAGGTCAACCAGCTTGTCCCCGACCTCGCCGACGGCGCCAAGCCCACGTGGCTGGAGTATCACCTGCTGAGCGAGGACGCGACGACGCTGGCAAAGATCTCCTCGATCGCGCAGCGCTTCTCGGGTGCCGGCATCGCCGACATCGACTCGGCCGCCACCGCGGCGAAGTGGCTGCGGATCGGCATGGACTCCAACGCGGTGGTCTCCATGACCAGCTCGATCGCCGGCCTGGTCGGCAGCGACCCGGGCTTCGACGGCCCCGGCGGCCCGTCGCCGGTGCACATGTCGGTCCCTGGCTACACGAACTGGTACACGAACACGTTCGAGAACCCGACCACCGCCGGCATCCCGACGTCCGCGGCGGACATCATCTTCGCCCCCGACACCGTGGCCTTCAACATCGTCGAACGGCTGCTTCCGTAATGGCGCAGGCAGGCGGCGGCGTCGCCGAGACGGCACGGAACGAGGCTCCGCGGGCCAGTCAGACCCGCGGTGCCAGCCGTGTCCCGGCCGGGTACAGTCTCGTGCTGCCGCCGGGCTGGAGCCGGATCCCGGTGCAGCGCGGGGCCAGGGCAGCGGTCAAGAAGATCGTCGAGGACGCCTTCGCCCGCCGCTCGCCGCACGTGCCGCCGGACAAGCTCGTTCCGCTGCGGCTCGACCTGGAGCGCAAGCTCGCCGCGATGATCAGCCAGGCGCGCGAGCGCGGTGGCGTTGACCTCTACCTGCCGCTTGAGCCTCGCCGGGGCATCCCGATCGCGGCTTCGTTCGTGGTGTCGCAGTTCGATCTGGGGGCCGTGCCTGACCAGCCGGCCGAGATCGAGGCCGGCGCCGTCATTACCCACCTGGCCAGCCTGGACGGAGACTCAGTGATCACGACGGTCGGCGAGTCGATGGCCGTGCGGACCGAGCGGATCGCCGATCCGGAACCGGACGAGGAAATCGAGGAGCGGTCGCGGCGGGTCGACTACGTGGTCGCCGCGCCGGGCGATCCCGCCCGCTGGCTGGCGGTCGCGTTCAGCACGCTCGGGGGCGGGGATCCCGAGGACGACCTCGCATCCGCGCTGGTGCAGCTGTTCGACGCGGTGATGTCGACGTTCCGCTGGACCTGGCGATGAGCGCGCAGCCAGGCGCCGAGGGCGCAGCGGCCGTCCGGGGGCTGATGAGCGAGCACGGCTGGGTCCGCATCGCCTACGACACCTCGACGTGGATTCCGTGCCCGCCGGGATTCCCGGCCGGTCATGATCTGCAGTCCTGGTCCGCTGGCTACGCCCGGCTCTGGTGGGACGCCTCCGGCATCCCGCACGCCGACCACGATGTCACCCGGCTGACGCGCAGCCTCGCGTCCGTGCACCAGGGCATTTACGGGCAGGTCGCCTGCCATCTGGCGTTCGTCCACCTGCCCGCGAACCCTCGGGTCGGGCCGCTGCCGCTCTGCCTCGGCGTCTGGCCGATGTACGGCGAGCGCGAGGCGCAGCTCCGGCTGCTGGCGCACGCGGATGATCCGAAGGCGACCAAGCCGCCGGTGGTCGAGCAGGCCTGCACGCCGCGCCTCGGCACCGGCCTCCGGGTGCTGCGTTACCTGCGGCAGGAGAGCGGGCCGGAGGTGATCGGCTGCCTGGAGTATGCGTGGCGGTCGGAGGAGCACCAGACCGACCTGCGCGTGTTCGCCGCGACGGGCGACCTCGGACGGCTGCAGATGGCCATGCCGGCCATCGATGAGTTCACCCACGGCATCACGGTCGTGCCGCGCGGCTAGCGCGGCTCGGTTGCTGTTGGCGTAGCCGGATGGGAGGGTTGGAGCATGGTTGATCCCGCCTCGATCGGGCGTTATGCGCGCAAGGCCGGTCTTGCGATGGTGGCGGCGGCCGTGCTGGCCGTCGGCGCGCTGATCTCGTTCGTGGCGGGTGCGCCCGCCGTGGGCGCCGTCCTGGTCATCGTCGCGATCATCAGCGCCGGCACCGGCGTGTACCTGGCCAACCAGGGCAGGCGGCAGGCGATCGCGCGCCGCGACGAGCTCCGGCGCCAGCACCCGGATCTCTGACGGCCGGTCAGTCCGCGGGTACCGCGACCGTTATCAGCTCGCCGTCGCCGAGGTTGAGCAGCGCCCGCCCTGGCCGGACTGACTCGCCCACCTGACTGCGCCGCAGCCGGACGCCGATCAGGTCGCCGTCGGTGATCTGCTGCGGGGACAGCAGGCAGCCGCGGCGCGCTCGCTTCGCGTCGACCTGCCAGCCGCCGAACCCGGTGCAGAGGTCCTCGGAGTTACCGCCGATGACCAGCGCCTGCTGCCGCTCCCCGCCGAGGTCGATGATCTCCATGAGTTCCTCGGCGGCGCCGCAGTCCCGCAGCACCTCCGCGTCGTCGATCAGCACCACGCCGGCTCCGCTGAACTCGGCCAGCGCCGCCGCCAGTTCCTCGGCCGGCAGGCCGGCGCCCTCGAACGACCGCACCACGCCGCCCTCGCCGCGCAGCGCGCGCAGCGGGGATGGCCGGGGCGTCGCCAGGATGACCTGCGTCCCGGCGGCGAGGAACGAGCGCGCCATGGAGATCAGCACCGTGCTGCGACCCGACTTGACCGGCCCGGCGACGATGAACGCCGGGATCGACTCCGACAGGTCCGGGCCGTAGGCGGTCAGCTCATCGCCGCCGACCCCGACCAGGCCCCAGAGCGGCGCGGGCCTGGCGGCAGCATCGCGCGCCGCCCAGGCCTGGGCGAATGAGATCCGGGCCGGCAGCACGTCCACCCGGAACGGCCGCGCGGGTACCGGAACGTCGGTGTCGCGGGCCGCTGCGGCCTGCCCGATGGCGCGCAGGGCGTCCGCCTGGCCCTGACCGGAGGCATCCGCCGAGAGCAGCGCCACCTGAGTCTCCACGCCGCTGCCGCTGCGGAACGCCCGGCCCGGCGGCATGTGGTCGGGCATGTCCCGCGGGCGCAGGCCGACGAGGTTGTAGTCGTCGCGATCCGGCAGCCGCAGCGCCAGCTTGTCGTCGGTCATCGAGGAGATCCGGCCGGAGATCAGCGTGCGGTCGCCGGTCATCACCAGGTGCACGCCGACGCTGGCACCCTCGCCGAGTATGCGCGTGACCGCGTCGGCGAGCATCCCGTTGTGTACCTCGCCGAGCGCGGTGACGAATCCCTCCCAGCGGTCGAGCAACACCAGGATGTGCGGGAGCGCCGTTCCGCTCCCTTGGCAGGCAGCCGCGCGCTGCTCGCCGATGTCGGCGAAGCCCCACTCCGCGAGCACCTCCTGGCGGCGGCTCAGCTCCTGGCCGAGCCGGGTGATGAGCCGGGTAGCCCGCTCCGCCTGGGTGCGCAGCACGACGGCGCCGCAGTGCGGCAGGTCGGCGAGCGGGAGCAGCGCGCCGTTGCCGCAGTCGAGGGCGTAGATGTGCAGGTCGGCGCAGCTGAGCGTCCGCGCGGCCGAGCCCGCGATCGTCCGCAGCAGCTGGGACCGGCCGGTGCGCGGGCCGCCGGCGACCATCATGTGGCCGAACGCGCTCAGGTCGATGACCGCGGGCCGCTGTGCCTGCTGCGATGGCAGGTCGTCGATCCCGTACGGGATCACGGGGAGCATCCCGCTGGCCGCCTCGACGGCGGGCGAATCCTGCGGCAACGCCTCCAACAGCAGCGCGTCCGGCAGCGCGGGCAGCCACGGGCTGTGCTGTGCCGGGATCGCGAGCTCGTCGTTCGCCGCGCCGATGGCCTCGACCAGCACCCTGAGGTCGGTGTTCTCCTGCTCCTGCGTGCGCTCGGCCGGCCGCTCCGGCGCCTGCCGGCCAAGGTCATGCCAGCTCACCGGGGCCAGCCACGGTGACTGGCGGGCCTCGGCGGTGGCGCCGGGCCGCCGGCCGCCGACCCTGGCCGCCTGGAACGGCACCAGCGATGCGTGACCGAGCCTGACCAGCGCGCGCCCCGGCGTCGACTTGGCGATCTGGGCCGCATCGGGGGCCTCGATGACGTCGGCGCTCTCGGCCGGATCGGTGACCCGCAGCGCTATGCGCAGGTTGGTATTGGCCCTGATCTCCGGCGACACCACGCCGGACGGTCGCTGCGTGGCCAGGATCAGGTGGATGCCGAGCGAGCGCCCGCGCTGGGCCACATCGACAAGGCCGGTGACGAAGTCCGGCAGCTCGCGCGCCATGGCGGCGAACTCGTCGATCACGATCATGAGCCGCGGCATCGGCTCCAGAGTGCCCGCCCGGTCCTGGTCTGGCCGGACACTGCCGGCCCGGACCAGGACCGGTCCCTGGCCGCGGGCGCCGGTCCGCCGCAGCCGCAGGTCGGTGTAGTCCTCGATGTCCTTGGCCCCCGCGTCAGCCAGGATGTGCTCGCGCCGGGTGAGCTCGGCGGCCAGCGACGCCAGCGCTCGTTCCACCAGATGGGTATCGAGGTCGGTGACCATGCCGACGGTGTGCGGCAGCTGGGTACAGTCCTTGAACGCGCTGCCGCCCTTGTAGTCCACAAGCACGAAGGTCATGGCGTCCGGCCGGTTGGCGACGGCCAGCGACGCGACGATCGTCTGCAGCAGCTCCGACTTGCCCGAGCCGGTCGTTCCGGCGATCAGTCCGTGCGGCCCGTCCCGGCGGAAGTCGATGCCGAACGCTCCGTCGTAAGACTCGCCCACCACCGCGAGCGTGGTCTGGCCGCCGGCCGACCAGCGCGCGGCCACCGCCGCGGCAGTGGGCGGCTCGAGCTGCAGCACGTCCAGCAGCCGACTCGAGTCGGGCAGGCCGAGCCCTTCGCCGGAGTCGCTGATGTCCCGGATCGGGGCGAGCCCGCGGGCCAGCCGCGCGCACCACGCGGGGCTCACGCAGTCCGGGCGGACGCCGCTGATCGTGGCCTCGCTCATCTGCTGCACCCGCAGCCCGCCGGACTCGAAGACCGCGACCGCGTGGCACTCGGCCGGCAGGAGGCGCTCCTCGGCGTCCAGGCAGATCGAGTAGACGCCCACCTGCGGTCCCTCGCGCAGGATCTGGATGGCGCCGGGTAGCGCGCGCAGGCGCCGGGATCCGTCGAACACCACGAGGACGTCGGTCGCGTCGATGCTGGCGTTCGGGCCGGCCGCCCGCAGCGCGCGCAGCCTGTCCGTGATCACCGCTCCGAGCTCGGCGATCCTGGCGGCAACGGTTTCGGCGTCCGTGCCGATCGCGGCCACCGGGCCAGGCAGGGGCCGCTGGCAGTGCGGCAGCCACCTGGCCCACTCCCAGTCCTCCTGGCCGGAGGAATCGGTCAGGAGGACCACCTGCAGGTCGTTCGGGCTGTGCAGGGTGGCGGCCTGGCCGACGAGCCAGCGCGCGATCGACCGCGGGCCATCCGCGGGGCCGGCCACGCCGAGGACGCCGCGCTCGCGCAGCGGCACCGTTACGGGGGCGTCCCTGATGGTCCAGAGGACCTGGCGGCGGTGCTCATCCCTGGTCGGATCCTGCAGCTCGACCGCCGAGGGCAGGTCGGCCGTGCCGACGCGGAGCAGCAGGTAGTCCGGATCGCTGGTGCGCCGTTCCCAGAGCCGGCGGCGCGGGCCGGTCGCGATGCTCAGCACGGCGGCGGGATCGGGGGAGTCGGACAGGCGCTGCGCGCGCTCGGCGGCCAGCGCCTCGGCGGCGTCATCCTCGATGCGCTTCTTGTGCTCGGCGTACTCGGCCAGGCGCTGGGTGTGGGACTTGCGGCCCTGCTTGCGCTCGCTGAAGAAGTTCCCGATCAGCATGACTGGCCCGAGCAGGCACGTGGCGAGCAGGAAGATCTCGTGCAGGAAGTAGGCAAGGGCGATGCCCATGACAAGCGACAGGCCGGCGACCAGCCACGGCAGCGGCCGCCGGTCCGGCCGGACCGGCGGGGTTGGCAGCACGAAGCTGGTCGGGCGAGCGGGCGGCAGCAGCCGCGGCGGCCGGTTGAAGTCGAGGCCGGCGCCGTCCTGCGACGGATGCAGAGCTGCGTCCGGCGGCTCGTACCCCGCCAGTTCGAGCAGGCTCTGGCCGACTGCGACCTGCTGGCCGCGCTTCCAGTCGCCGAACCCGGTTACCGGCTCGCCGTCGAGCGTCGCGGCCACACCGGGCTGGGCGAGCACCTGGCAACGGCCCTGCGGATCGACGGTCACCAGCAGCGCCGAGCCGGGGACCGCTGGGTCCTCCAGCCGCAACTGCGCCAGGTGCGAGCCGCCGATCTCGAACTGGCCGGCGTTGAGGCGATGCACCGCGCCGGCCGCGGGACCGCCGGCGACGCGGATCTCGGCCAGCCCGGTCGGCTCGAGCGGCAGGCACCCGGACGGATCGCCGAGGCTGATCAGGCAGCCGTCCCGCAGCGGCGACTCGCCCAGCGGCTGGTCGGCGGGGATCAGGCGGTGATCTGCGTACAGGGCGGGCGCGCCCGGCTGGGGCGCTGGGCCCGGGGCCGGTGCCGGTGCCGGGGCCAGGACCGAGGCGAATGTCCCGCTCGCCAGGCCGGCCTGGCGGTCCGCTCGGTGATACCGGTCCCTGACGCCGGGGAACTGCAGGATGTCCGCGCCCGGCACGTCCTGGTGCGCAAATCCGCCCAGCCCGAGGAGCCGGGCAAACTCGGCGGCAAGCTCGCCGACGGGGGTCTGCGGATCTGCGTCGAGCTGCACGTCCGCCCGGCGCCGTCCCGCGGGAGACACGACCGTCAGCGCGAGCTGCATCGCTGTCCTCCTGCCATCCTCGCGTGCCTTAGCCCCGTCGGCGTACGGCGAAAAGCCCGCACCTGGCGGGCTTTCCGACGTCGCGCAGCGTGGCTACTGGAGGGCGCGCGCGAGCTGGTTGTCCGTGTCGCCGAACGCCTTCGCCGCAGCAGTGAGGTACTTGCTCATTCCGTCCAGACCCTGGATGGTCTGCGTGACACCCTTGTTGAACTCGGTGTAGGACACCTCGAACTGCTTGCTGGACCGGTCGGTGACGAAGCCGTTCTGAACCAGGCCGTCAACCATCGTCTTCAGCGCCATCAGCTTGGCCGTGATCTCCTGGTGGCCGTTGATCAGCTGCTTGGCGGCTGAGTCCATCTCCGCATAGGTGACTGCAAGATCTGCCACTTGCTGGTTCCTTTCGTTAGGGTCTGCCGAGCATCGCGGCGCCGGACGGAACGTCACCAGGCCACAGACCCGCGCCGGGCTGAAGCCGACCGCAGGCGCACCACGCAGGATGGCATTACCTGACAAGACCGTGCAAGCCGTTCCGCCCTACTGGTGCCATTCCGCCGCTAATGGCGTAACAGTCAGCAACAGCACATACGCGCGCCGCTACGCCGTTTACGCAGCTAATCGGCTCAGCGCCAATGATCTATGATCATTTACCCGCTTCAGCGGGCAAGCCCGGCGAAGCTACGGCATGCTGGGTGGCTGGTGGCTCGTTCCTCTGCCCGCGTTCAGCTCAAGCGGACGGCCACGCCGAGCGCGTTCGGCTGCTCGTTCCGCTGGTGAGTCCCCGGCCGGGGGAACGGTTCCTAGCAACTCATCTCAATGGTGAGATTTTGGCCGATAAAGGCGCAATAATGGGCTGCGGTGCGCCGTCGATGCCGCGCGCGGGAGCGAAGGGGAAGCGAACGTCATGCCGGGCCGAAGCACGTTGCAGCGCGACTCGCAGGCTGACCAGCGGTCATCATGGGCGGGGCCGACGCCATCGGCCACCAGGCGCCCGCCGAGCGCTCCGAGGGAGCGCAAGCCGGCTCTCGCCGCCGTGGCGGTCCTGCTGATCGCGGGCGGGGCGCTCGGCGCCGGCCTGCTGGTCATGCAGAGCGGCAAGCGCGTGGCCGCCGTCGAGGTCACGGGCGAGATCGGCGCCGGCGAGCAGATACCGGCGAGCTCGCTGACTCAGGTCGAGGTTGCCTCCAACACCGGGCTTGACTACGTCCCCTGGAGTCAGGTCAGCCAGGTCACGCAGTTCTACGCGGCCGTGACGCTGCCGCCGGGCACGCTGCTGACCCCGGAGATGGTCGTGAAGGCGAGCACAGTCACGGCCGGCGCCGCGCAGGTCGGCCTGTCGCTGCACGCCGGGCAGATGCCGGCCCCGCTCACGATCGGATCTCACGTCGATGTCTATGACGTCGTTACTGGTGCCAACTGCCCGGGGGCGGGTGGCGAGGCGCTCGCGGTGAACGCGGTGGTGCTAGGGGTGAGCAGTCCCACCGAGGGCGGAGAGAACACCGAGGTGACCCTCGCGCTCAACCCGGTGGACGCGGGCCAGGTGTCGTGCAATGCGTCGGCTGGAGACGTGGCTCTGGCCGTGCTGCCCGCCGGAGTGGCCAAGGCCGGGGCTCGCATCCCGCCCGCAGCGGGATCGCCATCGCCGGGCGGGAGCACATCGCCGAATCCGAACTCCTCGTCGGGCGCCAGAAAGTAACCCATGGCGCTGATCGCGATCGCGGCCGACAAGGGATCGCCCGGAGTCACCACCGCGGCGATGGCCCTGGCCACCGCGTGGCCGCGGCCCGTGCTACTGGCCGAATGCGATCCGGCGGGCGGCGACCTGGCCTACCGGATGCCGGCCGAGGGCGGGGGACGGCTGGACACTCAGCGCGGCCTGCTGTCCCTGGCCATCGCCGCCCGGCGCGGGCTGTCGCCGCAGCAGGTCTGGGAGCATGCCCAGCAGCTCCCCGGCGGACTGCCGGTGCTGACCGGAGTGTCGACGGCCGAGCAGGGCGCGGGCCTCGACCGCCTGTGGCGGCCAGTCGGCGTGGCCCTGTCGCGCGTCCGGGACGCCGACGTCATCGCCGACTGCGGCCGGATCGGCGTTGACGGACCGCTTTACGACCTGCTCGCTGAGGCGTCGTTCGTGGTGCTCGTCATGCGCGCGAGCCTCGGCGAGGTGGTGCGCCTGCGGGAACGGGCGGCCGCCGTCGCGGCCTGCGGCCAGCGGCGCGGTCAGCCCGGGCCGACGGTCGGCGTCATCGCGATCGCCGGCCAGCGTGACTTTAGCGGCACGGTTGCCGAACTCAGCCGGGCGCTCAATCAGGGCCAGGGCCGAGGCGCGGTCCGGCTGCTCGGCGGACTTGCCTACGAGCCGAAGAGCGCGGCCGCGCTGTCCGGAGAGCGCGGCGGGAGCCTGTCCAAGTCGCTCCTGATCAGGTCGGCGCGCGACATCGCCGCGCGTGTCATTGAGCAGCTGCCCGCGCCGGAGGCAGTAGCCGAGGGCGGCTTCGCCGCGGCGTCGGCCGGGCCTGGTACGGCGCAGGCGAATCCGGGTCCGGTCGCCGGTGAGTTCGGCGCTGCCTCGCCGGGCCGGCGGATGGCGACCGGTGGGTTCGGTCCGGGTCCGACGGTGCCCGGCCCGGTGCCGGCGGGGTTCGGCGCGGCGCCGGCAGGGCCAGTGCCGGCAGGGCCAGTGCCGGCAGGGCCAGTGCCGGCGGTTCCAAGGCCGGCGGAGACAAGGCCGGCGGAGACAAGGCCGGCGGCCTCTGAGCTCCTGCCGCGCATCCCGCCTGAGGCCCGACCGGCGCCGGTCCGCGCTGAGTCCATGCGCCCGGAGCCCATGCGCCCGGAGCCCAT
>DAIOWC010000101.1:0-4134 GCA_036758685.1 Streptosporangiaceae bacterium | reverse complement strand
CCATGCGCCCGGAGCCCATGCGCCCGGAGCCCATTCACCCCGAGCCCTTGCGCGCGGAGCCGTTGCGCCAGGAGCCGTTGCGCCCCGTGCCTGTCCGCCCCGAACCCCCTCGCCCCGAACCCATGCGTCCCGGTCCGGCGCATCCCGAGCCGGTGCGGCCCGAAGCCGCGCGCCCGGAGCTGGCGCGCCCGGAGCCGGCGCGCGGCGCCTCGGTCTGGGCTCCGCCAGTTCGCGGGGAGTCGGCGTGGACGGAGCCGGCGCGGGTGCAGCCCGACCGGCCCCAGCCGGTCCGGCCCGAACCGGTCCGGCCCGAACCGCCGCGCGCCGAGCCACCGCGGCCCGAGCCGCCGCGCGGCGAACCACCGCGACCCGAGGCACCAGTTTCTGACCCCCAGGGAGCCGAGCCACCGCAGCGACCGGTTGCGCAGCTTCGCCGGACCTGGCCGCCACCCGATGAGCCGAATGGCGGCCCGGCCCCCTACGCCCCGGCCGGGCTCGCGGGCCCGCTGCGCGGACGCCATCACGGCGCGTCGGCACCGGACGATGATGACGACCAGCCCGGTTGGAGCCTGACCGTGCCGCAAGAGCTGCCGCCGGACCGGAGAGGCTGATGGCCGTCGATCATGGCGTCGTCAAGCGACTGCGCGGCGAGGTCGGCGACCGGCTGGCCGAGCAGCGGCGCGCGGACGCGGCCGTCGGCATGCCGCCGATGTCGGCCGAGGACGAGCGCCAGTTCGCGCGCGCGATCATCGCGCAGGTGCTCGAATCGCACGCGCGCAGCGAGATCACCGCTGGCCGCATGCCGCCGAACGCCGAGCAAGAGGAAGAGCTCGCCGCGTCCATTCACGCGGCGCTGTTCGGCGTCGGCCGCATCCAGCCGCTGCTCGAGGACCAGCAGCTCGAGAACATTGACATCAACGGCTGTGACCGGGTGTTCCTCGGCTACGCCGACGGGCGCGAGGTAGTCGCCGAGCCGGTGGCCGAGACCGACGACGAACTCGTCGAGCTCATCCAGGTGCTCGCCGCTTACTCGGGTCTGTCCAGCCGCCCGTTCGACACCGCGAACCCACAGCTTGATCTGCGCCTCCCGGACGGGTCCCGGCTGTCAGCGGTCATGGACGTGACGCTGCGTCCCGCGGTCTCCATCCGCCGCGCGCGCCTGGGCAAGGTCTTCCTCGCCGACCTGGTCGGGAACGGCACGCTGCTGCCGGAGACCGCATCCTTCCTGGCCGCGGCGACGGCCGCGCGGAAGAACATCATGATCGCCGGAGCGACGAACGCCGGCAAGACCACGCTGCTCCGGGCGATGGTGAACCAGATCCCCGGCGACGAGCGGCTGATCACGGTCGAGCGGGCCCTGGAGGTCGGCATCGACCAGTTCCCTGAGTTGCACCCGAACGTCGTCGCGTTCGAGGAACGACTGCCGAACTCCGAGGGCCAGGGCGCGATCACGATGGCTGAGCTCGTCCGCCGGTCGCTGCGCATGAACCCGAGCCGGGTGATCGTCGGCGAGGTGCTCGGCGACGAGATCGTCACGATGCTCAACGCGATGACCCAGGGCAACGACGGCTCGCTGTGCACGATCCACGCCAACTCCTCGCTCGAGGTGTTCAACCGCATCGCCACCTACGCGATCCAGTCGGCGGAACGGCTCCCGGTCGAGGCAACGCACATGCTGATCGCCGGCGCGATCGACTTCGTCGTCTTCATCGAGAAGCGCAACGACTACACGAGAGGCGGCACGCTCCGCCGCTATGTCTCCAGCATCCGGGAGGTAACCGGGATCGACGGCCGCGTGCTGTCGAGCGAGGTGTTCGCGGCGGGCCAGGACGGGCGGGCGGTGCCGCACGCGCCCGTCTCCTGCCTGGCCGAGCTGGCCGAGCAGGGCTACGACCCGGCCAGGGGGGTGTGGTGAGCCGACTGTCCGCCTATCAGCTGCTCGCGGTCCTGCTCGGGGCCGCGGCCGGCGGCGGGATCCTCCTGCTCGTTGTCGCGATGCGCGGGCTTCCGGCCCGGCCGGACGGCACTGCGAGCCGACTGGACCAGTGGCTCAGGAGGCTCTTCAGCCCCCAGGGCGCGGTCGGCCTCGTGGCCGGCGTGGTCACGCTGCTCGCCACCGGCTGGGTTGTTGCCGCGATCGGCGTTGCGCTGCTGGTCTTCAGCTGGCGCGGCGTATCGGGCGCGGCCAGCGAGCGCCGCGCGCTGGCCCGGCTAGAGGGACTGGCGAGCTGGACCGAGTCCCTGCGGGACACGATTGCCGGCGCGGTCGGCCTGGAGCAGGCGATACCCGCCTCACTGCGGGTCGCCTCGGACACGTTGCGCGAGCCGCTGGAAGGTCTGGTCGATCGTCTGCACACCCGTACGCCGATGCCGGCCGCCTTGCAGCGGTTCGCTGACGACCTCGACGACCCAAGCGCCGACCTGATCATCGCTGCCCTGATCATTAACGCCCGGCTGCGCGGTCCGGGCCTGCGCGACCTGCTCGGCGCGCTTGCCCGCTCGGTGCGGGATGAGCTGGACATGCGCCGCAAGATCACCGCTGACCGGCGGTCGACCCGGCGCAGCGTGCAGATCGTGATCGGGGTTTCCGTCGGCCTCGCGCTGATCCTGGCCGTTCTCGACCGTGGTTTCCTCGCGCCCTACAACGGCGTGCTCGGACAGTGCGTGCTGGTCATCGTCGTCGTCGTGTACGGAGCAGGGGTGGTCTGGCTGCGCCGGCTGGCGGCGTTCGAGGCTCCCCAGCGGCTGCTGATCGCGGCGCCAGTTGCCGCGCCGGCCGACGCCGCGACGGCGGGTACGGCCCGGCCGGCGATGGCTGACGGCGAAGCCGAGCACGCAGCCTCGACCCTGGGAGGCGTCTCATGAACCCGGCACTGTTGGCAGGCGCGTTCTGCGGCATCGGGTTGTTCCTGCTCGTCTTCGCCCTGATCCCTCGCCGAGCGAGTCTGAGCCGGCAGCTGGCCGCGCTGGACGCCGGACCGGTGCCAAGCCGGCCAAGCACCGCGGGGAACGAGAGCGAGGTCTCCCGCTGGATTGGCCGGATGGTCGCGAAGCTGTGCGCCGAGCAGGGGTGGGAGTTCCGGTCCCTGCGCAGCAGCCTCGCGCTCGCCGGCATGTCCTTCGAGGGCTATCTGGCCAGCAAGGTCCTGCTGGCGATCTTCGGCCTGGTCCTCGGCCCGGCGCTGTACGCGCTGGCCAGCCTGGCCGGGCTGCACCTGCCGTTCGGGATCCCGATCTGGGTTGGCCTGGCCCTGGGCCTGGTGTTCTTCCTTCTTCCCGACCTGGAGGTCAAGCAGAAGTCCGACCGGGCCCGGCGCGACTTCCGGCACGCGATCGGCGCGTTTCTCGATCTGGTGGCGATGAATCTGTCCGGAGGCCGCGGCGTGCCCGAGGCACTCATGGCCGCGAGCGAGATCGGAGCGGGTCCGTCGATGTGGCGGATCAGGGAAACCCTGGCCAACGCCCGGATCACCGGGCAGACCCCCTGGCAGGCGCTCGGCACGCTCGGCGAAGAGATCAAGGTCGACGAGCTTCGGGACCTGTCCGCGGCGCTCAGCCTCGTGGCCGAGGACGGGGCGAAGGTGCGCGAGTCGCTGGTGTCCCGCGCCGCCAGCCTGCGCCGCCGCGAGCTGACCGACCTGCAGGGCCAGGCGGGAGAGAAGTCCGAGTCGATGCTCGTCGCGCAGATGCTGCTGTGCGCGGCGTTCCTGATCTTCCTGATGTATCCGGCTGTCCGCGCGCTGCTGGGCAACGCCTGACCCAGCTAAACCACCGCTCACCGTTACGGAGGCTCCATGAACGGCCCGAAGTTCCTCGACAACCCGGCCCTGCGCTACCTGCGCAGCCTTGCCGGTGCCCACATGGCCCGGCTCACCGCGGCGTGGCGCCAGCGCGACGCCGGCGCGTCGGCCATCGAGCTGGCCATCATCACGGCCATCCTCGTGCTGCTGGCCGTCGGCGTCGTCGCCGTCATCCACGTCGTGGTCACGAACAACTGCAACAACATCAACGCGAACTCGGGCGGCACCGGCGGCGGTAACTGCCCGTGACGGTTGGCCGCATCCTTCGCCGTGCGCGCGGCCGGTTGCGGTCGGGCGGGGCTGGCGATCGCGGCTCCAGCGTGGTCGAGCTCGC